>JASLZG010000100.1 GCA_030754995.1 Lentisphaeria bacterium
GCACAACTCGAGGGCAGCGATTCGATCACGGTCCATGGCCGCCTGATACATGGCAACTTGCTCGAGGAAATGAACCTGCTGTGGGTCAAAATGGAGTCGCTCACGCTCGACGGGCTGACAATCAACCTCGCATACGACGACGACACCAGTTCGATGCGCAACATGACAGCCTTGTATGACTGGGCCAAAACCATCGAGGAATAAGATGAAACTACGGATACAGAAATCAGCCCGCCTGCTGGCCCTTCCCGCGCTCCTGGCCTTGGTCCTGGCCGGATGCACGTCGACCAAAAAAGCGCTGCCGACCAACGCGGATGGGTACGTGCCGACGTCCATCGAGCAGCTCCACGGCGACACCGACACATTCCGTGACCAGCGTGTCGTGCTCGACGCATACATCCTCGGCATGGAATACGGCACCAATACCGACGACGCCGATCAGTGGATCATGGTGCTCGGGATGGAGCCGCAATACAACGATTCGATCGCCGCGCAGCTCATCTTTCCAAAGGTTGAAACCAAGCTGCGCGTTGCCGAGGACGGCTACAACCGGGAGATCCTGCAACGGTGCTTCCAGATTTGCTCCGAAAGCCGCCGCAAAGGCGAGGAGGTAACAATTTACGGCCTCTACCAACCACTCGAGGCCTATGCCCAGTACCACACCGGCGTTGACATCCTGCTCGACAAGATCGCCATCGGCGAAACCATCATCAATACGGACTTCAACGACCACAGCGTCTTCAAGGAAAAAACGCCGGGGATGGTCAAGAAGACGTACAAGGGCGTCAGGAAAATTGCCAATCTCGCCGGGACTGTGTTGTAGCCCGACTTTCCCGGCAGGCCGCCGCCGCCTGATCAATGGTGGTAAAAAAGCCGGGCAATGGCTGTGCCCCTACCGAAAGCGGCGAACGGAAAAAGAATCACTTGCGTCCTTGACTTTTCGGGCTATCCGCCTGTATTTTAGGATCAGCATCTGGCGGCGTGATGAGTTGTAGGGACATCGTCTTGCCAAGCGGCCAACGACCATAGGAATTGATAGAGCCATGGACATTCTGGAAAAAATCATGGACCTTCACGATCGCGTCTTCGATGCGGTAATCGATGGGGCCCGAAAGTTGGCAGGCAAGACAGGCGACAAGCCGGCGACACTTCCCGTCCGCGTCGATCCGCCCGACCAACAGCCGCCGTCGGACTGCCGCCGTTAAACGTCTCCCGGCGCATCGCTCGATGCACCATGCAGACGGGGGCCGTGCCGCAAAAGAGGGCCGCACGGGTTGCGGTTCCGGCGCCCGCGGCTATCCTGTACACCCTATGCCAAGAGACACCTTCTCCGAACTCTACCCGTTCGAATCCAACTTCCTCAAACTCGACGGCCTGCGCTATCACTACCTCGACGAGGGCAGTGGCCCCGTGCTCCTGATGCTGCACGGCAACCCGACGTGGTCGTTCTACTACCGGGACCTCGTTCGCGGACTCCGCAATCGCTTTCGCGTCATCGTCCCGGATCATATCGGCTGCGGATTCTCCGACAAGCCGCAACGCTATCCCTATCGGCTGCAGACCCACATCGACAACGTCGAGGCGCTGCTCGAGCACCTCGGCATTGAGCAGTTCAGCCTCGCCGTCCACGACTGGGGCGGGCCGATCGGTTTCGGCGTGGGCGTGCGCAAACCGGACCGCCTCAAGCGCCTGATCGTCTTCAACACGACTGCCTGCCTGACGCGCAACTACCCGGTCAGCATCCTCGCCTGCAAAGTTCCCTTGCTCGGCAGCATCGCCGTGCGCGGCTTCAACCTGTTCGCCAAGTGTGCCGTCTGGTTCGCCAGTTGCAACCCGGAGAAGATGACGAAGGATATCGCGGCCGGCTTTCTCAAGCCTTACGACAGCTACGCCAATCGGATCGCGACACTCGCCTTTGTCCATGACATCCCGCTGAACGACAGGCACCCGTCGTGGCAGGCCGGAAAAGCGGTCGAAGACAACATCCACAAGCTGGCTGACAAACCGGTCATGATCTGCTGGGGCACCAAGGACTTCTGCTTCACCGACTTTTTCCTGAACGACCTGCGACAGCGTTTCCCGCAAGCGCACGTGCACGAATTCCGTGATGCCGGCCATTATGTCGTCGAGGACGCCGGCGACGATATTCTGGAACTGGCCGGGCGATTCCTCAAAGGGGCCTGAACTGTTCGACTCCCTCCGGCACATACGCTATTGTACCGTTCGTCGATGAACACTGAACACTCAGAATTGTGAGGCAACCATGTATAGCGCGTCAGATTTGCGCAAGGGATTGAAGATCGAAATCGACGGAGCCCCCTGGCAGGTCACCGACTTCGACTTCTGTAAGCCGGGGAAGGGCCAGGCCCTGTACCGCTGCAAGATGAAGAACATGATCAGCGGCATCACCATGGACAAGACCTACCGCGCCAACGACAAGATCGACAAGCCCACCCTGGAAGAACGCGATTTCATCTTTTCGTACGCCGAAGGCAACAGTTACATCTTCAGTGACAACGAGACGTACGAGGAAGTCCGGCTGGACGGCGAGCTGCTCGGCGAGCAGAAATGGTTTCTGATCGAGAACATGGACTGCAAGATTCTCAACTTCAACGGCCAGGCTATCGACGTGACCCTGCCGAACTTCGTCGACAAGAAAATCACCGACACCGAGCCCGGCGTCCGGGGCGACACCGCCACCAATGTGACCAAGGGCGCCAAGATCGACAACGGTTATGAAATACAGGTGCCGCTCTTCATCAACGAAGGCGATACCATCAAGATCGACACGCGCACCGGCGAATATTCGGAACGAGTCAGCAAGAGTTGACCCGTGGCGCGGCGGGAGTGTCGGAACCCGGCAGTCCCTGTCCCTCGACTACTCCGCGACTCCCTTACTCCATCATCCCCAGAGATGCAGAGCTTGAGCACCTTGCAGCTGCGCAGCGACGTCCTGCGCCTGATTCGGACCTTCTTCGACGGGCGCGGCTATCTCGAGGTTCAGACGCCGGTCAGCGTCGAAACCCCGACTCTCGAGGATTACATCGACGCCATCCCCGCCGATGATCGATGGCTGCGGACCTCGCCCGAGCTCCACATGAAAAGATTGGTCCAGGCCGGACACCCGCGGCTCTTCCAGATCGGCCCGTGCTTCCGCGCCGGTGAATACGGCCGCCGGCATCGGCCCGAGTTCACCATGCTCGAGTGGTACTGCGCAAATGCCGGTTACCGTGACATCCTGCAGGAAACTCAGGGGCTGCTCCAGGCTGTGGCCGCCGGACTCGGCCGGCCCGGCCCCCTGCCCTATCGCAATACAACCATCGACCTCGGCACCTGCGAGATCCGCACCGTGCGCGAGACATTTGCAAAGTTCGCAGGTGCGGACGCCGCCGCACTGAACACGACCGAATTCGATCGACTGCTGGTCGAAACTGTCGAGCCGCGGCTCGGTCGGGACTGTCCGTTTTACATGATCGACTATCCCGCCGCCATGGCGGCGCTGGCCCGAACGGCCCCCGCCGATCCGAGCATCGCCGAACGCTGGGAACTGTATGTCGCCGGCCTTGAACTGGCCAACGCCTATAGCGAACTGGTCGATCCTGTCGAACAACGCCGGCGCTTCGAGGCCTGTGCCGATCGGCGGCGGCGCGACGGGCGCCAACTATATCCGATCGACGAAAACTTTCTGGCGGCGCTCGGAGCCGGGATGCCGCCAACCGCCGGCTGCGCCTTGGGCATCGATCGGCTGTTGATGGTGTTCGCGGATACCGACGACATCGCGGATGTGATTTTCGAGTAACTGCCGGGAGCGCCGCGCGGCAGGCGGGCGCCGTTGACCGGAGCGGTGCGCCTGCCCGGGCGGCATTAGTCTCGGCGTTCGGCGACGACACGTTTGCGGAAAATCAGTTGGCCCCAAACAGTCCCTTGCCCAAGCCATCTGTGAGCATCTTGATGGCACGCGCGGCATCGACATTGCCCGGGTCATTCGCGAGGACAGCATTCATTTCCTGGCGCGCTTCGTCGAGTCGCCCGAGCAGGGCCAGCGCCCTGCCCTTCAGGTAGCGAGCCGTGATGCTGGAACTCAGCAGAAACGCCGCTTCGGCCGCGGCCAATGCTTGCAGGCCGTTCTGCTGCTCGGCATAGATGAAGGACTTCTCCTCCAGCAGCAGCGATCGCATCTCCGGTGTCGGGTGCTGTTCCAGCGCACCTTCGATCAGTTCCAGTGCCAGTACCGCGTCCTCGCGCACGAGGCGAATATAATTCAGGTAAAACGCGGTCTCCGAAGGCGCCAGGTCGATCGCCCGTTGATACATCGTCTCGGCCAGCTCGAACCGGTCGAGACTCTTCGCCGCATTGCCGAGGTTGCCCATCGCAACGGCGCGCCACTCGCCGGAGGGCTCGCGATCGAGGTAGTCGCGGTACGCCTGCATCGCTTCTTCGAACTGTCCACGCTCGAACAGCGCGATGCCGCACGAGATCAGCAGCGCCGCCGGCGCCCCTGCAGCCGTCGCGCCGCGCAGCATCTGCAGGCGGGCGTCGGCAAATCCGAGCTGGCGCAGAAATTCGGACTTCGCCATCCATGCATCGGCATCCTCGGGTGCCGACAGCAAGTGCGTGTTCAATACCGCCAGGGCGCGCCGAGCCCGCCCGAGGTTGAGCAGATTGACCGCGTAGCCAACCGGGTCGTTCTCCGGTATATCCCAAAGTCCGAAGAACAACTCCGCATCGCCGGCGCTCATACCGCAATCCATACAACAATCGTCGACCAGCGAAACACCGCAATTCAGACAGAGCCCCGGCCCCGGCACCAGCGGGCCGAGCGGGCAGATATCGATGAATTCTTCGGCGCAGCTGGCGCAGCGCCAGGTGACGCCGAACGCTGTTTCCGCCTCATCCGCGAGCGGCGCAATCCGCGTCACCTCGCAGAGCGACCGGCAGCTCTGACATTTTACGGGCCCCATTGACATGCTGATGCGGGATTCGCTATGCGGTAAGCGATCAAGTTTCGATGTTCGCTGAACCGATCCTGTGGCCGACGAAAAACGGTCCGAGGCTGTCGAGATGCTGAGCTGTCTGCTGGGTCTCGCGCATGTCCTCAACCAGGCATGACAGGGCATTGAGTTCGCGGCCAACGAGGCCGATCAGAAACTCATTGTCGTTGCGGTCGAGCCCGAAGCATTTCAACCGGATATCCTGTACCAGCCCGGCCTCGCCATAGCGGCGACCGAGCATGCCGTGTTCGGCCAGAATCATTCCGCGCTCGCGCGGCTCAAGTTGATAAAATGCCGGCTTGCGCCGCAGCGGGTACCAGATCGCCCACGGCTGGTCGGGATCGGTCAGGCGCCGGCGCGGCTGGCGCAACAGCCAATCTTCCAGGTCCCGTTCGCGACCAGCGCCGTAGGTACGGCCAATCATCGTCAATTCCGGCAGGGGCGTGAACTTCGACAGGCACTCCCGGCAAACCCGCCGCAGCGGTTCGATCAAGTCGGCAGGGTCCTCGGTGACAAACAGCACGGCGACCCCGGCTGGATCAGTGGCATTGGCATATACCACCGCCTCGAACTTCGCCAGACTGAGACAGTGGACAATGTCGCGCGGTTCCTGGACACCGGTAAAAGCCAACAACTGAATGTAAAGGCGCCGGTCGAGCTGTTGGGCTTCACCGTCGACCGGCGCCCCGGTCTCATAAATGTCCGGCGGCGGCAGGGGATGTGGTTTTTTCGCCATGGTGATCACTATACTTTATTTTTGGGCACCGACGAGTGCATCCAGGCCCGACTTCTGATGTCCAAGCCCGGCGCTCGATGTACACCCGATGATCGACAATCCCCCGCCTCATTGCTTCAATAAACTGCCCGGCATCTGACGACATTCCGTCTACCCTCCGAGAAGCTCTTGCTTTGTCCAGGCCATCTTCATCCCCGTTTCATCACTCCCATCATTTCGGCAAGAGGCCAAATCTGCCGCTGCGACAGGTCTTTAGGACTTTTCTGATAATCTTGGCAGCAAATGAGTTGCATGTGGTCGCGATCGCTCTATATTGACTGTTTGCCTTTTGAATTTTCGCAGTGCAGCCAGACAACGGGTGGAGGTCTCATTTGAACGACGACTATCTCAAGCAGGCGATCGAAAAAATACCGGATCGAATGATCCTCGTTGTGCTCGCCTCGAAGCGCGCCAAAGAACTGGCGCGCGGTTCCTATCCCATGGTTCCCGTCGATCGACGCCAGGGGATCAACCACCTTGATGTCGCCCTGCAGGAAATCGCCGAAGGAAAGTTGAGTTACGAAGTCGAGGAAACGGTCTGACTCCCGCCCCTCGTTCCAGCGGCGTGCCGCCACGGAACCTGTCCAGCCTGAGCAAACGGCACACGAATGCTTCAAGTGCAAGGCCTCGGCATGCTGATCCAGGATCAACAGGATTTTGCCGAACGAATCCGCCCGGTCATGGATCTTCCCGTCTGTGCGATCGACACGGAATTCGTCTGGCGCAAGACGTACGCACCACGCATCGGTCTCATCCAGATCGCGGCACCCGGCAACCTCACCTTCGCCATCGACCCGCTGGCTGTAACAGACCCGACACCGCTGGTCGAACTGTTGACCAACCAAGGATGCCTGAAAGTCTTTCATGCCTGCTCCCAGGACCTCGAGGTGCTCTACCAGTATTGCGGGCAGGTCCCGGACCCCCTGTTCGACACCCAGATAGCCGGGGCGATGCTCGACATGGGCTACCAGATTGGCTACGCCGAACTGGTCAATCGCTGCCTCGATATAAACATCAGCAAATCGCAGCAGTTCACCGACTGGTGCCGCCGGCCGCTGACCGCGGCGCAGCTCGAGTACGCCGCCAAGGAAGTCAGCCTGCTGCTGCGCTGCTATGACGATCTGCTCAATCGCCTGCAGCAGCGGGATCGCCTCAGCTGGGCACTGGAAGACGCCGCCGCCCTCCTGACCAGCTTCCGTCGGCAGGTTCACGATCCGCCGCCGGCCTGGCAGCGGATTCGCGGCACCGGCCGGTTCAACGACCGGCAACTCGGCATCCTCAATTGCCTGGCAGAATGGCGTAACGCCCACGCCGAATCCATCGACAAACCGCCACGCTGGATCCTCGACGACAAAACCCTGCTCGAGCTCGCACGCCGCCAGCCCGGTAACAGCAACGAACTGCGGCAACTCACCAGCATCGATGCGAAAGCCTGCCAGCGCTGGAGCAAAAAGCTGCTCAACTGCGTTGCTCACGGCCGTGACAATCCCGTCCAGCCCACCGCCAAACGCCGGCAGGGCTCGATGCGCGCCGAGAAGCAACTGGTCCGCGATGCTCTCGACCGTACCAACGAGATTGCCAACGAACTCGGCGTCGCCACCGAAATCGTCGCCACCAAGGAGGCGATCACCAGTTTTGTGCGCCACCCTGCCGGGGACTCCCACCTGACAAGCGGCTGGCGCAGTACGGTGATTGGCGAAATGCTCAGGGGTTTGGTGCCCTCCGCTTCGTAACACCGGCGAATCAGGCGCACGACCAGCCCGCGTTGCCGGAAATGCGGTCGCTTGAATGTGTTATGTCCAATTGGCCCGTTCGCCGCAGGGCCCCTCGCCTAGTTTGAGGCCCGACGAGAAATCATCCGTTAACGGACACCGGCGCGGAAAATCCGGTCTTTTTTCTTTTTATTTAATGACGTACATTGTAAACTCAGAATGTTTCGGTATTTGTACGGGGCTAAATCAGAGTTGCAAGTTGCCGGACCTGCTGAGCGCAACTCTTTACTTATAAACCATTTACAACGCACGAAACCGGCCCGTTTTTGGAACAGAAAATCTGCCCAATTGACTCAGGGAGAGCATCATGGCCAATTTACTTTATGTAACAGCTGAAGCACTGGAACATCTGACCGCCCATCCGGCGGTGCAGTTCTGGGGCCCGATCGTCAAGAACTTTCCAATGCGTAACGTGCCGATCGAGGAACGAGCCTTCCATCCACGCGACGTCGAGATTAAAACAGAATATGTCTATCTGACGACAGACATGAAGTTTGCCTACTGCCGCGACAATATGCTCAGCTTCCTGTATCCCGACCAGGACTTGTCCTTCCGCTTTACTGCCAGCGAAGGCATCGTCCGTACCCTCGACGGCAAGCAGTTCACCGCCATTATCGGCTGCATCGGCAAGATCATTTCCACGTCGCAGGTCGAGTTGCTTGACAAGGACATGGTTTATCACCCCCTCTTCGACAGCGGCTTCCTCTCCATGCCGAAGACCCCGGTAGCCCACAAGCTGCCGCCCGTACCGCCACCGCGTCCGGCACCGGGCTCGCCTGCCGCGATAGCAGCGGGCAAGAAGGCCGCCAAAGGGGCCGCCAAGAAAACTGGTGCCGAACCTGCCAGGAAAGAAACCGCCCCGGTGAAGGCAAAGAAAAAGGGCAAGAAAAAGGCTGACCTGGTTTTCGGCAAGTACGACGAAGCCCTGTGCGAGAAAATCATCGACTTCCGCCTGAGTTCCAAGAAAAGCTATGATTATCTCGAGGAGAAGTACGGCGTACCGGAAGCTGACCTCAAGATTCTCTTTGCCACACAGCGCCTGCGCAAGGGCCGCCCGAACGCCTCGCTGAGGGAGCTCGAGGATGAGATGGGCGAGGTAACCCCGCCGAAGCGCGACCGCAAGCCCAAGGCCAAGCCCGCCGCCGCGAGTTCTATGAGCAAGGCGAAACCGGATGATCTCTCCAAGTACTCCGCCGACATGCAGAAACAGATCGTCCACATGAAAAAAGTCTCCAAGAAAAGCTACCGCCACGTGGCCCAGAAGTTCAAGGTGTCGATCGACGCTGTCCATCGCATCTGCTCACAGAACCTCAAGCGCCCGCGCAAGTCGGTGAAGCGTTAGGGCTGTCAATGCCCGGCGGCCGGAGACCATCGCAGCACACGGAATCACGCAAACGCGCCGCCAGCCGCGCAAGAACGTGCGCCACCGTGGTGCATCAGCAGTTCCGCCTCGTGCTCGAGACCGGCAAGCCCGCCGATCGTATCCTTGCCGCCTTCTTCCGGCAGAACCGCAAGTTCGGCAGCACCGACCGGCGTCTCATCAGCGCATTGTATTTCGCCGTTTTCCGCTGGTGGGGGTGGTTGCAGCAGATACTGCCTGATCCAACCAGGCCGATCGACCCGCATTCCCCAACGGGCCTGGCCGTGCTCTACGGCGCCTGCCTGCTTGACGACGTCCCGGCCAAGTCCATCCTGCCGATCTGGCGGGACGAACTGAAACAGGGCTACGACTTGCCCAAAGATGCCCCGCAACGCGCCGATTCCCTGGCGCAGTCCGCCAAATCGCTGTGCCGTTTTTTTCGGCTGGTTCCGGACTCTTTGCAACCACGGTCGCTGCTGCCGGAATGGATCTGGCATAACCTGCCGGCGATTTCCAACCTGGCCCGTCTGCTGGCTTTTTGCCAGCCACGGCCGCCGCTCTGGCTGCGGGCCCAGGGGGGCAGCCGCGAGGCGCTGGTTACGGACCTGCAGGCGCACGGCTTCAAGCCGCAGATTTCCGACACTGTTGATGCCGCCCTGGCCTTGCGCGACGCCCGGCCCAACCTCTACGAAGTTCCGGAGTTCACGGACGGGCGATTCGAGGTTCAGGACCTGGCGTCCCAGGTCATCGGCCTCGTCTGCGCCGCCGAGCGGAAGCAGCGGTGGTGGGATGCCTGTGCCGGTGCCGGCGGCAAATCCCTGCAGCTCGCCTCGATGATGGCCAATACGGGCACCGTCGTCGCCACGGAGATTCGCGAATACAAATTGCTGGCCCTTAAAAAACGCAGCCGCCGGTCCCGCCTCCACAATATCCGGACGCGGCCCTGGAAGGGTCGCGCCATTCCAGTACAAGCGGCCAACTTCGACGGCGTCCTGGTCGACGCACCGTGCACCTGCAGCGGCATCTGGCGGCGCAGCCCGGATGCGCGCTGGACCACGCCACCCGATGAAGTCGCCAGGATAAGTGAGCTGCAGGCAGACATCCTCCAGCGGGCCGCTGCCGGGGTCCGACCGGGCGGCTGCCTGGTGTATTCAACGTGCTCCTTGTGCACCGGGGAAAACGAAGCGGTTGTCACTCAATTGCTGGAAGCCGAAAGCGCCTTCACCCTGGAGCCGACACCCCATCCGCTGACCGGCGAAGCGACCGACGGCATGATCCGCGTCTGGCCGTACGACGCCGACTGTGACGGCGTCTTTGTCGCCCGTCTGCGACGCGCCCCGTAGCGCCAATATCTCCGGGCTGTCGCCCCGGCATGCAATCTTCTTACAAGCACCAGCCCAACCGCACGGGGAGACGTTCGGCGGCAGAGCAGTTCAGCGGTTATTTCCACAATTCAAAGCATCCGCCTCCTGCCAATACCGGAAGAGGACAAGCATAATATCCTGGGGGCAATCCCGCGCGACGGCGGCAAATCTGACAAGCGTCTGCGTCCATAGAAGCGACGACGAAGTTCCCTTGACTTGATGCCCAGTCGGGGCCCCACCGAGTCGGGACCGGTGCGCCGCACATCCATGAAAAAGCCTTTGACAGAGCATCGCGCTGGCAGTAATGTGCGGCAAATTCCCTGGAACGATGCCAAAAACAACGATGAGCGGCCACGACGCATTGTTTCACGGCCACGTGTCGGGTCAAAAGTTGTCGGCTGGCGCCCAGTTCAAAATTGGCTGCTGGAGCGGCATCTTCAACTGCCACGCGGAGCCGTTATGAACATTTATGAAGGAATCGTCCATGCCATCCGACGAGACCATGCCTGCACCGGTTGCGATTGCCGCGACCGAACCGCCTGCCGATTTCGCCCGGTGCATGGAGCTGGGCGTCATCCATGATGCCGGTTGCGGCGGCGGGTCCATGCTCGCTGATCATTTCCAGCACCGGCGCAACCTTGGCCGCAAGGCGCAAGTCGCGTGAGCGGGGAAGCACAGTCAGTCAGTCGCCGCCGGGTGGCGACAGGCTTTCAGCTCGGCGCGATGATTCTTTGCATTGCGATTGGTGCGCGACGGGGTTTTCAACTACCAGACGACTATGTTGCCGGGGCGCTGGTCGGCGGTTTTATCGGGTTGCTCGTCGGGTTGATTGCCAGCGGTGTCATCCTGACTGTCGAACAGCTCATCCTGAACCTCTCCGTCCGGCGGATACGGGCCGGCATGGCCCTGGTTTTCTCGTCGAAAGACAGGAGCGAAAAGTGAAAGCGACAATCTCGCAACGTTCCCCGATCGGCCCGATCTCCATCACCTGGGATTCAGCGACTGCGACGATTGACCGGATCGGCATCGGAGACCGCTGCGCCCCCGCCACCAGGGGCGCGGCAAAGGCTTCGGCACCTGCCTCTGTAGCCGTGCTGCAGGGCCAGCTCGAGGCGTATTTCAGCGATTCGGATTTTACGTTCACCGTCGACTTTTTATCGCTGAACAGCCTGACGGCATTCCAGCGACGTGTGGTCAATTGCGTGTGTGCCATCCCCTCGGGGCGGACGCGATCATACGCCGAAATCGCTGCCGACGCCGGCTCTCCGGGCGCCGCCAGGGCGGTCGGCCGGGTGATGGCCAGCAACCGCTATCCGATCGTCATCCCGTGCCACCGCGTGATAACCAGCGGCGGCGGACTCGGCGGCTACAGCGGCGGCTTGAAAATCAAACGAGCCCTACTATGTTTTGAGCGTGAACAGGAGTTCACCCTCACCCGTGAATTCGCCGCGTCTCGCACGCCGGCCTTGGCCATTTGACGCCCCTTGTGTACTGGTATGGATGATGAAAAGCTGATCATCGGCGGCAAGCAGTTCAACTCACGCCTGTTCGTCGGCACCGGCAAATACGACAGCATGGAGACCATGGCTGCCAGTATTGCGGCCGCCGAGACCGAGATGGTCACCGTCGCCATCCGCCGGGTCAACCTCAACGACCCCGAGAAAAACCTGCTGAATCACCTGGATTTCAGCGCTTATCATTTTCTGCCGAACACCGCCGGGGCCACGACCGCGGAGGAGGCCATTCGCACCGCCAACCTCGGCCGTGCCGCCAGTGAGCAGGAGTTCGTCAAGCTCGAAGTCATCCCGGACCCGAAATACCTGTTGCCAGACGGGCCCGAGACCCTGAAGGCCGCCAAGGCATTGATCAAGGACGGGTTTGTCGTGTTGCCCTATATCCAGGCCGACCCGATTCTGGCATTGCAGCTTGAGGAAGCCGGCAGCGCCACGGTCATGCCGCTGGGTTCGCCGATTGGCAGCCATCGCGGCATCTTGACCCGCGCCAATATTGAGATCATCATTGAACAGGCCTCCATCCCTGTCGTGGTCGACGCCGGCCTCGGCAAACCGTCGCACGCCGCCGAAGCGATGGAAATGGGGGCGGACGCCGTCCTGGTCAATACTGCGATCGCCCGTGCCGGTGATCCGGTCCGGATGGCGCGCGGTTTCAAGCTCGCCGTGGAAGCCGGCCGCCAGGGCTACCTGTCGGTACCGTCGACACCCCTGCAGGTAGCCGCTGCATCGAGCCCTGTCGAGGGCGTTGTCGGACGGAATTAGCACGGTGGGTCCCGGCTCGGAAAGAGTCCACGCCGCGCGAGTCCAGCGTTTCAACGCCGTCGACCTGTACCCGGTCACGAGCGAGGAACTGTCGGCCGGCCGCTCGGATGTCGAAGTCTTGGAAGCCGTCATCGCCGGCGGCGCCCGCATCGTGCAATTGCGCGACAAAAGATCGTCGATGCTGCGGCTGTATGAGAAGGCACGGCAATTTCGTGAACTGACGCAGGCACACGATGTGCTGCTGATAATCAATGATCACGTAGATATCGCCATCGCCATCGATGCTGATGGCGTTCACCTGGGTCAGGACGACCTGCCGCTGCCGGTGGCACGGCAGATGGTCCCTGACAAGATCATCGGGCGCTCGACGCACTCGCTGGCGCAGGCACAGGAGGCGGTGCGCGAAGGTGCCGACTACATCAATATCGGTCCGATCTATCCGACCGGAACGAAGGACGGTCTCCACACCTTCCTCGGGCCGGAAGCGATCGCCGGAATCGCATCGCAGATCGATCTGCCGTTCACCGTTATGGGCGGCATAAAACTGACGAATGTCGAGGAATTGCTGGACGCCGGCGCCCAGCGTATTGCCGTGGTCACGGCGATCACGCAGGCCGACGACATCACGGCAACGGTCAAAACGTGGCGCCGAAAAATCAGCGCCGATGCCCGGGAACAATGAAACAACTGCAACTCGAATCCGATTACGATCACGCCCCGCCGGAAGTTGCCCTGCGGTTCTACGAGCTGAGCGACGGGCACAAACGCCAACTCCACGTCCAGGACCTCTACAACCTCAGCCGACGCCTGCGTGACGGCAACGAGAACGGCTGGGAATCGTGGACCGACCGCGTGCTCTCACGCATCTGGCCGGCCATCAACAAGCCGCACCTGATCAGTAAAAACCCGTCACTGCTGCAGGTTTCCGCCGAACACTTCGCCCGCTGGAAAAACGAGTGGAACGATTTCGCCGACGCGATCGTCGACCGCGACACTCAGGCAGCCTATTCCGGCAGCAAAATCAGCGCCCGACTGGCCGTCGAACTGCACACCCGCGGCACGAAGACGACGCTCGCCTGTGTCGTTATCGCGCCCGACGGCACACGGGCGCCTTTTCACACCGTCGGCGAGCAGCTCGCCGGCGAGCATTCCGAAGTGACGGTCGCCGAGAAGCGCTACCGGCTCGATGTCCCCTTCGACCGGGACGTGCTCAACCGCGTCTTCGGCAAAAACGACCCGGAAGTGGCAACGACCGCCATCGCCGACCATCTGCCGACCATTCTCCATCACCGCCTCGACCTGATCGCCGGCCCATCCGTCACCACCGTCACCCACCGTGGTACGCCGCGAATCGATATCAAGTCCGAGGGCGAGGAGCTGATTGTCGCCGCCACGATCAAGACTGCCCCGATTTTTGCCGACCCGGCAATAACTCCGGCGCGGCTCGCCCCGGGGCGCGACAACTTTACGATCGTGCAGAGCGACTCTCCCGTCCTCGAGGATGTCCGTCAATTTCTCAACAAGCTGCCCATAGAACCGTCGAAGGACGGGGTGTACCGTCTGCCAACGACGCCCGGGACAGTTGAGGCAATCCGCCAGGCTCGCGCGCTGCTGCCGGCCGACGTCATGCTCAAGATCGACTACAAAATCGAGGACCTGTTCAAGGACACTGTCCCCATCAAGCCGACCCTGACTGTCCACGAAGGCAACGGCTGGCTCGACGTCGAGATCGGCGGCCTCGTCGGTGATGAACCGATCGATGCAGAGGATCTCCATGCGGTGCTGCACAACGGCCAGACGACGGTGCGCACACGTTCCGGTGTGATGTTCAATTTCGACGCCAACAGCACCGACGACCTGCGGACATTTCTCGACACCACCGACCTCGAACCCGGCCGACATCGAATCACC
>JASLZG010000101.1 GCA_030754995.1 Lentisphaeria bacterium
GACCTGGTTGGCGGCAACCCGATCGCCCTCGTCGTCGAAGGTGAGCACGTCGCACATCTTTCGGCCAACGGCATCGCTGCGGCGCAGCCCGGTAACGACCTCGGCCACGGCGTTCATGTAAGTCACATAGCCGTAGCTGTCGGTGGCGATGACCGCGTCGCCGATGCTGCGCAGAATCATTTTCAGTGAGCGTTCGTTATCGACGATCTCGGTGACTTTATGAAAACGGTGCAGTGCCATTTCGATGGTGGTATGCAGATCGCGGTCTTCGTAGGGCTTGAGAATGTAGCCGTATGGTTCGGTGAACTTGGCCCGTTCCAGCGTTTCCGGATCGGAATGCGCGGTGAGATAGACGATCGGCACGTTGAAACGCTGGCGGACGCGCCAGGCAGTTTCGATTCCATCGATATCGCCCTTGAGGCGAATGTCCATGAGCACGAGATCCGGACGGTTGTCAACGACCTGCTGAACCGCATCCTCGCTGCTTGCGGCAACGGCGGCGACTTGGTAGCCCAATTGTTTGAGACAGCGCTTTATGTCCATCGCGACGATCGGTTCGTCCTCGACAATCACAATATTAGCTTGCGTCATTTGACATCTCAGGTTGAAATCTCGCAGTCCTTTTCGGCGCGTGGCCTGAAGTCGATTTGAAATTTCGTTCCCGTTGTACCATTGCCCAGGGAGATCTCACCGTTCAGCTGCTGGGTGAGTGCGACAACCAGCTGCAATCCGACCGATTCCGTGGTCCGAAAGTCGAAATTTTCCGGCAGCCCCTTGCCATTGTCATGCACCGCCAGTTCATATCCCCCATGGGCATCCCGGTGCAGGCTTACATTGACGCAGCCGCCGTGACCGTCATTGAATGCGTGCTTCAAGGAGTTGGAGACAAGCTCATTGATGATCAAGCCGCACGGTATGGCAGTATCCACATCGAAACGGATGTCGTCAACATCCACCTCGGTTGAAACATGTTCCGTCGACATACCATACGAGCGAAAAACGTTGGCGACGAGGTTGTGAATATAATCATTGATGTCGATTTTTTCTAAATCTTCCGCGCTCATCAGCCGTTCATGGAGCAATGCCAGTGCCCTGACGCGGTTGCGGCTTTCGCGGAACAGCTGCAGGACGGACTCTTCCTCGATGTTTGCCGACTGCAGGCTGAGCATGCTGGAAATCACCTGCAGGTTGTTTTTGACGCGGTGGTGAATCTCCCGCAGGAGCGTGTCCTTTTGCCGCACCGTGCTGCGTAGTGCCGCCTCGACCCGCAAGCGCTCATCGACCTCTGCCTGCAGCTTGATATTGTCCGCCTCGAGCTGGCTTGTACGCGCCTCCCATTCACGGTCGCGCAACCTCGCGTCCTCGGTGTTCTTGCGCTCACTGATGTCCTTCACAAAACAGTAACTGCCGTCGAACTCGCCGTTTTTGGACTGCGTCTTGACCAGCGTGATCTGGGCATGGAATGTCGTGTCGTCCGGGCGTGTGACGAGTGCCTCGAACTCGGCCTTGCCATCGTCCATCATCTGCTGATAGACGGTTGTCGCCTGGGCGCCCTGGGCGGGGGAGATGAAATGCTGCCACTCGCGCCCGGTCATTTCATCGGGCCGCTTAAAACCGTGGATCTCGACATACGCCGGGTTCACCGTGTCCAGACAGCCGTAGCGGTTCACATGGGCGATGCCTTCGAGGGTGTTCTCCAGGGCCAGGCGCAACACGTGCAAAGCCGCTTCCGCTTCGATGCGCTGGGTAATGTTGTGACTGATGCCGACGATGCCGGCGGCGTTGCCATCTTTGTCGCGCAGGATGCCCTTGGTCGACAGGAAATGCTGCGTCTGTCCGTCCGTGACAATACTCTCCTCGGTCGTCCTGGTGTTTCCGTCGGCCAAAATGGCACGGTCGTTTTCCATGAGTTGACGGGCGATTTCCGGCGGAAACAAATCCTCGTCGTGCCGGCCTTCTATTTCCGCCCGCGGCCGGCCGTAAACCCTGGCGCCGGCAGAGTTCATCAAGACGTAGCGGCCACTGTTGTTCTTGACGAAAATCGTGTCTTCCGTGCTCTCGACGATCGAGAAAAGCAGGTTGTTGTTGTCCCGCAGTTCTTCCTGTGCCTGCTTGGCCTCCGTGACATCCCGGAAGACGACAAGGCCGCCGCGCAGTTCGCCGTTGCTGTCGCGCAAGGGGCGGCCGCTGACATTGATGAACGCGCCGTCTGTAGTTAAGGAGTTGCGGATAAACATCTCGAGATTGTCCAGCGACTCACCGCGCGACGCCCGCAGAATCGACAGCTCACTGCTCGGCCACGGCGTCACCGTGTCTGTTTTGAACACCCCATAAATCTCCGGCCACTCATGGGTCGCCGCATCTGTCGGCCCCATCCCGAGGATTCGTTCCGCCGCGGCGTTGAACAGGATGAGATTGCCGTCGGCATCGGCAACCACGAGGCCCTCGCTCATGCTGTTGATGATCGACTCCAGCATCTGGTTGGTTTCCGCCAGCTTCGACTCGACCAGCTTGCGTCGGCTGATGTCACGCATCACCATGACACTGCCCTGGACGTTGTCGTCGGCATCGAGCATCGGCCGCGCATTGATACTGACAAAGCGGTCATCACCGGAATCCGGAGAGTGCAGGACGAGTTCTCGTTCATCGACCGACTCGCCTTTTAATGCCCTCGTGATCGGCAGGTCATCAACTGCTATCGGCTGTCGCTTTTCGTCGAGAAACCTGCCGTGGATGGCGCTGGCGGTGTGCTTACGCACCGCGCCGATCATCGACTCCGCCGCCGGGTTCGACAGGATCAACCGGTCCTCGGGGTTGCTGACGATGACGGCATCACCCATGTTGTTGAGGATCGACTGCAGTATCTGCGTCTGCTTTTCCAGCGTGACATTCGACTGGTCGAGAGCGGCGGTGCGTTCCGCGACCTTGCGTTCGAGGTCGTCACGCCGCCGGCGCAGGGCCAAGGTCATGTCGTTGAACGTATTTCCCAGCGTCGCAAACCCGCTGGTCGGGCTGAGGTCCAGACGCTTGTCGAGCCTGCCTTCCCGGATGTCCCGGGCGAACCGCGTCAGGATGCCAATCGGCCAGGTGAACGTGCGGGTGAAACCCAGCGCGAAAACGACGGCGATCACGGCGGTAGCCATCATGATCAATATCAACGAGCGGCGCAAGTTGACGATGTCGGCCAACATCTCTGACGTATTGCCTTTTACCAGCAGCGTCCAACCGGGTTTCGGTATTGGATATGCCAGGGCTACAACCGATGCATCGCTGTAGTCCACCGTGTAGCTCAGTCGGCCATTGGCGGTTGCTGTTGTCAACTGCCGCACCTCGCCAACTGTCGGGTTGCGACCATGTATCGCGGCAGGGCGGCCGCTCAGGTAACGATAGTGGGTGTTGTCATCGGCGGGTGCCAGCAGCAAAGCCTCCCCGGTCTTGCCAAGCCCGAATGGATTCTCCAGAATCCGGAAAAAATCAGTGGCGTCGGCAATGAGCATGACGACCGCGATGTTGCGGCCATCACTGTTCTGCAGCGGTGCGCCGAGGCACCAGCGTTTCTGACTGAAATCCAGGCCGGTCACCTGGTACCTGTCGCGGCTGTCGGCAAAAAAATCGGTGGTTCCCAGTTCGTTCCCGGGCCGCCCGGGATTCGAGGTTGCGATTACCGCGCCGTCGAGGTCGAGGACGATGATGGCGTCGACGGTCGCGAGTGCGGCGTTGGCGTCGCGGACGATCTTGCGGATGCGGTCGATACTGCCGCTGTTCGCATCGGGATCGGCCAGGTAGTTGCCACAATGCAGGCGCAGGGCAGTGTGGCTGGCGACCAGGGCAAGCCGGTCACGATTGTGCTGGAATTCACCAGCCAGCCGGTCGCGCCTGGAAATCGCGGCCAGCTCGAGGTGGGCGTGAGCAACGTCCTTGACCGCCTGCTCGATAAAGGTGTATACGATGATGTTACTCAGTGCCAGTGGCAGAATGGCGATCGCAACAATAAGTGCTGCGAGTTTGACGTTTATTTTCATCCCTGATCTCGCGACGCCCGGTAGTACAAGGCCCCATACTGCGGTTACTGTTCGCACCGTAAACTAACCGGGAACAGTCCGGCTTGTCAAGGGCGGCCGTCCCGCCCCTTGCGGTGCGGTAGATATTTGATCCACCGGCGTTAAATTGCGGTTATCCAAACCGAACTGCCGGGAATCCGTCATGCCCAGCCATTTCACGACTTGTACGCCCGGCTCGGAGAATTGCCCGACCTGCAACAATGTCTGTTATCTCAAGGACGAGCAGGTGGCCACGGAATGAATGGCTGGCACACTGTCGTCATCAGCGACGTACACATTGGTTCGCCATTCTGCCGGCATGAACTTTTCCTGAAATTCCTTGATACGCTGAGGCCCGGAACCACGGTCGTATTCAATGGTGACACCATCGACAATCCCCAGCGGCCGCCCAGTGACGTTGACCGGGTTCTCATCGACCGTATCGAAGACCTGGCAAGTCGCTGCACGGTCATCTGGCTGTTCGGCAACCACGACCTCGGGCACCGGCCCTGCACCAGCGCCGCGATCAGCTACCGCGACACCTACGCCATCGGCGACCGGTTGCTGGTCGCTCACGGCCACCAGTTCGACGTGGTCAAGCCGCAGCATCGCTTGTTCATCAAATCCTTCCGGATTTTCTACCGTGTGTGGATGGCGCTGACGCGCCAGTCGATGCACGAGGCGCAGTTCGCCAAGCACTGGGCTTTCCTGTACAATCACCTGCGGCGCAAGGTCCGTCAATTGGCGCTTGCTGGTGCCCGGGCCGCCGGCTGTGAGGCGGTTGCCTGCGGTCACGTCCACTATGCCGAACAGACGAAAGCCGACGGTATCAGTTACCTCAACACCGGTGCCTGGACTGAATCACCCACCTATTGTGTCTGCGTCGATGCCGAGACGATCATGCTTCGCACCGTCGAGGAGCTCGTCGATCGGCACCACACCGGTAACGGCGGGAAAGATCCCCGACACTGTCCGTCAACGCCGTAACGATTAGAGCGCTTGCGACGCCGCCGGGCTGCGGCGCCGGGGAAGGGGGGGCAGAACGAGTTCCGCCGCTCGACGTCGTAATGCGTGAATGAACGCCCCTTCGCGCCCACAAGGCGGCCGCCGGAATTTTCGTTCACGCACTGTTCGGGACGCCGTGCCGGCCGATCGTGACGTAACGACGTTTCAACAAGGCGCCGAACCTTGTTCTGAAAGAGATCAGGAGCCGTTTGAATTGACCGGCGAATCATCTATTTTACTGGTTCTGCATCTACAACCCATCCACAGAACCGTCGTTTTTTGCCGACCTATACAGAGGGACCGCTATGTCCGCCAGCAAGAAAAAGTTCAAGACCGAAGTCCAGCAGCTGCTGGAACTCGTCATCCACTCGCTGTACACCAAGAAAGAGATCTTTCTGCGAGAATTGATCTCCAATGCCTCGGATGCCATCGACCGCCTGAAATTTGAAGCGCTCTCAGACAAGTCCCTGCTCGACGGCGACGATGAGTTCAAAATCCAGCTCATCCCCGATACCGACAAGAACACCCTGACCATCGTCGACAACGGCATCGGCATGTCGCGTGAAGAGGTCGAGCAGAACATCGGCACGATCGCAAGTTCCGGCACCCGCGCCTTCCTCGATGAACTCAAGAAGGGCGACGCCGTGGGACACCCGGAGATGATCGGCCAGTTCGGCATCGGCTTCTACGCCGCCTTCATGGTGTCCGACAAGGTGACGCTGCAGACCTGCCGCGCCGGCCAGGACCAGACCCCGGTCAACTGGTCGTCCGCCGGTGCCGGAACCTTCACCATCGACGACGGTGACAAGGCTGCACGCGGCACCGAAATCACGCTGCACCTGCGCGAGGACATGGGCGAATACCTGGAAGAATGGCGACTGCGCAAAATCGTCGGGCAGTATTCCGATTACGTCAGCCACCCGATCACCATGGACATCCGCCGCGAGGAAGTGCCGCAGGACGAGGAAGGCAAAGCGATTGAAGGCGAGGAGCCCATCGTCACTATCGAGGAAGAGACCCTCAACTCGATGAAAGCCATCTGGCGCCGGTCGAAAAGTGAGATCACCGCCGACGAGTACAACGAATTCTACCGGCACGTGACGCACGACTACACCGACCCGCTCAAGGTCGTGCATTACAACGCCGAAGGCAAGACGGAGTTTACAGCCCTGCTGTTCCTGCCGGAGAAGCCGCCGTTCGACATGTATTTCCAGGCGGAGTACAAGGGGCTTCAGCTCTACGTGCGCAATGTCATGATCACTGACGACTGCAAAGAGTTGGTGCCGGAATACCTGCGGTACGTTCGCGGCGTTGTCGACTCCAGTGACCTGCCGCTCAATGTCTCACGCGAGACCCTGCAGGACGAGATAGGCATTCGTCTTATCAGCAAGAGCCTGGTCAGCAAGATGCTCAGCACCCTCACCGAGATGAAGGAAAAGACACCCGATGATTACCGCAAGTTCTGGACTAACTTCGGCAAGGTACTGAAGGAAGGCGTGCATACGGACTTCAGCAACCGCGAAAAGCTCCAGGAGCTGGTCATTTTCGAAAGCTCCAGGACGGCGCCGGGCCAATACGTGTCCCTCAAGGAATACGTCGACCGCGCACCGTCCGAGCAGGAAGAGATCTACTACATCACCGGCGAGAACCGTGGCGTCGTGGAGAACTCACCGCACCTGGAGGTCTTCAAGTCAAAGGAGTACGAAGTCCTGTTCATGACCGACCCGATCGACGAGTTCGTCGTCCAGGGCCTCACCGAATACGACGGCAAAGCCCTCAAGCCGGTCGACCGCGGTGAAATCGACATTGATTCGGAAGACGAGAAGAAGGAAAAGGAAGACGCCAAAAAGGAAAGCGAGGAAAAGTACAAGGACCTGCTTGAGCATGTCCAGGGTAAGTACAACGAACAACTCAATGCGGTGCGGCTTTCCAATCGCCTCACCGACAGCCCGGCCTGTCTTGTCGCCGATGAACAGGCGATGAACCAGGAAGTGCCCTTTCAGAAGCGCACCATGGAGCTCAACCCGAACCACCCGGTGATCGACATCATGCTGTCCCTCAAGGGCCAGGATGACGAGCGACTCGACGACTACTGCTGCCTGCTCTATGACCAGGCGCTGCTGACCGAGGGCTCGCCAATCGAGGACCCCTTGCGCTTTGCCCAGCTGGTCACCAACCTGATGGTCAACTCCGGGTAGGCGGCGTTCAGCCGGCGCAATCAGCTTGCCCTTCCCCTATCCTCCGGGAGCCCCGCCGCCGCACTGAGACAAGCGGGGCACAGTTCCCCGGATCCGCCAGTGGCGAGGGGGAAGTGTACCCAACCGCCCGCCCGTCGCAGCCCTGGACATCACCATCGCCACCGCCGCAGTGCCGAACCGCCGACCCGGTGCACTGGCCGGCATCGGGGGCGCTGCCGGCAGCCGGGCCAGGGCAAAACATTAAGCCGTGGACCACCGGGCAGCGAGGCCTTCGGATGGCTGGGCAGCGGCGACATTTTTGCCGCATCCCCCGGGGGGGACTGCGACCTCGCCAACCGCTCCGGGTGCCGCGTATCAGACCGTGTGGGCGGGGTAATGGAGTCTTGAAAAAGTTCCGGGCAGATCATAGAGTGTAGGTCATTTCAATCCCGTGAGGGCGCGGTATGTGCGGCATAGCAGGAATACTTTATAAAGATACTGACAAGTGCTTCAACGTCGGTCAATCACTGGTCAACATGCTCGACGGCTGTCAGCATCGGGGCCGGGACTCGACCGGTTTTGCGCTTTACCACAAATCGACGCCCGGCCAGTTGCACCTTCGCTTCTTTGTGGGAGATGACGACGGAACAGCGGCAGCGATCGGCCGGGTCAGGAACATCCTCGACGAGTTCGGCGCCGTCGTCGTCGAAGACGAGACCATCGGGAAAACCCATCGCGTCGTCGTCAAATTTGACGGTGACGTGCAGAAATTCGCCTACGCTCTCGAGCATGGAGCCAAGCTGATCTCCATCGGCAGCAGCCTTGACATCATCAAGGACGTCGGCACGGCACATGATGTCGATGAATCTTATCACATCGGCGGGCATCAGGGCACGCACGGCATCGGTCACGTCCGGCTGGCCACGGAGTCCGACGTCAAGCCCGAGGCTGCACACCCCTTCTGGGCCACCGGATTTGCGGACATCGCAATCGTCCACAACGGCCAGATCACCAACTACTGGAAAATGCGCCGGCGCCTCGAACAACGCGACTTCGAGTTTCGCACCGAGAACGACAGCGAGCTCATTGCCGTGTTCCTGGCCGAACAGTTGTCCCGTGGAATCGCGCTGGAAACCGTCCTCGAACAATCCATTGACATCCTCGACGGCACCTTCTCCTTCCTCGTTTCCACCGACACTGAAATCGGTTACGCCAAGGATCGACTCGCAGCAAAGCCGATGATCATGTACGAAAGCGATGAACTCATCGCCATCGCCTCCGAGGAAGTATCCCTTAACCGCTTGTTCCCCGGCGAGACTCTCGACACGCGGGAACCGCTCCCCGGATCCTTTGCGACATGGTCAAAGTCGACTTAGCCAAAATCTCTGTCACCGAGGCGAACGACCGTATTCGTGCCGCGGGTGAAAACGGTGAAGACGTCGAAGTGTTCAACCCCGATGCCCGCCACCATATCGGCGTTGGCCTCATCCACCCGATCAATGTCCGCGTCAACGGTTCCGCCGGTTACTTCTGCGCCGGGCTCACCGATGGCCCGAACTTCACCATCGACGGCAACGTCGGCTGGGGCGTCGGCGACAACATGTACCAGGGCTCCGTCGTCGTCAACGGCAACGCCAGCGCCATCCCTGCCGTCGCGATCCGCGGCGCCGACGTCGTCATCAAGGGCAACATCGGTTCGCGTGCCGGCCAGGTGATGAAGGCAGGCACCCTGTGCTGCGGCCGCAATGCCAATTTCATGGCCGGCTACATGATGTACGGCGGCCGCATCATCATCCTCGGCGACTCCGGCGAACGCCTTGGCGAGGACATGTCCGGCGGCAGCATCTATGTCGGCGGTGAAATCCAGTCGCTGGGCACCGATGCAAAGGTCGTCGACCTCGACAGTGACGAGCTCGACAGCGTCCGCCTGTTTCTCGACCAGTACGAGTTGCCCTTCGCCGGCGGCTTCCAGAAAGTCGTCAACACCGGTGAGCACCTGCACTACAAGGGCGTTGAAGAGCGCGTGCGCCCGATGCCGTTCCACGCCTTTTCCGGAACACACGCGTACTGGAACGCCAAGACCCAGGAAGACATCCAAATCAAGTCCCGCACCGGTCGCTATCGGGTCCGCGGCTACGGCGCTGCACGCCCCATGCCGCACCTGTCCGACCTGGCCTTTCGCGCCGACGTTGCCGCCACTGCCGACGACGACGTCCTCTCGAAAGTCAATCTGCGCACGGTCATCGGTGACAAGCACGGCGCCAAACCGCTCGACCTGAGCATGCCCGTGATGATCGCGCCGATGAGTTTCGGTGCCCTCAGCCGCTCCACCAAGGTAGCCATGGCGATTGCCTCCAGCATGTCCGGCATCTCCGAGAACACCGGGGAGGGAGGCCTGCTCGACGCCCAGCGTGAGGCCGCCGACCAACTCATCTTCCAGTGCCTTGCCGGCCGCCTTGGCTGGAACATCCGCGACATGCTGCGCGCCGATGCCGTCGAGATTTATATTTCCCAGGGCGCCAAGCCGGGCTTCGGCGGGCAGCTCATGGCAAAAAAGGTCACTGAAGAACTTGCCGCCATCCGCGGCATCCCGCCAGGCATCGACCTGCGCTCGCCGTCGCGCCACCCGGACGTGCTGGGCGCCGATGACCTGGCGATCAAGATCGAGGAGTTCCGCGAGGCTACTGCCTACAAGATTCCGATCACTGTCAAGCTTGGCGCCGGCAGGGTCCGCGACGACATCAAGATCGCCATGAAGGTAGGCTTCGACTTCGTCGAGCTCGACGGCTCCCAGGGTTCCACCGGCGCCTCCTGTGCCGACGTGCTCGAGTACGTCGGCGTGCCGACCCTCGCCGCCATCGAAGATGCCCTCAATGGCTTGGCCGAGATCGATTGCCGCGGCCAGTTGCCCATCGTCCTGATGGGCGGCGTCATGGACGGCGTCGACGCTGCCAAGGCACTCGCCCTCGGTGCTGACTGTACCGCCGTTGGCACCGCCGCCATCATTGCCGGCGGCTGCATCGCCTGCATGCAGTGTCATGTCGGCAGTTGCGTCGTCGGTATCGCGACCCAGGACCCGGAGCACGAAAAACGATATAAGCTGCAGCAGGAAGCTCAGCATGTGTATCAGTTCCTCGAGTCCATGCGTTGGCAGCTCGCTTCCATTGTTCACGCCAACGGCTATGATGATGTCAAGCAACTCAACCGCAACGACCTCGTGGCACTGACGCCCGAAGCCGCCGAAATCACCGGGCTTGAGCATGCCCCCGAGCTGCGCGAACGCGAACGGCAGCGCCTCCCCGCCAACTGGAAATACGAGTTTGCCGTCCGATGACCACAGCCATTCCCATCGACCAACGTCAGCAGCAGCTCGAGGTCGGCGAAAATTTCGTCGACGACACTGCCGATGACCATTTCGTGCCCGCGCCCTGCCAGGTAGCCTGCCCCATCGGTACCGATGCGCCGTCCTACCTGGCCTGCATTTGGGACGATGACCTCGAGGGCGCTCTCGAGGCGATCACTGCGACGAACCCGCTCAGCGCCATTTGCGGCCGTGTCTGCGCTGCCCCGTGTGAATCCGCCTGCCGCCGTGCCGACAGTGACGGACCAATCGCCATCCGCAATCTCAAGCGCTACGTCATGGACAAGCTCGGGGCAGCCTTTCAGATGCCGCCGGTGCCGGTCACCCAGGTGGAAACAGTCGCCGTCGTCGGCAGCGGGCCGGCCGGCATTACTGCCGCCCAGGATCTGGCCGAAGCCGGCTACGGAGTGCACCTCTACGAGATGACCGACCGCCTCGGCGGCATGGCCGTCTGGGGTATTCCCGCTTTCCGCTTGCCGCCGGAAGTCATCCGCCAGGATGTCCAGCGTATCCTGACGCGTTGCCCTGGAATTGAGGTCCATCTCAACACCGCTCTCGGCGACCACCGCGAACCCTTTGCATCCGGCACCGTCACGCATGTTACCCTGGACGAACTCAAGGAACGGCACGACGCTGTCGTGCTCGCCATCGGTTCATGGTGGGGCAAGACCCTCGGCGTCCCCGGCGAGAACGATCCCCGCGTTGTCGACGGCGTCAGCTACCTGCGCAGGATCAACGCCGGCGAGCGTCCGGAGACACCCGAGACGGTCCTCGTCGTCGGCAGTGGCGATGTCGCCATGGACGCCTGTCGCGTCGCCAAACGACTGCCAGGCTGCAAGGACGTCAAGGTCCTTTACCGCCGCGGTCCCGATGAAATTCCGGCGCGCCAGGACGAGCTCCGCGGCGCCATCGCCGAGGGCATCGAATTCATCTACTACACGCAACCGGTCGAAGTGATTGCCGGAGCCGAACACGTCACCCTGCGCTGCGTCAAGACCGAGCTCGGCGAACCCGAAGCCGACGGCCGCCGCCGGCCGGTCAATGTTGCCGGCTCCGAACACGAGTTTACCTGCGGCATGGTCATCACCGCCGTTGGCCAGAAAGGTGGCTGTACCGATCTCGACAGTCGCGGCATGATGCGCGACGACGTCGTCGTCACCGACTGGGACAACATGCGCACCGATGACCCCAAAGTCTTCGCTGCCGGCGATGGAGCCTTCGGCCCGTCAACGCTGGTAAATTCAATGTTCCACGGCCATCGCGTTGCCTACTATGTCATGGCTCTTCTGCAAGGCTGCGATAATCCCCTGCCTTACCGCACCCCATACCGCACCCGAGGCATCGCCGTCTCCCAGGATCCGCAGTGGGAAGTTTTGCACCGCCAGGAGCAGGATTTCCACGGGCTCGGCAACAACCCCGTCGACTTTCCCGAGATCGAGTCCCCGTACAGTTTTGAAGCTGCCCGTGCCGAGGCGGCCCGCTGTTTCCGCTGCGACGCCGAGAACGGTACGGCCCTGTACACCGTCAACAACCGCGAAGACATCTTCAACATGGCGCGCACCGAGCCGGACGATTGGCAGAAGATGCGCCGCATGCTCAACAAGCGCCTGTTGCCGCGAGACGACCCCTTCCCCGAGCCGCGTTCGGCAACATTGGACGACATCCATTTTCTTCCTGCCAACCTGACGCGGCTGGTCATCGACCCCTACCGCGAAGCCTGCAAAACAGACACCAGCATCGCCGCCAGCCTCGCCCTCGATTATCCATTTTTCGCTGCTGGTTTCGACGCTGCCCACGATGAGGTCTGTGAAGGTGTTGCCGCCGGCATGGCGGGCTCCGGCTGCCCGTACATCGGCACCCGCCCGCTCGGCGCCGAGGTGCCATGGGTGCAGTTGATCCTGCCCAACGGCACCTTGCCGCACAGTCGTGCCGCCGCCCTTGTCTATGTCGCTGTCGACCCGTTCACACCGATCACGCCTGCCCCAGGGCCAGCGCAGCCTGTTGGAGTTGCTGCCACTGTCTCCTGCCTCGAGCAGGCTATTCCGTTTGCCCTCGACAACAATTTCGACTTCATCGTCCTCGACGGTACTGCGGGGATTCATTTGCCCTGGGCCGAGCTGCGCCGTGAGGCCGACCTGACCGTGCTTCGTGAAGCCATCGCAATTCTGCGCCGGCTCAAGCGTGAAGGCGACATCGACCTTATTTACTACGGGGGTGTGCGCTCGGGCACCGACACTGCCAAGGTGCTGGCCATCGGCTGCACTGCCGTCGTGTTCGGCGTTGCTCTCGGCATTGCTGCCGGCGGCGAGATCGACGATGAAGGCGGCATGATATCGTTCTCCTCGAACCTTGCCACTGCCGAGCGCCGGGAAGCGGTGAGCAACCTCCTCAAAGCCTGCAACGGTGAAGTTTCGATGATGGCGCGCTGTACGGGCAAGACCAACATCCACAACCTCGAGCCGGAGGACCTGCGCGCCATCACCATCGCCACCGCCAGTGCCACGGGCATCCCGCTCATCGGCCATTGATCTGTATTGATTGATTTCCCGGCACGGGCCGGCTGATTAGACCCCTTGGAGGCATTTGAGAAGGGTTGCGGTCGCCTCGGGTCGCGCGTTGCTTCTCAGGTTGTCGGCGCGGTTGGCGAAGACCTCGCGGTCATCGAGCCACGAGGTGAGCGCCGCACTTAAGCATTCTGGTGTGCAGTCGGCTTCTTCGATGATCAATGCGCCGTCGATGTCGGTGGCAGTCCGGGCGTTGGCGAGCTGATGGGCGTCGGTCGCAACGGCCAGGGGAATGAAGATCGCGGGGACGCCGAACAACGCCAATTCAGCCAAAGTCGAACCGCCGGCCCGACAGACACACAGATCGGCGGCCTGCAGCACCAGGTCCATGCGGGATTCGTACGCCTGTACGTGCGCCGGAACGCCGGCCGCTGCGTATGCGGTAATGAATGGCTCGTTGTCGTCGGTGCCGGTGAGGTGCATAATCTGGAAGCGATCGGCCGCTGCGGACATGCCGCCGAGGGCGTTGGTCACCGTGTCGTTGATGATCCGGGCGCCCTGGCTGCCGCCGAATACCAACAAAGTCCGTCGCGCCTGGTCGAGTCCCAGGGCGTCGTGCACATCTTCCCGCGGTCGCGGCGCCCGGGCTGCGGCCAGCAGGTCATCACGCACCGGCATGCCGACCAGCCGCGTCGGGCAGCGGGCGGTTTGCGGATTCCGCAACGGGTAGCTGAGCGCCAGCAGCTCGGCGAATCGACTGAGCAACCGGTTGGCACGGCCGAGCACGGCGTTGCCGTCGTGCAGGACTAATGGGATGCGGCAGAACCGCGCGGCAAGCCCGGTTGCAACGCTGGTGTAGCCGCCCATGCCCAGGACAACGTCGATGCGATGGCGACGCAGTAAGCGGGCGCATTTCAGCGCCGCCCAGGCCATCCGGATTGCCGTGACCGGCACCTCGAGCTTACCGCGTGGGGCGCCCACCGCCGGTGCCGCGACCGCCTCGATGCCATGTTCGGACGCCACCTGCAGAAAACGGTCCCGACCATGGCCGGCAACGAAAAGCACCGCGTTCCCGGCGCCCTCGTTGCAGGCGGCAGCAACGGTAAGCCCAGGATAGAAGTGGCCGCCGGTACCGCCACAGACGATCGCGAGGCGCCGCGGTCGGGCTTTCGAGGTATCCTTGTCCGGCATGGTTGCAGCGGGTTTGAAAAGACAAAATGCGTTGGAACTCAGGCAGTTCACGCTGGTCGTAATGTTGTAAAGACTGTACCGCCACTCTATGGTAAGTCGAGTCCCTCGGTGAGGGGGCGCTCACACCTTTGA
>JASLZG010000102.1:0-9712 GCA_030754995.1 Lentisphaeria bacterium
AGTATGTCGAGCGCATGCCCTTGTTCGAGATCCCATTCTGGCCGGTGGTCGGGAATCACGAGAAACTGCGCACCAACCACGAAGACATGGAAAACTACGAGAAGTGGGTCGGTCCGCTGAATTTCTCCTTTGACTACGGCCGCTATCATTTCGTTTGCCTGCGCTATGATTGGTCGCCGTACAAGTCGGTGTGGCTGACGCGGGACCTGGAACTGAACAAGGACAAGCCGAAGCTGTTTTTCTCCCACTACATCAGGAGCTGGAGCCTGATCGAGCGCCTGTCCGCGGCGAACAAGGCGCTGGCGGTGTTCACCGGGCACTGGCACGCGGAGCATGCCTTTCATTGGAACCAGCTGATCTATCAGACATCGACCTCCTTCCTTCGCGCCGGCGGTTCAGCGGTACCCGCCGCGTTCAAATACGTGCGCCTCAAGGACGACAAGCTCGAGATCAGCATGCGCATGGTCGGGTTCGACGATCATCTGCAGCTCATCTATCCTGCGGCGGGTTCGACCATCGGTGCCGGCAGGACGACGCTGAAAGCGAACGTCTATGACACCACCGCGATCGTCGACCGCGTCGATTGTGTTGTCAACGGCGGCGACACGCTGGCCATGCGCCGTCTCAGCAACTGGACCTGGGCCGTCGACGTGGAGTTGAAGCCGGGCGAGCACCAGGTGAAGATGACGGCCGTCGCCGGCGGGCAATCCTGGTCGGGTGAGGGGGGATTCTCCGTTGCCGCGGCTCCTGCGGCGACGCCGAAGATGGGAAAGTCGTGGCCGACCTTCCAGGCCAACAGCCAGCGCACCGGAAAAGCGGCTGACGCCGTGGCACCGCCGTTACACCTTGCCTGGGTCGCCAACACCGGTGGGCGGATCGGCTTTTCGTCACCGATCGTTTATGACAACCGGATTTACATTGGCGTCGAGGACAACGAACGGATGGACCGCTCCGGCATCGTGGCGCTGAACTTCGAGACCGGTGAAGAGATTTGGCACAGCCGCACCGATGCGTCGGTAAAGCACACGGTCGCCGGTGCCGAGGGCAAGGTGTTCGTGGTCACCTCGAACGGGGAGATCGTCGCCTTCAAAGCCGACACCGGCGAAAAGCTTTGGGGAGAAGCGTTGACCGCGCGCTGGACGCGCAAGATACAAATGCCGGTGCTCGTGCATGACGGCGTCCTGGTGACCGGCACAGCGCAGGACTTTGTCGCCATCGACATCGAGACCGGCAAGCGCCTGTGGGACCATAAACTGTTGAAACGCGGCAGAGACCCCGGCTACCCAGTCAGGGGACCCGCCGCCGTGGGCGACCGGATCTTCGGTGTCGTCTCCTCGGTGCCGAATCTGCACGCCTGGGAAATCCACTCCGGCGAGGAGATATGGGCCACAGACACGACCCGCCACGACAACCTGACGTCGTCCATCGTGCTTTCGGATGGCAACCTGATCATCGGCGGCATGACTGGCACTCTTCACATGAACTCCCAGGATACCGGCGACCACGTCAACTGGGTCAAAACCGGTACGGTCTACAGCCTGCCGGCCATGGATGGCTTGTTGGCCTATACCTGTGACAACAGTGAAGGCACGGTGAAGGCGGTCGATCTTTCCAACGGCGAGGTAAAATGGACATTCCAGACAAAGGATGCCCTGGCGCCCACCGTCCTGCACAAGATTCGCGGCCCGTCGATGATCGCCAGCCCCGTGCTCTCCGGCAACACCGTCTATGTCGGCGCCGATGACGGCTGGTTCTACGGCCTCGACAGCGCCACCGGTGAAGCGCTATGGTCGCACCACATCGGCGTCCCCGTCACCGCGTCCGCGGCGGTCTCCGGCAACGCCGTCTTTGTCAGTGCCCTGGACGGCAACGTTTACGCGTTTGTGAAGGATTGAAGGATTCAGTCCCGCGATTTATAGCCGGAGAAATGTGAGAAGAAGTACGGCTTCCTCAAGCTGGTCGTGGAGGACTTGGTCAACAGGCACCTCGACCGCGGGGGCCCGGGAAAGCAATTCCTTGTTGGCCTCTTCGAAAGCCCATTATGAAAATCGTGATTTTCCAGCCCCCGTACCCGGCCCAGGGCACCCCTGCTGATGCCGCGGACTGCCTTCTGTGGATGCGGACGGAACTCGATAAATTGACGCCCGGAGAGCAGGATCTGGTTCTGTTGCCCGAGTACGCCAGTACGCCGGGGCTCGAAGATCCACAGTTGCTGCAGGATTTTGCGGCGGCACAAGGGGCGGAATTCATCCGAACAGTAGCCGCCTCTTCGAGGCGCCTGCAGGCCCTGATCGTTCTGGCCTGCCCGATCTGCTCCGGAACTCGGTGGTTCAACCGCACCCTTGTTTTCAACGAGCTGGGAACAGTTGCCTTTACCTACGACAAGATTCACCTGACGGGGGCGGAGAAAGAAGATTTCGGCCTCCATCCCGGTCCCCGGCATGCGGTTTTCCAACACGGAAAAATCCGCTGCGGCTTTGCGACCTGTTTCGACCTGTACTTCCCCGAACATTTCGCTCTCCTGGCGGCCCAGGAGGTGGACCTGATTCTGTGTCCCAGCTACCAGCGCAGCGAATCCGCCGCTCGCATCCGCACCATGGCCCAGGTGCGCGCCCTCGATAGCGGCTCCTACCTGCTGCGCAGTTCCTACGCCCGGGGCAGGGCGGAGATTGCCGGGCGCTCCCTGGTGGCCGCTCCCGATGGGACGCTTCTGAAAGACGCGGGTGCCGAGGCGTGCATTATCAAAGTCGAACTGGATCTGCAGGACAAATTCTCCAAGCCGGCATCCCACGGCCGGGAGCTCGTAGAACACCGACTGCTTATGGAATCGGGGCGCAGACCCGCACTCTACCGTCCGCATTGGGAAAGAGCCAAGCAGCTCGAAGCCTCTCCTTTTCCCCGCCTGTGTGCCCACCGCGGCCTGAGCCAGGCCTGCCCGGAGAATACCCTCCCGGCCTTTGCCGCGGCCCAGGCGGCGGGCGCCCATGAGATCGAATTCGATGTGCAAAGTAGCCGCGACGGCGTCCTGGTCATTTGTCACGATGAATCGCTGGAGCGCACGACCAATGGCCGGGGATTCATCGGCGAGCTGGACTGGAAAGATCTCCGCCAGCTGGATGCGGGCCGTCGTTGTGGCGTTGCCTGGGACGGCGTCCGCATGCCGCGCCTGGAGGAAGTTCTGGATATGACAGACGGCGGCATTGGGCTCAATGTTCACATCAAGAACGAGGGCCCTGGGGGGGCGACAATCAGAAAAGTCTGCGATCTCTTGCGCGCCGGCGCTTTGGAACCCCTTGCCTATCTAGCCCTGAACTCCGCAGCGGGCCTCCAGGCAGCCCTTGAATACGCCCCGGAAATTGCCCGCGCCTGTCTCGTCAGTCAAAACGATCCCCCTGTTTCCATCGAGGTGGCGCGGCGCTATGCATGCCGGCGAATTCAGTTTGGCCGCCAGGTCCAGCGGGAGCAGGTCCAGCGGGCCCGGGAACTCGGCCTGATTTGCAATCTCTTCTGGTCCGACGATCCTGCCGAGGGGATGCAATTTGTTCGCCAGGGCATCGACGTCATTCTCACGAACTGTGCCCATATTATGATCGCCGGCGGTTTTGCAGCCACCCCCGCCACACTTCCGGCCGGTAATCCTGCTCCGGCCCGGAACCGTGGTTGAAAAGACACTCGAGCCGATGCCTGTGGGATTCTTCAAAGGGCACGTTCGGACGGCGCTGCATGTGGGAAAGCGCCGTGAAAACGATCCCGCCCCGGCTGGTGTCCTTGCCCTGGTGAGAATTCCGGATCGTCAGCGTTCGCAGTCAAACGCTTCCCAGCCGATATAGTTCCTGCCGTCGGACGGCAGATTGGTCCACAACCAATTGAACCAGCTCTGGCCGCCGATGCCGCGGACCGAACCATCCATGTAGGCAACGTTGATTCGTCTGTCCTGGTGACTGTCGAACAACATGCTCTGGAAAAAATGATCGGCGATGAATGCCTTATGGGCATCCGCGATATTCTGCGTGTCGCCGTCCCTGCTGGTCACATCCGATGACAGGCGGGTATTCAGCAGCAGGCATTTATTGCCTGACGTCGCGTCGTCCCGCTCGAAACCGATGCGCCAGGTGCCCCGATAAGCGAAGCTCCCGTAGACCAGGTCGTTTGTCCCCCAGTTGTGCCAGCCACCGTCGCCGTATTGGTCTTCCCTGTCGTATGTAAGTACGGTGTTTAACGGGCAGTAATAGATATGGCCATTGTCGATGTACTGCCCGGCATACAGCTTTCCCAGTCCGTACGGTGCCGTGGGGTTGGGGAGGCAACCGGCCGGTTCCTCACCCGCGATCGCGTGCGCCTTGTTGTGGCCGATGGCCGTGTCGCCGCAGGAGGCCGGGTTGATCGAGTTAATGGGCAAAAAGTCCTCGTTGTCGTCGGTATACAGGGCGGTGGCGAGAGCGAGCTGCCGCACCTGCCCGCCGCACACTGCGATCTGCGCGTTGGTCTTGGCGCCCTGCAGTGCCGGCAGAAGCATGGCCGCCAGGATGGCAATGATCGCGATGACCACCAGCAATTCGATCAACGTAAACGTTGATTGTAAACGTTTTATCCCGGGACCTGTCATGGTTCCGTGCCTCGGTGCGGAGTGGTGACAATCACTGCCGTTCCCTAAATTCGCCCCAGTAAATTATAAGCCAATTGACAACGGGATTCAAGCTGAGGCCAACGGCGCCCGCCCCGCTCACTATACGCTCACGTGCGGCAATCGGTGTCTTGCCATTGAACCGCAAACCGGGTGCGCGTACCGACGGGAATGCGCACCGGTGCCCCCTCTCGACGGTCGAACGATACGGCGTTCCCGTCAACCAGCACCTCACGAATCTCACTGCTCGCTGCGACGGCGGATAATTCACACCAAAGCCGGTAGCGAAAGTGTCCGGTTCGCTCTATCGGCGCGAACAGCGTTCCGGTCAACCGGTTCCCGGTCAAGCTCAGTTCTCCGTTCACGGTGGCGGGGCAGGTTTCTGTGACCGCGATGTCCCCGTCGCCCTTGGCTCCTTCCGGATTGTCGCACCAGGCCCGCAGCGTCCAGCGCTGCGCCAGTGTCAACCTGCCCGCTGTGCAAAAGGTCGCATGGGCGTTGTCCTCGTCGCAACAGGCCAGGAACATTTCGGCGTCGGTCTCGACGACCCTGGACTCGACTGTGCCGTGCCCCGCACAGAACGCCGAGCCATCCCGTTCCCAGTTGAAGGCCACACCATCCGGCGCATGCTGTGTGTGAACGCCTTCGCGGATGGCCTGGCCGTCCTCGTCCGGTTCATGCGGAATCAGCAGAGTGCCGATGATGGCCGCTTCATTGACCGCGACCCGGGTCTTGCAATGAGCCGCGGTCCGCTGAAAGAAGGCGTCCTCATCCCAGGTACAGCCATTAAACTCGCACGGCGCCTGTGATGTCAGATCAACACCGGCCGGGCCCGCGAAAATGGCGCACAGGCCGCCGGGCGTATTGGTGAACCCGGCATCGATCATGCCAAGTGACAGGTCCACCCAATCCGGACCCTGCCCCGGCACGGTCTGGGTGTGAAACAGCGGGCTTGCCAGCAGTTCACAGCGGCCGGCCCGGACCCGATCGATAACGATCAGCACGCCAGTGCGCTTGTCCAGGAGAAACTCGCGAACGATGCCGGCGTCAAGACCGTAGTAGTTGGTCGCTTCGATGCGGGCGAGGGCAGCCGAATCACCGTCGTTGAACAGGGGCACGCGGAACTGATGGACGGGATGAGAATGGTTGCTCATTTTGTAGTCGGCGACCGGCTTGGGAAAATCACCGGCCGGCTGAACATGAAGCACGTTGTGATATTCCGGGCTGTCCTGGAAGTAACCGGAATCATAGAGGCGTCGTGACTCGCCGTGCGTGTATTCGATGATGGCGCCTTCATCCGAATGCCCCAGGGCCAGCCTCGGGCAGAGGTTGACGCAGACATAGGTCTCGGGCGCTGGGGCCCCCCGGCCGCGCAGGATCAACCTGTCGGCCCAGCGTTCCCCGGCATTCCCCGGGCTGTATGCGTCGGTGTCGGAGACGGACAACCACCGGGCCGGCAGGGAGCGGTATGTGATCGCACACGACGCCCCCGGATCGACCGGTGCGAGGCCGGTATCGCACCACTGCAATGCGGATGCCAGGTAGGCGATCATGTGCGATTGGTCACAGATCTTGACGTGCGACTCCATCATCCCCAGCCGCGGCTCGACCTCGCGCCAGGCGGCGTCCGCCAGCCACGCAAATCGTCCGTCCCCGAGGGCTTTCCCGAAGTACTCGTACACCGGCAGCCAGCAGGTGATCGCCCAGGAGCCGCTCTGGCCGCTTGCCGGCTGAGTCCCCAAATGGGAGGCCCGGCGGACGAGCTGATCGAGGAAGTCACAGGCCCGGTGTTCAGTGGCCGGGTCGCAGTGCTCGAGCTGGCAGGCCAGCGCCACACAATAGAGAAAGTTCGATTCATAACCGCTGGAATCGATATTCGTCGACCAGCGTCGCTGCCAGGCGTCGTGGTACTGTTTGAAAAACGTCCGCCACCGTGGCACCTCCGGGTGCTCCGGGAACATGGTGGCCAGGATGCCGGCCGTCAGGCCGGTGCCGAATATCTGGCCGTAGCTGCCGGCGATGAACTCCGAGGCGCGGTAAACCGACTCGAGCAGGTCCAGCGAGTCGCGGAACATGGCGAGCAGCGTCTGGTCGAGCTCATCGTCCAGGGTCCCGGGAACGGATCGCAGCAGGCGATACGCCAGGATGGCCGGCAGAATACTGTGGCTGTCCGCGCCGACCCCCGGGCCGTAGCTGCCGTGGTCGCGGGTCATCCTGTTACACTGCAGCAGTAATTGAATGGCAAGATCGGCATCCGCCTTGTCGCCATCGCGTTCATAGAGACCGGCTGCCGCCTGGGCCATGGATGCCGACGGCAAACCGATGTGACGGCGGAATGCCGGTCCCGTTTTCAATACCAGCTCTGCCGGTTTGCAGCGGTCCACGGCGTCGCGCAACCAGCGCGCGTAACCCTCGCTGCGATGTGATGAAGGCATCGGTAAGACCCCGAATGACGAATGATGAAGGGGACGGGTGTTTGGAAACCAAACGAACCACGGTAATATGTCATGGGTCTGCAGGAATGCAGTATGCCGGAACGCATCACCTTGCCTGCACTTCAACTTTTTTAGGCCTCGGGTATTCGTCATTCCCTGGGAATTTACTCATTCATGAACCTCCTCCCACTTCACGATGAACCCGCGTTCGGCCCGGGCTTCATATTGGACTGGCTGGTCTGCGGCCCGTTTTATCACGGCTCGGCCGACTGCGCCGGCGCGATCCACCCGCTCGACCTCGACTTCCTCGAACCATGGGGTGGGTCTGCCCGGATCAGGCCGGCGCGTGACATGACGATGAACGTCGATGGCAATGCCGTCACCTGGCGTCAGTACCATGCCGCTGATTGGTGGGTCAACGCCCAGTCGGCCACCGGCTTCCACGGCCGGCCGGCCGGCCTCTACTTCGTGTGCTGCTATTTCGCGGCTTACCTCGAGTCGGCGACAGCGCGTGACATTCATCTGTGGCTCGGCAGTTGCGACGGCTATCATGGCTGGTGGAACGGCACGCCGCTGCCGACCAGCGGCCTTCTCTCGACCGTCAGCCGCATGGGTGATCCGGACCGGGAACTCTTCCGTGTGCGGCTCAGGAAGGGGCGCAACCTGCTGCTGCTCAAACTGATCAACGGCCGCGGCGGATATGGCTTGTCTGCCCGATTGACCGATGTCAACGAGCGCAAACTCCCCGGCGTCAAGGTTGTGTTGCCCCGGGCCCGCGGCAAAGGCAGGATTCCAGTTGAGCCTGGACCTGCGGCCCGCTCCGCGCTGGTCGAAGGGGTTCCCGCTTTTCGTTCTTCCACTACTGTCGACCGCCAGGGCCGGAGTCTCGTGCTGGAAGCATCACAGTTCAAAGGCGGCATCCGCAACGGCAGCGACCTCTGCGAAATGCCGGCGGGCAGTTGCCGCGTAGTCCGGCCGGGAGCGCCGCCCGACTCGACCATGACAAACACCTTTCGCCTCGAAAATCCCGTTGCCGGCGCGGCGCTGCTGCGGTTGATGGCGAACCTCGAGAACACGGCCGGCACCGTGTCGGTCAACGACCACACCGTTCCGCTGGAGACGGTTGCGACCGCCTCCGCGTGGCCGACCTGGGACGCCGAATCCTCACAGGCATTCCGCTATTACGACATCCCCCTGCCCGCCGGTGCCCTGAAATCCGGCGCCAACCGGCTGAGGATTTGCCCCGCGGACCATGCCGCCATGCCGCCATGCCGCCATGCCGCCACGCCCAATCGCCTCCTCAGTCCATACATCGCGCTGCATCACGCGGTACTGGTGATCGATGAAGCAACCGAGCAGCGCGCCAACGGAGAGAAGGTGGTGCGGGTCGAGGCCGAGCGCTTTCAAGCGGCGCTGCGGGAAGGCCTGCTGAAAACGGATGGCGACGTCGGGTACGCTTTTACCCGAATGATGAAATTCGCCCCGCGCCCGGCGCCCGGCAAGCCGGTCAAGGCGCAGTTCCTGGTGCGCCAGCCCGGCGCCAGGCTGTCCCATTATGTGCTGCAGATGGGGCCGATCTGGATGTGCTGGCCGTGGACCCGCGATCATCCATCGCAACTCGACACCTTCCAGGACCCGTATTACACGATCCGGATCAATGGCCATCCGGTCAACAACGTCGGTACGGAGGGCGGGGTCCGCGTCTTGCCGTTTCGGTTTTATCACACCGAGCTCACCCTGCGCGTCGACGCCGGCTGCATCCGGGACGGCCTCAACGAGCTCGAGATCAGTGCCGATGAAACCGCGCCGTATGTGCCGTGCCACACGCAGTACGCGCCCGAGGACGGCCGACCGACGTTTCCGCCGCAGATCGCCGACCACGGACTGCACTACGAGTATGTCTACCCGGGAATCCGCCACTTCCTCCTGCGCGAGGTGTTTGCGGAGCCCGCCCGCGTCCTGGCGGTGCCGCGCATCGTGCATGTCGGGCGACGCTTTGCCGTGCGGCTGGACCTCGAGGAGAAGGACGTTCTCGAGTCCGTGCACTGTCCCGGCGGCATCGCGTTGCGCGGCAAATTGCCGAAAAAGCTGCGGGCCGGGAAAAATACATTGTGGTTCGATGCACTGGCCGCTGCCGGCCTGATCGAGGTCGTTTTGCGGACCCGGCGGCATCGCATCCGTGTAGCCATCGATCAGGTTGTCGAGATCGCGGACCCCGATCAGTACACCTATGTCGGGCTGACCTGTTACACCGGCGTTTCGCAGCGCCTCGACGTGCACGAGCTCGACCTGGACGGGGTCGAGCATCTGGACATCGCCAACGCCACCACCTGGCGCGCCCGGCTCGAAGCCGATACCAGCCCCGAGCTGGCCGAGAAGATCGTCAAGATCCACCTGGACCGCGGCAAACGGCTGGTGATGTGGAACACCAGCAAGGTCCCCGAGCTGCCGCAGGAATGGTTTCAGAAATGGGCCGGCGACAAACTTCTCATGTGCGGCACGCTGCGCCCGGAACCGTCGAAGCGTATGTACGACTCCCTGAGTCACGTTCACCGCGTCTACATCGCCAAGCTTCGCAAGCTGTATCGCCAGGACCCGCTCCAGGGCTGTCATCTCAACGAGCTTTGGCACCGGTACGCCTGCATTGCCGGCT
>JASLZG010000102.1:9722-14327 GCA_030754995.1 Lentisphaeria bacterium
CTTGATTCAACAGGGGTATCAGAACAACGAGCTGGTGCTGTCGTCGCTGCGTGGCACGTCACGCGCCTTCGGCGTGCCGTTCGGGGTGTCGAACTGTGACGACGTGCAGCTCGCCGATGGCGACCCGCGCCGGGTGACGCGCGTGCCGACGCTGCAAAACTGGCAGGCGTACATGGCCGGCTGCACGCTGCTGTTTCCCGAATGTTGCGGCTGGTGGATCAAGGGCGGCGCCAATTTTTCGTACAACCGCGGCTTCTTGCCGGCGGGATTTGGACGCCGTCGCCTGGGGCAGGAACAGGATTTCTGGGACTTCCTGCGCACCCGCGGCGAGGTCTGCGAGCCGGAAGTGGGAATGGCGTTCGTCCAGGGGCATCTCGATTTCTGGGACGGGCGCCCGGGGGTCAACAATGAATACATGGATGGGCATTACGCGCCCGGCCTCTACCTGCTGTTCCTCGGGTCGCTGGTCCGCGCCGGCACGACACCGGGCTGGCCCTACGGCCCGCCGGAAGCCGGCTGGCGTTATCTGGACGTGGTGTTTCCCGGTATCCGCTTCCGGCAAATCTATCCCGTCGTCTGCCCGACAACGCGGGTACACTGGTTCTGTCCCACCCCCTTCGGCAAGGTCGATATCACGCCACAGGAAGCGGCAGCCGAGGCGCTGGAACGCTACAAGGTGCTGTTTGTGCCGGGCTGGAACACGATGACGACCGGCCAGTACCGCAAGTTCAAGCGGTATGTCAAGGCGGGCGGCACACTGTTCATGTCGGTCGCCCAGTGTTCGACCAACGACCGCCGTGACCGGCCGATCAAGCTGTTCCGCGACGGTGATTTGAGTGACCTGTTCGGGGTCGAGATCGCCGGTAAAGGCCGGCTGACCAGCGCCGTTGCCGGCTGCGCAACCGACCGCTGCACCGGCATCGAGCAAGGCGAAACCTACGCCCTCAGCGGCAGTGGGCGCAACAAACTTTACGCCGCCAGGGCAAAGACCCCGGTCGTGGCGGCGGGCACCGGGGCAGAGGTGGTGGCCAGGGACTCGCGCAGCGGTGCGCCGCTGCTGATCCGCCACCGGCTCGGCAAGGGCACGGCCTACCTGCTCACCGTCTGGGGCTATCCCGGCGAAGAGAATCTCGGCGGCTTCATGCGTCATGTCCTGGCGCATCTCGCGCGCTACGCGGCGCTGCCGATCCGCGTGGAACCTGCGGACTCCGCCAACTACTCGGTATCGTTTATCCGCCAGGAGCCGGAGCCGATCGCTGGCCCCTCGGCGACGCGGTACGAGGCCGGCGGGACGCCCACCCTCATCAATCTCACCGACATCAACTGGTGGGACATCGAGCGCGGGCTGGCCGAGCACACCTTGGTCCTCGGCGCCAGTCGTGTGCCGGTAACCGTGCCTGCCGGCGACATGATGTCCGTCCTGTGGTATCGCGATCTGGTTCTGATACCCGAGGATAAAAGAGTCTTGATCGAAGGCGTCCGCGACCTTGACAACGGTTGGGAAGTCGTCGTCCAGGGCGCCGGAGTGCAGCGGTTCCGTGTGTGCCTGCTGAAGGGCAGCAAGGTCAGGGCCAGTATCGACGGCTGCAAAATCAAGAGCCGGCGCGCCAACAACGGTACATGTTTCGAGACAACGCTCGACGGCCGGCACACCTTGACCCTGCAAACACCGCCGTAACCTTCCGGCCGGCCCGCACTTTTCCAGGCGCCGGGCCATGGAAGGCATTGCCACCCCGACCCTCGACGATGGAGGCCTACCGGGAATGACCGGCGATCGCCTTGACAAACGTCCTGGTGACAAGTCGAGGCCGGGTGATCGCCGTGCCCACTACCACGGCAAAGACGCCGAGGTCGACCGCCCGGCACGCTTGGGCGGTTGTCCAGATACCGCCTTCCATGATGACGGGAACCGCCGAGGCCTTGACCAGCCCTTCCACCAGCGCCCAGTTGGGCTCGCCGTCACTCGACGGCGGGCAATACGGGGTATGGCCGGCAAGCGTTGGTGCGACGAAATCCGCGCCCGCCTCGCCGGCGGCAATGCCCTCGTCCAGGGTGGCAACGTCCGCCATCACGGCAACGTCGTGCTGCTGCTTCACCGCTTGCAGAAAATCGCAACCGGCCAGGCCGTTCGGACGGACACGCTGGGTGGCGTCCAGCGCGATGATCTGTGCACCGGCGTCGATGAGCCCGCCTACGTCGGCGAAATCCGCGGTGATCAGGACCGAGCCGTCGGAGAACATGCTCTTGGTGATCCCGATGACCGGAAGATCGACGGCCGCACGGATTGCCGTAATATTCTCGCCGCCGCAGGCCCGCAGGCCGACGGCGCCGCCCATGGCCGCTGCCCGGGCGAACAGCGCCAGCAGCTCAGGTCGATTAAATGGATCATCCCCTTCCGCCTGGCAGGAGACGATCAATCCGCCTCGAATTGCATCAAAGTTTTGCATTTTTCTTTTGGGCTGTCCTAATTAAACAGTCAATCCTGCTTTTTGCCCTGCGTAATTAGATCATCGATCAGGCTCTATGCAAATCGACGTCACTGGAACCGTACACACAAACACCGGCACCGCAACCCGGGACGTCCTGGTATCGAACGGTCGCGAGATCGTGCGCACGGACAGCGCCGGCGGGTTCCGGCTGCCGGCCCGGCCGGGCGACTTCGTCCAGGTCACGGTGCCGGCCGGTTACCGGGCCCCGGCCGGTTTTTATCGGCGTGTGCCGCCGACGGCAACGGGCGGCTCCATCCGATTCGACTTTTGCCTCGAGGCGTTTCCCGAACAGAAACAGGATGACTTTACGGTTGTGCATATCGGCGATGTCCACCTCCACAACACCTGGGGCGGTTTCGAGCGGCCGGAACAATCCGAACAGGCGGTAATCGCGGCTTGTGCCGAGATCAACGCCCTGCAGCCGCGGCCTGAGTTTGCCATTTGTACCGGCGACCTGCCGACCCGCGGATTTGCCGAGGAACAGTACGCCGCCGCCGCCCGGGTTTTTTCAACGCTCGACATGCCGTTCGTCTACACGATCGGCAACCACGAGAAGTGCGGCACCGCCGAGACTTCCCAGCTTCCCGTGCACTATTTCGGCCTTGCCGAGCATTATTACGGGCCGCCGCAGTACGGCTTCGAGTGGGGCAGATACCATTTCATCTCCATCGACATGAACCGCATCAACGACTGCTTCGATGAGCATCCGGTGTATCGCGGCGAGTATCGGAAATGGGTCGAGAACTACCTGGCACAGCTCGACCCGGAACAACCCAAGATTGTCTCGATCCACACTTTCAGGAGCAGCGATGAGACGGCATTCCTCGATACCCTGGTCGAGGCCAAGGTCGTCGCCATCATCGCCGGTGACGAGCATCTCAATTACCGCTACGAATATCGTGGGGTACCCTACGTCTGCACGTCCTCCTTCATCATGGCGGGACAGGCGGGATCGCCGCGGGGATTTCGCGTTCTGCACCTGCACGATGGTGCTGTTGCGACGCGCACGGTCACTGGCGGCGTGCGGCGACACCTCGCCGTCGTCCCCGCCGCGGACCGCATCGAGGCTCGTGCCTACGACACATCCGCCCGGATCGAATCCGTTACCTGCACATTGGCGAACGGCGACACCGTCCCACTGCAACCACGTGGCAAATGGGGGTGGACCGCGCCCCGTCCTTCAACAGAAGAAAGGCCCGCCCGAATTGCCGCCGCCGCCGACAACGGCGATTCCTGGGAAGTATCCGTCGACCTGGCGGCCGGCGACGAAGCCGCCGACCCGGCGCCGGCAGAAAGTTGGCGGCAATTCCTGGGGCACGCGGACCGGTGCGGGGTCGCCTCCAGTGTGGTCGAGCCGCCGCTGGCCATCGCCTGGTGCCGTTTTCTCGGCGGCGACGTCTGTCTGTCGAGTCCTGTCGTGCATGACGATTCGGTGTGCATCGCAACAGCGGACGACGACAACGGCAGGCAGCAGGGACTGGTGGCGCTGGACAGCGTGTCCGGCGAAATTAAATGGCATGCCAGGACGACATCTTCGATCAAGCATACGCCGGCGCTTTTTGAAAACACCGTCGTCGGTTTGACCGAGTTCGGCGACTGCGTGGCGGTCGATCTCGAGACCGGCGAAAAATTGTGGACCCGGTCGTTCGGCTCGCCGATTTCGACCCGCGTCCTTTCCTCGCCCCTGGTCGCCGGCGGCAAGCTCTATGTCAACGGCGGCGGTCCCGTGTTTGCCTGCCTCGATCCGGCCAGCGGCAGGGAGCTCTGGCGGGTTGATGATTTGCCCGGATACAACGTGTTCTGGCAGCAGCAATGTCCGTCGCTTGCCGATGCCGTGCTCTATGCCGGCAGTGGCGCCGGGATTCGTGCGCTGGACGCTGAAACCGGCGCGATAAAATGGAAGTTCGAAGATGCGAAAGGGGCCATCGTCAGCTCGCCTACCATTTACGAAGACACCGTTTATTTCGGCTCCTTTGACCGTTATTTTTACGCCGTTGATGCCAGAAACGGACATCTCCGCTGGAAATCAAGTATTCAGGCCGAGCGCTGGTTCTGGGCGAAGCCACTGGCCCAAGATGGTATCATTTACGCCGGCGCCCTGGACGGGCGGGTTTAT
>JASLZG010000103.1 GCA_030754995.1 Lentisphaeria bacterium
CGTCACCGCCGACGTCCCGATTCAGGATGGTGACCTGCTGGTGCTGCCGCCGGTTTCGGAGGAGTATGTCTCAGTCATGGGTGCGGTTGCCGGTCCCGGCCGCTTGCTGTTGCACGAGGGTGACACGCTGATGGAAATCCTGACCAAGGCGGGCGGCGCCGAGATGGGCGAGAACAACGAACCCCTGATTGACTATGACCGGGCTTATCTCTTCCGGGACGGCGGTTATGTCGACGTCGATTTTGCCGCGCTCATCGGCGAGGGCAGCATGGACGCAGACATTGCCGCGAAGAGCGGGGATTTTCTGTACCTGCCGCTGGGCCTGCCCAAGCACGTGACCGTGATCGGGGCGGTAAGCGATCCGGGGCAGAAGCCCATCAACCGCGGCGATCGGGTACTCGATATTCTGGCAAAAGCCGGCTGGGCTAAAGTTGCCGAAGATTCCGACCTCGGGTTCCTTGGGGACCTGAGTTCCGCCGTGTTGATGCGCGACAACGCCGTACTCGACGTCCGGTTCGACGGACTGCCACAGGACAAGTCGCAAAACATGGTGGTCATGGAAGGCGATGTCATCTACGTGCCGGAAGCGGCGCTCAAGCAGGTGTTCGTCGTTGGCGAGGTGACGGACGAGCTGGCAATCCCCTTCAATCGACCAATCACCCTGATCGAGGCACTTACGCAGGCCGGCGGCGTGACGACAAAGGGCCGACGGGCCGGCAAAGTCTATATTGTCAAGAATTCGATGGGCGACAAGCCGGAATACATCAAGCGCGACCTGCACAATCTGTACTATGGCAAGGCTACCGAAAACATGCAGCTGGAATCCAATGACATCGTCTACGTACCGGAAACCACGCTGAGTGTCCTCAGCCGCTACTCCGGCTATCTGAACTCGGTGATCGGCCTGATCCTGCAGGCCAACACCCTCAACGACACCGTCATCAATCCCGTGCCATAATGCAATGGACGGGTATATTCACGGTTGACTTGTTGACTTTCGCCGCTGCCGGGAAACACGCCCGAATGACCGCCTAAACCCCTGTTCGGCCCACCGCACCGCGTCATCATGAGCCGATATTTAACTGTTCTGATCTTTGCCTTCGTTCTCTCGACGCTGTTCACGGCGATCAGCATCTGGATCATCCCAAGCCTGAAACTGCCGGGACTGGTTGATCAGCCGGGTAAGCGGAAGATGCATACGAAACCAACGCCGCGGATGGCGGGCATTGCGATCTACGCCGCCTTTGTCATACCGATGCTGCAGATCTGGTGGTTCTCCAATGAGCAGAAAGGCATTGTCTACGGCGGGCTGCTGGCGTTGATCATCGGGGCATTGGACGACATGTTCCGCGTCCCCGCAATAGTCAAGCTCATCACAATTTTCGGGCTCACCGTGTTGATCAGCCGTTTCGGCGTGATCACCAAGTTTCCCGCCCCCCACCCGGCGTTGCACTACTGGATGAACCTGGGCATCACGATGCTGTGGATTACCGCCATCACCAGCGCCATCAACATGCTCGACCACATCGACGGCCTCTCTGGCGGCGTCTCGTGCATCGCCGCGCTGATGTATCTGCTGGTCTCGCTGCAGATCGGTATATACAGCAGCGAGAACACGTTTTTCTGGGGCCTGATTTCCGCCAGCCTGATCGGCAGTCTACTCGGTTTTCTGGTGTTCAACTGGCATCCCGCCAAGATTTTCATGGGTGACAGCGGCGCCTTTTTCCTCGGGTTCACGCTGGCTGCTGTGGGTGTGCAGGGGGAATGGTCGGAAAGCCCGCTGAAGGCGGGAATCGTTCCCGTGGCGATCCTCAGCGTCGCCATCTTCGACATGGTCTACGTTTTCGTGACCAGGTGGTTCCTTGGCACTACACGGACGATCCGGGAGGCGATCGCGCACTGCGACAAGGACCACATCGGCCACCGCCTCTGCGACCTCGGATTCTCGGTGCCCGGCAGCGTCGGCTTAATCTATTTGCTTTCCGCCTGCGTCGCCTTCACGGCTTTGGCACTGCGTCATACCGAACCAATCGAGTCCGTCCTGATTTTCCTGCAGATTATCATGTTCTACATTGTCATTGCGATCTTCATGAAAAAGGCGGCTGCGAACCGGAAAGCAGCGACGGTCGATACTGCTGAATAACCATTACGACATTAGCCGACGATGAATCCGCCTACGGCAACATAATGAAAAATGCCGGGCAACCAGGTGAAATCTGCATCCTCCATCTGATCACCCGTCTGATTCGCGGCGGTGCCCAACTCAACACGCTGTACACGGCAGCGCACACCGCCATCGGCGGTTGCCAAGCGCGCAGCGTCGTCGCAACGGGTCCCGATGTCGACGACGCCGGCGATCTGTTCGATGATGCCCGGGCCCTGGGCATCGAACCGGTCATCGTCTCGCACCTGGTACGCCGGGGCTCTGTGTGGCACGACCCGCTGGCGCTGCTGCAGCTTTGCCGGCTGATCCGCCGGCTGCGTCCGACGATCGTCCACACCCACACCTCGAAGGCCGGTTTCCTCGGCCGTGTCGCGGCTCGCTTGATGCGCGTGCCCGTCGTCATCCACACACCGCACGGCGCCATTCATCACGGCTACTTCCCATCGGCGCGCAAAACCGGCATCTACGTCCGTCTCGAGCGTCTCGTGGCCCGCCGCTGCGACGTCGCGATCTGCCTTACCGAGGGCGAAAAGCGTGACTGGGAGACGGTCAACGTGCGGCATCGGCGCGTCGAGGTCATTCCCAGCGGCGTCGATATTGCGAAGTTCGAAAAACCATCGCGGCCGCTGCCGGAGATTCGCCGGGAGTTGGGGCTTGCGGAAGACGACCGCATCATCGGTTACGTCGGGCGCCTGGTCGAGCTGAAGGGCATCGGCTACATGATCCGCGCCATGCCGGCGATTCTCGCCCAGGTGCCGCAGGCACGGCTGCTGATCGTCGGTGACGGCGAATTCCGGCCGCAACTCGAATCACTCGCCAGGGAACTCGGGGTCGACGAACGCACCTGCTTCGTCGGCACCAGGACAGACGTGCCCGATATGCTGGCAGCCATGGATGTCGCCGTGCTGCCAACGATCTGCGCCGAGGCCATGGGACGCGTCCTGGTCGAAGCGGCAGCGGCCGGCAAACCGGTTGTTGCAACCCGCCTCGGCGGTGTCGGGGACGTTGTGCGGCACGATGAAACAGGACTGATCGTGGCACCGGAAGATGCCGACGCACTGGCGGTCGCAACGATTACAATCCTCACCGATGCCGAGCTGGCCACCCGCCTTGGCGAAACCGCCAGGAAACAGGCCGGGAAATTCAGCCTCGACGAAATGATGCGCCAGCTCAACCGGCTGTATGCATCATTCCTGCCGCCGCCCGGCGGGTGCTGACCAGCTAGTTTCGCCAACTGTCAGGCCTCAGCCATAAGAGCGCCTTGCCCGCGCGATCCACACGCCGCTGTACCCGCCCAATGTACCGATCTCGAGGGCTTTGCGGACACCGCTGGCGCGCACCAGGAGATATGGAAACCGCCCTTCCTCCGGCCGGGTACTGATCGCGGGCAATCCGCAGGTTGGCGTTTCCTCATAGATACGGCGCCGGGCATCGTGGTTTCAGGCGCTGCTAAGGGCCAGTGCCATATCAGCGACCTGGCGCATGGCTGCCACGTCGTGCACTCGGATGATGCGGGCGCCGGCGCCAACACCCAGGGCAACCGCCGCGGCCGTGCCCCAGATCCGGGCACCCGGATCGTCGATGCCCAGTGTTTTCCCAATGAACGATTTGCGCGACGGCCCGAGCAAAATCGGACAACCGCAGCCGCCGAACTCGGCCAGCCGCCGCAGCAGCATCAGGTTCTGCTCCGCGGTTTTACTGAAACCGATACCGGGGTCGAGACAGATATTGTCTGGAGCTACGCCTGCCGCCTTGAGATCTTCCAGAGCCCGGACGAAGTACGCCTTTATCTCGCCGATCAGATCGTCATAATCGGTCTGCGACTGCATGGTCTGCGGCGTGCCGCGCATGTGCATGACAACACAGCCGGCACCTGTATCCGCGGCCACACGTTTCATCTCCGGATCACGATTGAAGCCGCTGATATCATTAATGATTACGGCCCCCGCGGCGATGCTGTCGCGAGCAACCGGCGATTTCCAGGTATCGATACTGACCGGTACGTCCGTCTCTTTGCGAAGCCCGGAAATGACCGGGTGCACGCGGGCGAGTTCGTCTGCGGCGTTGACCGGTTCAGCACCGGGCCGAGTGGATTCTCCGCCGATATCGATGATGTCGGCGCCGGCGTCGATCATCGCCAGGGCATTGGCGATGGCCAGGTCCGGCACGACGTTGTCGCCGCCGTCTGAGAATGAATCCGGCGTCACATTGAGAACACCCATGATCAACACGCGGCGGTCCAAATCGAATGAGTTGCTGCAACAGGTGAATTTCATAGGGCCGTCAAACCGCAGAATGGCAGTGATTCAGATCAGGAATAACTTGCCATTTGGATCATGAAAAGATATACCATAAGTTATGAGCCTGCGCAATTTTTGAATCGAGGGAGAACACCAGCCCAGCCTATGCGAAAAAATTTCATTCTCGACACCAACGTCCTGCTGTACGATCCCAACGCGATCAACATCTTTGCCGATAACACGGTTATCATTCCGCTCGAGGTAATCGAGCAGCTGGACACTTTCAAGCGAGACATCACAGAGCTCGGCAACAATGCCCGGGCGGTCATCCAGCAACTCGATCTGCACCGGCAGAATGCCAAGCTCGGCGAAGGCGTCCGCCTCGACAACGGCAGCCTGCTGCGCGTCTTTGCCGGCGAATGCGAGAACATGCTGGCCAATACCGGGCTGGATCTCGACACCAGCGTTGACAACCGGATCCTCAACCTGGCCGTTTACCTCAACGAACGCGACGCCGACACGCCGACGATCATCGTCACCAAGAGCATCAACCTGCGGCTCAAGGCCGATGCCCTCGGCATCTACGCCGAAGATTACGCCGAGCCAGACAAACATCGCCGGGAAATGGGTGTCGGATATCACGAATTCGAGCGGGACCCCGAGGAGATCGACCAGTTTCTGCGCACCGGACACTGCATTCTCGAGCAGGAGAACGGCGAGTTCACTCCCAACGAGTACGTCCTGTTCAAGGCCCCGAACGACGGCAAGGAACAGGCTTTGGGGCGAATTACGCAACTATCGCCAACAAAAGTTTCCAAGCTGTCTGCAGCCAGTGCTGGGATTCTCGGCATCAAACCGCTCAATCTCGGGCAATGTTTCGCACTCGACGCACTGCTCGACGAAAACATCAACCTGGTCACGCTGCTCGGCAAGGCCGGCACCGGCAAGACACTGCTTGCCGTCGCTGCCGGACTTTTTCAGGTGGTGCAGGAAGACGTTTACCACCGCGTGATCGTCTCACGACCGACCATGCCCATGGGCCGCGATATCGGCTATATCCCGGGTGACGTCCACGAGAAGATGCGGCCGTGGATGCAGCCGATCTTCGACGCCATCGAACTGATCCGTGAAATCGACCGGCGCAGCCGGCGGCGGTCGCTGCCACCGGACATCCTCGAGTCGGACGAAATCGGTGTGGAACCTTTGACGTATATCCGCGGCCGCAGCATTCCGCATCAGTTCATGATCATCGACGAAGCGCAGAACTTGACGCCACACGAGGTGAAAACCATCATCACCCGCGTCGGCCGCGGCACCAAGGTGGTGCTCACCGGGGACCTGCACCAGATCGACAACCCGTACGTTGACGCATACTCCAACGGTTTTTCCTGTGTCATCGATCGGTTCGGCGACGAGAAGATCTCAGCGCACATCACGCTGACCAAAGGCGAACGCAGCGAGCTGGCAGAGATCGCCGCCAACCTGCTCTGACCGTTCTATTGGCCGCCAGCGCGGAAGGTCAGCATACGCCAGGCGGTGGTCACGGCAATGCGCAGATCCAGCCAAAGCGACCAGTTGCGGATGTACCAGACATCCAGATCGACTCGGCAACGCATGTGCGCCATGTCGGAGCCGCCGCGAAAGCCGTTGATCGCGGCCCACCCCGTAATACCGGGTATAACGAGCAGACGCTGGCGATAGTACGGGATATGCTCCGGCAGCAGTTCGTCCTCACCCAGCATGTGCGGACGCGGGCCGACGACCGACATATCGCCTTTCAGAACGTTGATGAATTGCGGCAGCTCATCGAGGTTACTGGTGCGCAGAAATCGCCCGATCCAGGTCACTCGATGGGCGCTGTCCTCCATGATCCGCGGTTTCTCCAGCTCATCCGGCGCGTACACCATCGTCCGGTATTTGTAACAGATGAACGGGCAGCCGTCCCTGCCGATGCGGATCTGCCGGAACACCGCACGCCCCGGCGAGGTGGCACGGATCAGAATTACGAAAACCAGGTGCAGCCACCACAGGATGGTCACCAGTGCAAAGATAGAGAAACAGATATCAGCGACGCGTTTCAGCAGCCGATTGGCGGGGCGCTGCAATGGGTGTTCAAAGGGTTCGCTCATGAAACAAAATCAATCCCGGCCCGACGCCGCAAGTACATCGCGGGCCAGCAGCGGCGCAAACCGCCCGGCACCATCGCGGTTGAGGTGTGAGGTGTTGTAGAAATTCAGGCGGTCCCGGCAGAGCGGCTCGTCGTCGTACGTCAGAAACGCCTGGCCGGCCGCCGCCACAGTCTCCCGGTAATAGCTGACGACCTGGTGGCGCGAGGGGCTGTAGTCGAGCACTTCGTGATACTCGGGGGTCAAATAGACAACCACCGGAATACCTTTCTTCCGTGCCAGGTCCAGCATGCGTTCGAAATATTCCGCGCGCATTGTACTCCAAGCGTAAGAGTGATGATCACCGGCGGCGGCAAGGGCCTCGAGCTCCGCCTGGTTAAATGCCTGATTGCGCAGGCTCGAACCGTAGACATCGAATTCCGGCTGGCGCCCGCCAATCATATGCACGACGTTCGGGACCCCGATCTCGGTGTTGAATTCGGCGTACTTGAGAAACGGCACATACTTCCAGGCAGCCAGGCGGCCACCCCGTCGCTCGGCGACCACCTCAGCCACCACCGGCTTGTCCAGGTAAGGCAGGTGAAGATATTCATGAAACGGATAACCATAGGCGTTCTCGTCGAGACCCCAGGCATCGACCTGGAGAATGATCGTACCAACATCGTTGGATTCAAGAAATGCCGCCAGCACCATGTATTGCTCGGGGTGAGCAGTACCGTCGAGTCCCAGGTTGATGACCGATCCGCCGAGTGTGTCGGAAAGTGCTTTGCCGTCGATGCCAGTATAGGCCGCCGACGAACCGACGAACGCATAATCGAATGTTCCTGCATGGCTGTAGATCCAATTGACCTTCACCGATTTGTCCAGTGGCACCAGCCGATCGAGCACGACACTCTCGAACTGGAAAACTGCCAGCACGATAACGACAAACACAAGGCTGCAAACAAGCGGATTTTTGAGTCGATTCATGGGCATCAGAACTGGAAGTAGATGAATTGTCTGGGATTCTGGAAGATACCGAAGTTCGCAATCACCAGGATCAGAATAATGTACGCCAACCAGCGCAAGCAGGTCGGGGCGGCCAGTGCACGCAACTGCAGACGATCGCACATCTGCAGGAGATGGCCCAGTTCGAGAATGGCCAGTCCTGCTGCAACCGCGACGAGGTGGGTGCGCGACAGCCCGAAAACTTCGTTCAGCCGGCCCGGCCGGGTCAGGCATTCCACGACCGTGCCGACTCCTTCCATTTGGAAAATATTGCACACGATTGACGCGGCGTCAGAAATGGAATCCGCCCGGAAAAATATCCAGGCCAAACAGACCAGGTTAAAGGTTACGAACACCCCGAGTACCCGCTGCAGCCGCGGCAGCCGGTCGAGGCCTACGGTGGCAGCACATCGATGGCGCCACCCAGCGGTCAGACCGCCGAAAACCATATAAAGCCCATGCAGCAGCCCCCACACTAAAAATTTCCAATGGGCACCGTGCCAGATGGCGCTGACTGCGAAGACCAGGAGCAGATTGATATGCAAGCGCAATTTCCGGACGCGACTGCCGCCCAGCGGGATGTAGACATAATCCCGGAACCAGGTCGACAATGATATGTGCCAGCGCCGCCAGAACTCCGGAATAGACCGCGCATAGTACGGTTGCCGAAAATTCTGCATGAGATCGATACCCATGATCTTTGCAGTACCGATTGCGATGTTCGAGTAACCGGCGAAATCGCAGTAGATCTGGAACGCAAAGGCGTAGGTTCCGATCAGTAGTACGGCACCGCCGGTCTGTTGCGGGTCAGTGTAGACATGATCGACTACCATCGCCATGCGGTCGGCGATGACCAGCTTTTGGAAGAACCCCCAGAGCATCAGGACCAGGCCGGTCTTGAGGCGGTCGAAGTCGAAGTTCTGAACCACCCGCAACTGCGGCAGGAGGCGCGTCGAACGTTCGATCGGCCCGGCGACGAGTTGCGGGAAATAGGCGACGTACAGGGCAAATATGCCGAGGTGCATCTCCGGCTGACGCTTGCCGCGGTACACATCGATCGTGTAGCTGAGCGTCTGAAACGTATAAAACGAAATGCCGACCGGCAGCAGTACGTCCAGTGCCGGCACGCTGTAGGTCAGGTCGAAATGGCCGAATACCGCCCGCACCGAAGCATTGACGAAGTTGAAGTACTTGAAGGCAAACAGCAAGCCCAAGTTGACTGCCAGGCTGAGGCAAAGGAGAAACGTGCGCCGCCCGGCGACGGCCCTGGCCATGCATCTGGCAACGACGTAGTCGACGAGTGTCGACACCACGATCAGCGCCAGGTACTCGATTTTCCAGCAGGCATAGAAATAATAACTGGCGGCCAACAGCCACGTCCAGCGCCAGCGGCCGGGTGTGGCGAAATAGATGATCACCACACAAGGCAGAAACACAGCGAAGTGCAGCGAATTAAAGAGCATTGGTGCTCCACTGTCTGCCGGCGACCGGTGCCGACTGTGCTCGTGCTACCTCGACGTCAATCGACTTCAGAAATTGAAGCCGAAATTGAAGTGCAGCCGGCCGCCGCTGGAAAGGTGATCCTGATCCCTCACCACCGGGAAACCGTAATCGATACGGATCCCACCAATCGGCAGCATCAGGCGCACACCGGAGCCGACACCGACATTGTAGTCGCCGAGCTGGTCGAATGAGTTCTCCCAGACATTGCCGGCATCAGCGAACAGTGCCCAGAAAATCGTTTTCTCGAAAACCGGCGTCGTGAACTCAGCCATGGCCAGGAGCAGCGACTTGCCGCCGATCGGTTCCCCATTCGGCAGATCGACCGGGCCGACTTCGCGCTCGCGAAAGCCGCGCAACGTGTTGGATCCGCCGGCAAAATAGCGGTCCCAAACGCGGGCATCGTCACCGCTGGCCTCGTTAACGGCAGCGACACGGCCGGAAATCTTGAACACACTTTCCTTGAAAACTGGCCAGTACTTGTCCGCCTCGACGTCGATCTTGGTCAGATTGGTATAGCTGCCGATGCCCTCGGCCTGCAGCTCTGCGCTGATCGACAGGCGCGAACCGCTGCTGGTCAGCACGAGCCGGTCACGCTGGTCACGAACGAACCCCAGTGTCACGGCACTGACCAGCTCCGAGCCTCTTTCGGCAGCAACGAACCCGGCGCTGAAGTCGCTGTCGAAATCGACCGTCTCCATGTCTGCCAAGCTGTAGCCGAAATAGTGCCGCCAGAACGGGGCCTTCATCTTCCGCGTCACACGGAAAGAGGTCCCTGTCGACCTCTGTGTGAATCCGATGTTCCTCGAAGACTCGCGCTTCCAAGCGTTATAATCGAGGCGTAACTGCTTGTGAAACAGCCACGGCTCGGTGAACGACAGGTTGAAGTTCTGCCGGTCCGTCCCCGTCTGCAGCCGCAGTTGGAGTTTCTGGCCGCCACCACGAAAGGCCGGCGGATCATGCAGGTCGAAGTTCGTCTGTGACATCTCGATCAGGCCGATCACACTGTCGGCACTGGAAATGCCGGCACCGAAACTCAGACGCCCGGTGACCTGTTCCTTCACCTTGACTTCCAGGTCTTTCAGGTTCGGGTTGTCGGTCGAACGCGGATTGATCTCGACCGATTCAAAGTAGCCGAGGCCGAGCAGCCGCCTTTTGCTGATCTCGATCTTGCCACCGTCGGCGAGGTCGCGCGGATGAATCTGCAGTTCCCGCCGGATAACGTGATCTTTAGTGACGCGGTTGCCGGTGATGTTGATGTCGTTGACGCGGCTGGCGCGACCTTCGCGGATCGAATAGGTGATGTTGACGACTTTGCCGGTCCGGTCGATGTCACGGTCGGCATACACCCGGTTGTCGAGGTGCCCCATGCTGTTGTACTTGGCCACGATGCGCCTGATGTCGGCGGTCTCGCCTGACTTGCTGTAGACCTGGTCGGGCTGCAGCTCGATCAGCGCCGCCAACTCCTCGCTGCTGACGACCTGGTTGCCGTCCGTCGACACAGTACCGACCTTGAACGGCACGCCTTCGGAGAGGAAAAGCGTCAGCAGCACCAGGGCGCGGCGCTTGTTCACGGCCTTGTCGACCTTATCGACTTTGAAATCGAGATAGCCCTTGTCCCAGTATAGCGTCTCCAGCTTCTCCAGGTCGTTCTTGAACTCTTCCTCGCTGTAGAAACCGGTTGGAAAGAGATAGCCCCAGATGGACACGCCTGTGTCCATTACGCGCTTCAGCTTCCAGATGCCGTAAACGGTGTTGCCCCGGATGTGCAGCCGCCGCGTCTTCAAGCGGACTCTTTCGCGAATCAGGTATTCAACCATTACGTCGTTGGTGCCCGGGATGTCTCTGACATTCTGCTTGACATCGACATCGTGGAAGCCCTTGCCTTGGTAAAGTTTGATCAATGCTCGCTGGTCTTCCCCCAGGATGCCGCCGCTCATCGGATCGCCCACCCGGCTCTCGCTCGTCTTGCGCAGCTCGCGCGTTTTCACCGCCTCATTGCCCTTGAAGTTGATCTGCGCAATCCGCTGGCGCGGCCGCAGTTTGAACGTGATGTCGACCTTGCCGTTGCCGGCAGGGTCGACCTGGGCCTCGACGTCGGCAAACTGTCCCGTCTTCATCAGGCGTTTGATATCTTCCGACAGGCGCTTCTGCGAAAACACCGCGCCATCATCCAGCACGATATTGGCCCGCACCACGTCCTCCGGGATATCCTGACTGGTCAGCGACTCAATCACGATCTTGTTGACGACATCGCCGTACGCACCAATGACGGTGCAGAGAATTGCCAGTAGAAATAGGCGGGTCTGATTCATGAACGACTTTCCCCAGAGTTCAGGTTCGATTGATGTTGGAATCCGCTCCGATCCAACGGTCCCAGGACCGCCGCCGATCACATCGCATTATTTCATTGTCGCCGACGCAGGAACCCGGATACTTTCCTTCAAATTTCACATTCTTCCAATCGTCAGAACAGGCAATCTTTATACTTGTTCGGCGACAGGAATAATCGGACAGCCGCTGCTAACTTGCAGGCTTGGCGGCGTATTGTCGCCACTAAACCTGAACTGGAACGCGCAAACCGTGAACTGGCGAATCGGCATCGACACGGGCGGCACCTTCACAGATGTTGTCGCGGTCAACACCTCGACGGGCGATCTCCGGCTGCACAAGGTGCACAGCACCCCGGCGCAGCCGGCCCAGGCGGTCGTCGACAGCGTCCTGGCGATCACCGATCATGCCGGCTTCGGGCTCGGCGATATCGCTCTCATCGTCCACGGCAGCACCGTGGCAACCAACGTCGTGCTGACGCGTACCGGTGCCGCCATGGCCATGGTTACCACCAAAGGCTTTCGCGACGTGCTCCTGATCCGCCGCCAGAACCGGCCGGAGCTCTACAATCTGCGCTCGCGCCGCCCCCCGGCCCTGCTGCCACGCGCCAATATCCTCGAAATCCCCGAACGCACACTGTCCGACGGCACAATCGATGTGCCGCTGCAGGAGGCCGATATCGCCGCCCTGGCCGATCAAATCCGCCGGCTCAACGTCGGGGCGGTGGTCATCGGCCTGCTCAATAGCTACGTCAACCCGGCGCACGAACGGGCCGTCGGTGAACGGCTTCAGGATCTGCTGCCGAATGTCAGTATCTGCCTGTCACACCAGATCAGCCGCAGCCAGGGCGAGTTCGAGCGCTTCAGCACCACCGTCTTGAACGGGTACATCCAGCCGGTCGTCAGCGGCTACCTGGGCCACCTGGAAGAGCAGTTGCGGGTACATGACATCACCGCACCACTATTCATGATGAAATCGAACGGCGGCGTCTCGGCTGCCAGCGTCACTGCGACGCGCAGCGTCGAAATGCTGTTGTCCGGCCCGGCCGGCGGCGTCGTCGCCGGCTGTGCCCTGGCCAGGCAGCACGGCAGTAAACACCTCATCACCGCCGACATGGGCGGCACCAGTTTCGACGTCGCGATGATCTACGACGGTGCCGGCGTCTTTACCCAGGAACGCATGTTCGCCGAGCAAACGATCCGCTTGCCGATGATGGATATTGACACTATCGGCGCCGGCGGCGGCAGTATCGGATGGGTCGACGCGGGGGGTGCCCTGCGTGTCGGGCCCCAATCTGCCGGGGCCGAGCCGGGGCCCGCCTGCTACAGCCGCGGCGGCACCCGACCGACCGTGACGGATGCGAACCTGGTGCTTGGACGGCTGGCCAGACGATCAGCCATGGCCGGCGGGTTCGAGCTCGATGTCGCCGCCGCCCGCCAGGCCGTCGACACACTGGCCACTGCCCTGGGTATGAGCATCGAGGCAACCGCCGAGGGCATGCTCCACGTGGTCAACGCCGCCATGACCAGCGCCATCCGCCGCCTCACCGTCGAACGCGGCCACGACCCGGCCAATTTTTCCCTCTGCCCTTGCGGCGGTGCCGGGCCGCTGCACGGTGCCGAGCTCGGCCGCGAGATCGGTATGCGCGAAGTCGTTGTGCCGGCGATGCCGGGTGTTTTCTCGGCCGCCGGCCTGCTGCTTTCCGAACTGCGCGAGGAACAGATCCACTGCCGCCTCGGTCTCTTGACCGACATGCTGCCCGGCCTTCCCGAAATCTTCGACGAGCTGCTGCAGGAGCCGACCAGCCGCCTGCTGGCCGGCGGCGGCGCCACTGAACGGATGAGTGTCGTCCGGCGCCTGCGCCTGCGCTATCTCGGCCAGGGCCACGACCTCGCCGTCAACCTGGCCGATGGCGCGCTGCGGCAAGATGCGATCGAGCACGACTTCCACCAGCACCACAGGCGCGCCTACGGCTACGACTTCGAGGGTGACCCGGTGGAGGTCGTCGCCGCCTGGGTTTCCGTGTCGATCGGCCTGCCGGACGCCACGGCAGCGACCTGGCCCGAAAAGCCGGTGCCCCTGCCGGTGTCACGACGCCCCGTGATCTTCGACGGCACCGCCCGTGACACGCCGGTGTACGAACGCCCCGATCTGGGTGCAGGCTACGCGGACCGCGGCCCGGCCATCATCGAACAGGCGGATACAACGACCGTCGTCCTGCCGGACATGGCGTTCCGCATCGACGCCGGCGGACAGATCATTCTACAGACGGGTGAAATCCATGCCTGAACCAATCAATCCAGTGATGCTCGAGATCATGCGCAACCGCTGGCGCGGCGTCGCCGAAGAAGCATGTGCCGCAATGATCCGCTCAAGTTATTCGCCGAATATCCGCGACCGTTTCGATTGCTCCACGGCGCTGGCGACGTTGGACGGGGAGATCGTCGCGCAGGCGGAAGTCGGCACGCCGCTGCATCTCGGCATCATGCCGGCAATATTCCGGAACGTCCTGCGGAAATTTCCCATCGACAGGATGCGGCCGGGCGACGCGGTCATCACCAACCTGCCCTACCCCGAAGGCCCCGGGCATTTGCCGGACCTGTCGATGGTCTCGCCAGTTTACCACGGCACCGACGCGGTCGCCCTGGTGGCGACCACTTCGCACCACGTCGACATGGGCGGGTTCGCCCCGGGCAGCATGCCCTTCGGGGTTACCGAGATCTACCAGGAAGGCCTGCAGATTCCGCCGACACGTATTTTCGACGGTGGCGACTTCGTCCAGCCAATCTACGAAATCATCAATCAGAACGTCCGCACGCAGCGTGAGATACGCGGCGACCTGATGGCCCAGTGGGCGGCCGCGGAGACCGGGCAGCGGCGGGTCGCGGAAATGTTTTCGCGCCACGGCCGCGACGAGACCAGACGCTACATGGACGCCGTGCTCGAGCATGC
>JASLZG010000104.1:0-13973 GCA_030754995.1 Lentisphaeria bacterium
CCAGGTTGATTGAGCGTTTGCCGTTGTACAACGCGTACACCGCCGACTGTTCGTCGAAGGTGTCACGGAGGATGGCGACGTCGCGCAGAAACACCCGGTCGCCGCCGGCATCGGCGCGCAGCACCAGGTCATTGAATTCGCTCGCGAAGTAGCGACGGCCGATGACGCGGATGTTGAAATCCTCGGTAGCGGTCCGCAAGACGCCGCCCGGCAGGTTGTCGCTGTTGCGGCGAACTGCGGCAACAACCTCATCGAAGGTCATCCCGTGTTCCTGCAGCCGCTCCTCGGAGATTTCGATGTCGACCTGATAGTCGCGTGTGCCGCTGATGTTGACACGGCTGATGCCCGGCAGCAGCAGCAGCTCGTCACGGATTTCACGGCCCAGTTCCTTGAGGTCACGCTCCGGGACATCACCCCAGATGGCGACATTGATCACCGCGTCGTCGAAGGAAAAGGTGTCGATGACCAGGCGCCGGGACTGCTCCGGGAATGTGTCGATGGCATCGACGGCGTTTTCGATCTCGGTGCGGAGCTTGTCCTTGTCGGCGTTCTCGGTGAGCTCGACGACCGCCTGCCCGGCATCCTCCTGGGCGACGGTGACCACCCGCTTGATGCCGGAGATTCCTTCGAGCGAATCCTCGAGCGGGCGGCATATCGATTCCTCGATCTCGGCGGGATTCGCGCCGGGATAGGGGACATTGATGGTGATGAAGTCCAGATCGAACTGCGGGAAGCTCTCGCGAACCATGCTGAACAGGCCTACGAACCCGCAGACCAGGATCATGATCATCAGGATATTCGCGAACACCGGATTGAGCAGGACGGTGCGCAGGAACGAATGTCTGTCGGTACTGTCGGCCATACGGATTACATCGCAGGATCTGGCTTCGCCTCATCGTGCACATCACTGACCGGGTCGGTCGGCGGCAGCGCCACCCGCTGGCCGTCGCGCTGGCGGATGCGTACCGCCAAGCCGTCGGCCGGGGCGCGCAGCCGGCTGACCACAACCTGATCGCCCGGTGCCAGCCCGTCGTCGACGATCAACTCCTCGCCGATTTCCCTGGCCACGTGCACATGGCGTGACTTGAGCACGTTGTCGACAACGATGAACACCCGATCACTCTCGTTCAGGGCGGCGCGCGGAATGCGGTAGGCGCCGGGAATCTGCTTACCGCGAATCTCGACGGCGCAGAACATGCCGGGGATCAACGGATACGCTGCGGTTCCGCTGGCTGCACCCGGCCGGATGACGACCGTCACCATCCGCGAACGGTCGTCGAACTGCTTGACGCGCGCCACCGTGCCGGGCCATGCGGCATCGGCATCGCCTTCGAGCCAGGCAACGGTTGCCGGCACTTCCTCGATCAGGCCGAACCATCCGGCTGGCGCCGAGCTGTCCGTCTCAGGGCGGAAACGCATCCATTCATTGACGTCCCGGGCATTGAGCGAGACGGCAATCTCCAGGTCGCTGTCATCGGCCAGCGACAGCAGTGTCGCACCAATCTGGACAACGTCGTTCGCCTCCACCGCGACACGCTCGACGCGGCCGGAAAACGGCGCCTTGATCGTGCACCGCGCGAGCGCCAGTTCATCGACAGCGACGCGTCGTTCCAGCTGGGCAAGCTCCGCCTCCAGCGCCGCGATCCGATGCGGAATAGCGGCGAGCGACTGCTGCAATTGCGCCATGCGTTCCCGGTCCTGGACAACGGCGTGCTCGGCCCGGTCAACACTTGAGCGGGTGCCGATTTGCTCCTCGGTCAGCAGCACCTGCAGCCGTTTGAATTCGGCCTCGCTCAGGGCCGTGCTCTGTTGCGCCAGCTCCAGGCGCGCTGCGGTTGTCTTGGTCTCGGTATTGAGCAGCGCGATCTCGGCCTGTAGCCGGCCGCGGCCCGCTTGGTTGACATCACGCGACAGCACGTAATCCTCGGCGTCCAGGCGCACCAGAACTTCGCCGCGTTCGATGATTTCGCCCGGTTCCAGGCGCTCGTGCAATTCAAGGACGCGACCGCCGACCTGCGGCCGGATGGCGGTGCGGGTCGCGGTTTCGACCGTGCCGTGCCCGTACAGAATGATCGTTTCGGTCTGCGGCGCACAGGTTACTACTTCCACCGTCGGCACCCGGGCAACGAGTACTGCTTGCGCCGGCGCCTTCTTGCCGGCCATGATCGCCCGCACGCCAAACCAGCCGGCGCCGAGGATGGCAGCAACGACAACGAGGCGCCAGGCCAGCAATCCGACCGGCGGGCGGCCAAGCGGCGCCGGAGGGCGGGACGCATCGGGCCTGCTGGGACTGGGTTCCGACGAACTACTCACTGGAGACTCCCCGGGGGCAAAGGGGTGAAACACAGCCATGACTATAGGGTAAATGCCCACTGGTTTCAACGCCAACCCGGATGATTGGCTGGCGGCGAACAAACTCGAATCCGCTCGGTGACGTGTGCAACGAACTTCCGGACCGCCTCGCAGATGTCGTAATTCTGGTCGGCGCCTTGCTGGCGCTGGCGACAGCATACGTGTGGACGTTCGGCGCGGCACAAGGTTTCGGCCACTGCTTCTGTGGGCCGTGTGCCAAGTCACATCGCATGTTCATCCTGGCTGTCGCGCTGCTGTCCGCCTGGGGCTGGCGCCGAATTCAATCCAATTCACCGACGGCGGCTCCGGCACTCTGACGATCGCCATGGCGGTGCTCGCCCTGGGCACCCTGCAACGGTTCTCCGGCGAACTGCATTTGTCGTGCGAGGCCGGAAAGGATGAAAGATACTGCTACGCTGCCACGGCTAAAACAGGAAACGCCCGGTCAATGATCGCGGCCTTCGGCCTCGGAGTCCTGTTCGTCGTGCGCCGCGTCGCTGCCAGGCGCGTCGCTGCCAGGCGCGTCGTCGTGGCCGTGAATGCTGCGAACGGCCCCGGGATTCGCCCTGAGCTTGTCGTATATCCCGGACTCTGTCCAGATCGTGTCGCGCTCGGCATAGACGCGACCGCGATGCACCGTGTCGAACAGCGTGAGGATGAAGAAAAAGGATAGAAACATCAGGCTGCCGACAAAGATCAACATGTACATCTTGTTGTCGTACAGCAGGTTCATGAAAAACAGTGCAACCAGGACGGCCTCGATGGTGGCGGCGGCCATCACAAGAATCAGGTTGAGGCCGGTGAACTTCAGCTTGAACACCTCCTCTACCATGCTGTCCAGTTGCAGGCACTTCCCCGTCACGACTGTGATCGCAGTGAGAATGAACAGGATGGCGCCGACGCCATAGTAGACCCTCGCGGGCGGGACATGCGGATGTTTGTCGGAATGGGCAGACATGTTCAATCCCTTAAATTAGATAGAGCAGCGGAAAGAGGTAGATCCAGATGAGGTCGACAAAATGCCAGTACAGTCCGCCGAGCTCGACCGGCGAATAGTACTCGCTCGAATAAGCACCCTTCGACGTCCGCCAGGCGGCCCATGTCAGGAAGAACATGCCGCCCAGCACGTGCAGGCTGTGCAACCCTGTCATGCCGAAATAGATGCTGAAAAAGACGTGTGGATTCTGGATGGGGGCAACGACACCTTCAACCTTGCCGAGCGCGAAGTCCAGGTTGTTGAAGTTCTCGCCCGGGAAAAGACCGGCGTGGAACTTGTGGGTGTACTCGAAATATTTGACAATCATGAAGACGCCGGCGAAGGCGATCGTCGCGAGCAGGTACCAGACCGTCTTCTTCGGTTGATCGAGCCGGATGCAGCGGACCGCCAGGGCGACGGTCACCGAGCTGGCAATCAGCACGAAGGCGTTGAGGGTGCCGAGCCAGGTATTGAGCATTTTGCTGGCGCCGGCAAACATTTCGGGATGCCAGACGCGGAAAAAAACGTAGACGCCGAACAGCCCGCCAAACAGCAGGAGTTCCGTAACCAGGAACAGCCACAGCCCCATCTTGAGCGACTCGTGCTGCTGCTCCATGTCGTTGAAATGATGGGCCAGTGCCGGGTGCTGCCGGGGCCCGTGATCATCGATTGCTTGTGACATTATGGCCTTCTATACTTTTCTCAGTCCAGCGGTTTCGGATGACATATCCTCCGGCAGCACGCGGTCATAGTCGTACGGACCATGGGTGTACTCCGGGTCGACCAGGAAGTTCTCGGTTGGCGGTGGTGACGTCGTCGCCCACTCCAGGGACAGGCCGCCCCAGGGGTTATCACCGGCCGGTTCGCCCTTGAAGGCGGCGTGGATCAGATAGATGGCAATGATCAACAGCCCCAGCCCGAGGACCATCGCACCCCACGACGAAAAGCCGTGCAGACTTTCGAACAGGTTCGTCTTCAGCATGCCGCTGTAATCGTGATAGCGCCTCGGCATGCCCTGGGAACCCAGGTAAAACTGCGTGAAGAATGTCATGTTGAAGCCGAAGAACACGAGGCCGCAGGCGATCTTGGCCCACAACTCATTGTACATGCGCCCGAAGATCTTCGGCCACCAGTGATGGAGACCGCCGAGGAAGGCGATCACCGTGCCGCCCACCATCACGTAGTGGAAGTGGGCGACGACGAAATAGGTGTCATGCAGATGCACGTTGGTTCCGAGCGCCCCGAGATGGACGCCCGTGAGCCCGCCGATGGTGAACAGGATCAGGAATGACGCGGCATACAGCATCGGTGTCGTCCAGGCGATTGACCCCTTGTACAAGGTCGCCACCCAGTTGAAGATCTTGATGCCCGAGGGTATCCCGATGAAGACGGTAATAAACGAGAATACCATCGACGAAAACTCGGACTGCCCGCTGACAAACATGTGGTGGCCCCACACCATGAACCCGAGCATGGCAATGGCGACGCTTGAAAAAGCGATCGCCTTGTACCCGAAAATGTGCCGGCGCGAATGTACCGTCACCAGCTCGTTGATGATGGCGAAGCCCGGCAGAATCATGATGTACACCGCCGGGTGCGAATAGAACCAGAAAAAGTGCTGGAAGAGCACGGGGTCACCACCAAGCGCCGGGTCAAAGATGCCGATGCCGAGCCAGCGCTCGAGCACCAGCAGCACCATGGTGATACCGATCACCGGCGTCGCCAGGATCTGCACCAGCGCCGTGGCATAGATACCCCAGACGAACAGCGGCATGTCGAACCAGCCGATGCCGGGCGCCCGCATCTTGTGAATGGTCACGGCAAAGTTCAGCCCCGTGAAGATCGACGAAAAGCCCAGGATGAAAACCCCCATCGTTATCATGATGACCGTGGCGTTGCCGCCGGTCTGCGTGCTGTACGGCGCATAGAAGGTCCAGCCAGTGTCGACGGTGCCGTGGAGGATCGCGAAAACGCTGAACGCCGCGCCGATCAGATAGAGGTACCAGCTCGCCAGATTGAGCCGCGGGAAGGCAACGTCCCTGGCGCCGATCATCAGCGGCAGCAGGAAATTGCCGAGGATGGCAGGCACCGACGGAATGATGAACAGGAACACCATGATGACGCCGTGCAAGGTGAACATCTTGTTGTAGAAGACCTGGCTTTTCGCCATGCGCGCCTTGTCGTCGCCCGACATCCCGGGATCGATCGGTTTGTATTGGTTGTCGGGCGCTGTTTGCTCAGCTGCCGCCGGTACGGCCACGCCGGTTTCGTCGCCGCCTGCACCTTCAGCGCCGGCCGGCTCCGGCCCCGTTCCCGCCTCGTCTGCCGCGACGGTGCTGCCGGCGGCCCCAGAACCTTTCTGGGCGCCCGACTTGTCGACTTGCTTTTCGATGACGGTATCCTTAAAGAACAAAGCGCCGGGCTTGGCAAGCTCGAGGCGGACGATCAAAGCGAAAATGCCGGCAACATAAAAGGCCGACATGACCATGATCATATAAAGGATCGCGATGCGCTTGTGATCCATGGTCAACAACCAGGACTTGATGCCCCTGGAGCTGTTGATGAAATGTTTTTCCGGCAGTTTGTTCATGGCTTTGGATCCTCACTTGCCTCGTCCGCCTTGTAGTCCGACAGGCCCTTCATGAAACCGATGATGTTCTCCACTTCCTCGTCGGACAAGGATTGCTTCGGGAACGGCGCCATGCGTGCCCGGGCTTCGAAACCATCGACGATCTTGAGGTGGGGGTAACGGATGGATTCCCAGATGTAATCGTCCAGCACCTCGATGGTTGTACCGTCACTCAGCGTTTCCGTCCTGCCGTACAGATTATGCCAGGTCGGCGCCATCTCGGAGTTGCCGGCTTCCAGAGAATGACAGGCGCTGCATTTGGTGTCGTAGATTTCCTTGCCCGTTGCCACCTTGGCGTTGTCCCATACCCATTGCTTGTACTCCTCCTCAGGCATGACGTACACACGCGCCAGCATCCTCGAGTGTTTCTCACCGCAGTATTCGGTGCAGTACAGGTCGTATTCACCTTCCTCCAACGCGGTGAACCACAACGAGGTCGTGCGGTTGGGGACGAGGTCCATCTTGACGCGGAAATCCGGGATGAACAGCGAATGCAGCACGTCGCTCGAGCTCAGGTGCAGCTTGATCGGCCGGCCGGCCGGCACGTGCAGGTTGTTGCTTTTCGATTCGTTCCCGGAACCGCCGACGTTGTGGCGGAAGGTCCAGCTCCACTGTGCCGCCTGCACGCGGACCTCCTCGGCGCCGGCCGGGATCACGAACAGGCCCATGAACGACCGGAACCCCCAAATGAAGATGAAGAAGACCAGAATGGTCGGAATCACCGTCCAGACAATCTCGAGCACCGTGTTGTGGTGCAGCGGTATCGTCAGGCCGGGTTTCTCACCAGGTTTCCGCTTGTATTTGAACAGGAAATAAACGGTGCAGGCCGTGACGATCACGAAAAACGCGACGGACATCCACGTGATGAAATAGAACAACCAGTCGACTTCTCCGGCAATCGACGAAGCGCCCACCGGCATGAACCAGGTTTTTGGGGAAAGTTCCATCTACGATCTGTCTTTGTGTCCTTGCTTCATTTCCGTGTTGCGGGCGATGACCTTCGAAGCCTGACGGCGACCCCCGGTTGTCATACCGTCCGGTGTCTGCTGCGGCGGCGCCATTCCCAGGTCCAGAAGCCGCCCAGGAATATCAGGATGGCAGCGAGTGTGACGGCGCCGCCGAGCCGCATGACGTTTTGTGCGAAAAGGACGTAACGATTGGCCTCGGGATCGAACTGGTAACAGTACATGATGAACCGGTTCATGATGCTGCCGATCTTGCCATCGGCCGCTTCCAGCAGGCTCAGCCGCAGGTCCTTCTCTTCAAATTTTACCCCGTACAGGTAGCGGGAGATCTTGCCGCCGGGCGTCAGGATGTAGGCCGCCGCAGGGTGCGCGTACATGTCCTGCCTGACGTCGTAGAAGTAGCCGAAACCAATGGCCTGTGCCAATTCTTCGATCTCTTCCTTGTCGCCGACCAGAAACCTCCAGCCCTCGGGTTTTATCTCCTTGCCCAGCGCCTCCACGTAGTTGGTTCGTTTGCCGGCGGCCAGCGTCGCGGTTTCCCGCGGGTCGATGCTGACCGTCACCATGTTAAATTCGTCGCCCGGCGTCCACGCCATGTCGCTGACGCCGTCCGAGAGCCCGTTCAGCACCACGGTGCAGAGTGTCGGGCACCCGTAGTATGCCAGTGCCATCAGCACCGGCTTGTCGTCCTTGAAACAGTCGGTCAACCGTATCCGGCGGCCGTCCGAATCGGTGAACGCCAGGTCCAGCGGTATCGACTCGCCCAGGTGCTCTCGGATCTCCATTGCCGCTACCTGGTCGTCCTCGCGCCGCGGCATCGGCCCCTGGCCGCACACCGGCGGCACCAGCAGCGCCGCCAGCAGGGCGACGAAGCCGGCACGGCTACCGCTGATCTTCTTCAACCAGCAGTTCCATGGCACGGTCGATCGGTACCCGCTGCACCCCTGTCGTGGTATCCTCCTCATAGTTTTCCAATTGTTCACGCGTCTCTGCCCGCAGCTCGTTGAGCTGACTTTTCGGTGCGTCATAGCTGCTGCGCAGTTCCTCCGTGACCCGCGAGAAATAGCTGTCCAGAATGAAGATGGCGACGGTTACGAACACCAGGATTGCGATCGCCGTACAAAGGACACCCAGCACGTTGATATCCCGCTTATCGTAACCCGCTGCGGCATCAATTTCGGGTCTTTCCTCGTCGTGACCGCTCATGCTTCAGTCCCTTGCATTCGTGTTGATCGGCATTGCCTGACCTCAGACCCAGAAGTTGGCGAAGTTCACGGATGCCTCGAGTTGAGGATCCCTCACGGGCACCACCGGGGCGGAGATGAACTTGCGCCAGAAATTCCAGAAGAAAATACCGCCGATCCCGAGCCAGCACGTCACGTCCAGCCAGCTGAACACGAGGCTTTCGTGGAAGTTCGGCGCAATCAGCCAGTAGTGGTCGAACCAATGCACCGCCAGCAGCCACACCGCGGCAATCACCAGCGCCTTCGGGCAGCGTTTGGTCAGGCTGCTGAGCAGGAAAAGGAACGGAATGGCGAAATGGCAGATCACCAGCATCAGGCTCGCCGTCATCCAGCCGGGACCGCCGCGGACCTTGAAGAAGACCGTCTCCTCGGGCAGGTTGGCGTACCAGATCAGGAAGAACTGCGAGAAGGCGATGTACGACCAGAACACAACGAAGGCAAAGAGCCATTTGCCCATGTCGTGGTAATGCTCATCGTTGATTTCTTTCGTCAGGATGTTCTTGCTGCGCAGGTACATCGTCACCAGCACGCAAAACGCGGTGCACGACAGGTAGGCGCCGGCAAAGATGTAAACGCCGAAAATCGTCGAAAACCAGTGGTAGTTCAGCGACATGATCCAATCGAAAGCGGCCAGCGTCGTGGTCACGGCGAAGAGGATCAGGCCCGGCGCACTGATCGTCCGCATCCGCAAGCTGAGCGCCTCCGAAGGCGCCTCGTCCTGCTTGAGCGAGGCGCTATACAGCAACCGGGCAAGGATGAACCAGATGACGAAGTAGACGACGGCGCGGAGACAGAAGAACTTCGGGCTCAGCCACGCCTCTTTCTTGAGGAAGATCGGATCGCTGGCCTCGCTGGCGTGGGTCCAGTGGTAGAGGTCCTGCATGCCCCACAAGGCGATCGGGATAAAGAAGATGATCAGGATCGGCAACGTCACCATCAGGCTCTCGTACATCCGCCGCATCACGACGCTCCAGGTCGCCCGCACCAGGTGATGCACGATCGTCGCGAAAAGGCCGCCAAGCCCCACCGTCACCCAGAAAGTGAAAGCGTTGAGGTAGGATTGGAAGAACTGCGGCGCCCTGCCGGTCGTGTGGCCACTGCCCTTCTGCGCGGCGTGGTCGTCCGTCGCCACCGGCGCGGCGGCGTCCGCAACATCAGCAGCCTCTGCCGCCGCCTGCATGTGGAGCGCCTTCGCCGTGGCGCGGGCGTGACCGGGGTCGCCTTCCCTGGAAGGCATAAAGACGCCGATAAAACTCACTGCCAGGGCGATGATGCCGATGGTCCCAGCGATCCGCCCCAGGCCTTCCGCCCCGGACAGTCTGTAGGTGTTGCTGTCAAGTTCCATTCGATCCTACCCGAATTAGTCGGCGGCGTCGTCAACAGAGAATCTGTCTCAGCCCGCCGTCTGCAAATGCATTTCCCAGGCTGGCGTCAGATGTGTGGTGATATAGCTGCCCAGACGGTCGGCATACACCGGCCACGGCCGCAACAGTTCAATAGCACTGCCGCACAGGCGGCTGATTTCCGTCAACACAAGGTTGTCGCTGCCGCCGATCTGCTGGGCCAGGGTGAATTTGCGGCGCTTGCGGTCGGTCCCCAAAGTTTTCCCGGCCAGTTGCTCGACGCCGATTTCGTCGAGCAGGTCGTCCGCCAGTTGATAGGCCGTGCCGACGCGGTAACCGGCCTCGGCCATCGCCTTCGCCATGGTCGCATCCTTGCCGCAGCACTCGGCCACAAAGGCAAACAGCGCCCCGGTCTTGCCACGGGCAATCGCGATGCAGGTCTCGGCATCCACCGCGCGGCCCTGAAAAATCATCTCGTGTATCGTTTCCGTCGCACACACTTCCTTGACCCTGGCCACGAACAGCCGGGCCTGGTTCAGATCAGCGCCGTCGAGCAACAACTCGATGGCGCTGCTGAAAAACAAATCTCCCAGCAGGATGGCACCGGTCTGGCCCACTTCCTGCCACAATGTCGGTTGCTGCCGCCGCAAAGCGGCGCCATCGATCACGTCGTCGTGATAGAGCGTCGCGGTATGGATCAATTCCGTTGCGGCACAGGCACGCGCGACGGCATCCTGGTTGCCGCTGTTTTGTGGACACAACGCCAGCCCCAACCGCGTCCGGAGCATTTTCCCAGGCAAAACATGGCGCCGCAACGCCTCCAGCCGCCGCCGGTCGACGTCGACCGTGACAAACGTCAGGGCGCTGTCGAACGCTACCTGGATGTGGCCCACCGCCACATCCAGAAACTGTTGATTGTAGGCACTGTTCACGCTTTATTCCACCGAGAATTCTTGAGGAAATTCCATCGCTGTAAAAGCCTGTTGCACGGTCATTTCTGCTTGGCGGAATTCCTCAAAGCAAATGCGTAAATTATGATCACCGATATAAATAACAAGCAGTCTGCGGCCAATTCTCGCAAAAAATCCGGGGCAGTGGCAAAGGGCCGCCGGCGGCGGTACGATTAGCCGTGCGACCTATGCTCCATGCCAGCTTTATCACTGCCAGCCTGCTGCTGGGCACGGTCCTGCAGGCAGGCGGCGCGGCCACGATTCCGCAGGCCAATCCCGATTGCCGTTTCCACCGCCAGCCGCGACCGCTGCACCCGGCAGCGATTACCGGGGACTGGCCGCATTTCCTCGGGCCGCGTCACAACAATCACTGCCGTGAAACACATCTGCGCCGGGACTGGCCGGACGCCGGGCCGACAGTCGTATGGGAAATGAGCCGGGGCACCAGCTACGCCGCCCCGGCGATCCGCGGCGAATACCTGGTGTACCCGCACCGGATCGGCAACGACGTGGTCGTCGACTGCCTGCACCCCGCCACCGGGGCTCGCTACTGGCGCCACACCTGGCCGACCGAATACCAGGATCGCTACGGCTACCAGAACGGCCCGCGCGCCACTCCGGCGATAAGTGACGACGGCCTGGTTTACGTCTACGGCACCGCCGGACACCTGGTCTGCCTGCAGCTGGCAAGCGGCGAGGTCGGATGGCAGCGGGACATCGCCGAGGAGTTCGGCGGGCATTGGCAGTTTTTCGGAACGGCAACCTCGCCACTGATCGAGGGCCCGCTGCTGATCATTAATGTCGGCGCGCCCGGCGGCCCGTGCGTCGCCGCCTTCGACCGCCACAGCGGCGAGCTGGCCTGGCGTGCCGGCGACCAGTGGGGCCCCAGCTACGCGACGCCGGTGCCGGCAGACATGCACGGTCGCCGGCGCCTGTTCGTCTTTGCCGGCGGCAGGAGCAAGCCGCCTGTCGGTGGACTGCTGAGCCTGACAATCGATGACGGACAGGTCCGCGACCGCTTCGCCTGGCGCAGCAGGACCTACGAATCGGTCAATGCCTCGAATCCGCTGGTCATTGGCAATCGCGTCCTGATTTCGGCGTCGTACGGTGCCGGCGCGGCGATGCTCGAGGTCCAGCCGGACGGCACCCTGGAAAAGGTGTGGACCTCGCAGCTCGGCACCCACTGGAGCACCGCGATCGCGCGCGATAACCATATTTATGCAATCGACGGCCGCCACGAGCGTACCGCCGCGCTCGTCTGCGTCGAGGCCGCCACCGGCAAAGTCGTCTGGCGCGAGACGCCGGAGTGGACGGATCGTATCGACGACAAGGCCGGCGGACGCGAGGCCAGGATGCGAATTTTTCGGGGCACCCTCCTTTCGGCCGACGGCGATATCCTCTGCCTTGGCGAGTTCGGGCATTTGCTGTGGCTCGACCTGCAGCCGTCCGGCTACCGCGAGATCAGCCGCACCTGGCTGTTTCCGGCGCCGCAGACGTGGACGCCGCCGGTCATCAGCCGCGGCCTGCTCTACATCTGCCAGAACGAGCCACGGCTGGACAATGGCGGCGAGCGACGATTGCGTTGCTACGACCTGCGGGCGCCTTGACGGGTAATTTCATGGGCGGCGGCGGCCTGCCCGCGTCATGGAATCGTGCCGCACAGGTGGAAGTTCGCCGTTTGGCAAAGCGCTGGAGCATTGCCCCCGAGAACTCACTTCCAGCAGAACCTTGAATCGTGGAGACAAGCTATAAATTGATGACGAGGCCCCGATCAATAATGACGCAGCAATGCCAATCGAATTTCGACCCGGCCCTGGCCGCTGCCATCGCCGCGGCACTGCCGGATTCCGTCATCGTGCGTGCCGGGGTCGCGACAACGGTCCCTTACTTCGACGTTGCCGGCCGGCGCCGCCTGCTGCCGGTCCATGTCCGTCAGATTCAGGACCGGCTCGAGCACCTCACCATTCTCACTGTGGCGGACGCCCGTCATGGCACTGACTATGTGCAGCGCCTCTACGTTGCGCCGGCGGCCGCGGCGACACCGGAGGCAGTGCGCGCGGCATTGTGCAACCGGCCGATAGACCACCGGAGCGTCGCGAGGATCCGCGAATGGGGCAGGACGGTGTCGCTCGGCCTGGGTGGTGCGCGGCTCTCGATCGACGGGGCGGTGAACGCCTGGCACCGGTTTCTGCGACCGTTCAGATTCCAGCGCACATTGCTGCGGCTGTCGTGCGACACGCCGGAAATTGACCGTCGGGCTTTTCATCAGGCAACGGCGGCAACCGGGTTCGAACGGGTCGACGACCCGGGCCGCAGCGACGGTTCGACCGCGTGGGTGGGGGTGGTGGACGCGCACGGGCGGGAGGATCGCCTCGGTTCGATTCGCGTTGGACCGGATGGTGTCGAGCCGCCGGCCTTCGCGAACGTTGACCGGCTGCCGGCCGCGCTGGCGCTGCATACGTCCGGCTGGCTGCCGGCGTGGTGTGCGGCCGTGCTGCTCCGACTCCTGCCGGTAGAGGTAAGGCATGTGGATTTCGCCCGCACCGTGTGTCACGAACTCGGCGCTGCCGAGCTGCCTTGTGAGCTTGACGACAGCGACGCCCGGCTGGGCGCCCGCGTGCGGCAGGCCTGCGAAGATCGCGTGCCGTTCGTGGCAATTGCCGGCGACCGTGAAGTCGATGCCGTGGCGGCCGACACCCCGGTCGCCGAATGGCCGGTGGCCATGCGTCGACACGACGGCAAAGACATGGGAGTGCTGCCCGTGGCGCAAGCTATCGGGCTGCTGCGGCAGGGCACATCGATGCCGACCGTGGCGGGGGGTTAGATTTGTTGTTCAAAAAACGCTTTAATTTTACGACTCATACACTTATACTATGGGCTGATTCTCATACGATAGGGGGGATTTGCCCCTTTTCGACGTCTATCAATCAGCCAGATTCGAGTTGTTCGATGCGCCTTTGCGGGACACATGATGTGTCACGCTGCATCGGACGCGGCAATTCGGCAACAGGAGGAAACGCCAATTTCTCGACCGGTAAAAGCCAATGATCCTGCCGTCCGCGGCAAGGAAGTCCGTCTCGTAGGTCCTGATAATCAGCAGTTCGGCATTGTCCCTGTGGACGATGCTATTGCCAAGGCTGAAGAAGCCTCAATGGATCTCGTGCTCGTCGCCGACAACGCAACACCGCCAGTCTGCCGCATCATGAACTTCGGCAAGCACCAGTACGAGCAGAAGCGCAAGATGCGGGACCAGAAGAAGAAGCAGGTCACGCAGAAAAACAAAGAGATCAAGTTCCACGCGAACATCGACCAGCACGATTACGAGATCAAACTCAATCACATCGTTGCCTTCCTGAAAAAAGGGAATAGAGTAAAAGTTTCCCTCTTTTTCCGGGGCCGTGAAGTGACGCACCGGGAAATCGGAATGCAGTTGATGGAACGTATAGCCGAGGAGATCGAACTCTACGGCATAGCGGAGAATCGCCCCCGCATGATCGGCCGTTCGATCGTCATG
>JASLZG010000104.1:13983-14267 GCA_030754995.1 Lentisphaeria bacterium
CAATTGAAATTGCCACCGGGCCACGTCCGCATCGATCAAGTGCGGCATTAGCGTTTGAGGCGCGATGCCGGATCATTTTTCTTGCGACAACAACAAACGGAGTGACCGATGCCTAAAATGAAAACACGCAAGGGTGCCGCCAAGCGTCTCAAGCGCACCGGCACCGGCAAATACATTCACTACCGCGCCGGCGGTCGGCACATCATGTCAAAGAAGAACGCCAAGCGCAAGCGCCGCCTGCGCCAGCCGGCACTGGTCAAAAAGACCGAGATGAACCGTATCAA
>JASLZG010000105.1 GCA_030754995.1 Lentisphaeria bacterium
GCGGCGTGGCCGGTCATCGCGGCGTGGCCGGTCGTCGCGGCGTGGCCGGTCATCGCGGCGTGGCCGGTCGTCGCGGCGTGGCCGGTCATCGTCTCCCTCGTCGGCACGTTTCTTACGTTCGCCCTTGTAGCCGTCGACATCGAGACTGACGCGCGGGAAATCCTGATCGCAGCGCCGCAGCATGCCATTGAGCAGCATCTGGAGCGAGGACAGCGTACTGCCGCGCCGGCCGATGATGCGGCCAGGTTCCTCGGTCTTGATGTTAACCAGAATGCGTTCGTCATCGGCTTGTACGTCTACTTCCGCCTCGAGTCCGAGCAAACGGGCCATGGCAGTGAACTTGTTGCGGGATAAATCCAGTTGTTGTTGAGAGACAGACATCGGTTCCTCCATTTCATGCTTTGGCGGTTTCGACCAGCGGCGGTGCATCGTCCTTGATGATTTTGTGAGTGACCCAGTATTGGAACATGGACACGACCTGGTTGACGGTCCAGTAAAGCGTCAATCCAGACGGCATCGTGTAGAGCAGGAAAACGAAAAACAAGCTCATGAACATCATCATTTTCTGCTGCGCCGGATCGACACTTGTGGGCATCATTTTCTGCTGCAGCATCATCGACAGGCCCATAAGGATGGCGAGCGGATTGAGTGGGAACCCGATGTCGATGGTATCGGGTTTCGAAAGGTCGGCGGCCCACAGGAACCCTTCCTGCCGCAGTTCAATGGCGCTGCGAAGAACGTTGAACAGGGCGAAGAAGACAGGGATCTGCAGGAACACGGGCAGGCAACCGGAGAGTGGATTGATCTTGTGCTTGCGATAGAGATCGAAGGTCATCTTCTGCATGCGCTGCGGGTCTTCCTTGTATTTCTCGCGAATCTCCTTGGCTTCCGGCTGAATCTTCTGGAGCTTCTTCGAAAACACGGTGCTCTTGTAGGTGACGGGCCAGAAGAGCGTACGTATGACGATGGTCAGGCAGACGATGGCGAGGCCGTAACTGCCGGTCCATGATTTGAACAGCAGCATGCCGTTGAAAATCATCAGGGAAATCCATTCCATGAGGCCGAAATGGAAGAACAGAAACAGATCGAATTGCATGACCGACTTCTCGTTGTCATCCAGTTCCTTGAGCAATGAGTAGCGTTTGGGGCCGGCAAAGCAGTCGATCTCGACGCCTTCGGAGGCACCGCCGGCGATCTCGATTTCCCGCAGGAAGGCGTATCCCTGCATGACGTACCGATTCTTCTCGGCGCCGGGGAGCGTTTCGGCGCGGAGTTCGCAACCTTCAAAGCCGCCTTGGGGGGAGACAATCGTCGTGAAATATTTGTTCTGGACCGCCATCCAGTCGAGGTCCCAGGTCTCGATGTCGTCGGCGACTTTTTTCTTGAGCTTGGCGATCTTGTCGACGATCATCGTTTTGGGGCCGTCCTTGTCGCTGCGCTTGAGGTCGATGCGCTGGTCGATGCCGCCGGCGCCCATGAAACCGCGGGAGGTGGCGAGCGGCAGCATGGTACCGCAATTAATCATCAGCCGCTCGACGTTGACCTGCCTCGCAAGTGTGTTGCGGAATTTTATTTCGGTGATGATGCCGTACGGCCGTTCCGGGTTGGTGCGGATGGTCTGCTGCAGGATGAGGCCGGTTTCGTAGATCAGCCGGGAAAACGTGACGTGGTCGCTACCGACGGAATCGATGATCGGGTTGCTGAATTCCCAGTTTTTCTGCGGCTGCACCTGGAGCATCGGGTAGGCGGGGTCGCCGACCCACAACTCTTCGGCCCCTTCCTCACCGGGAAAGCCGAGCAAAAGGATCTGTTCTATGCCGCCAACGTTGGGGTTTACGACGATCACGAAAGTGTCTTCGTCGAATAGACGGACAGAGTCGGCGGCGGGCAGGTCGCGGTACATGTCGGCGAACGGCGAAACGTCAGCAGCGGGGGCGGGTGGTGTGCCGTTCACAGCGGTGATGACGGGGGTCTTGGAGTCATCACCAGCGGCGGCCTGGTCGGCGGCATCACTGGCCGGGTCGTCAGTGGCGGCGGTGTCGTCGGCGCCGGCGGCTTTGTCGTTCTGCTCGACGCCGGGGCCGGGCGGCGGCCGGGGTTTCGGCGTATTCGTCTTCATCCAGCCGAAAAGCAGCAGCAGGCAGATGACAACTATTACAATATCCTGTTTATTCATGATACCTGCAGCCGGCGACGGGCTGGATCAGGGCTGCTCATTGTTGCGGCAGTCCCTGGGTGGCGGCACCGGATCACAGCCGCCGGGATGGAAAGGATGGCATTTGCAAATCCGCCGCAGCGCCAGCCAAGAGCCGCGGACGGCGCCGAAGCGTTCGATTGCCTGGCGCCCATATTCTGAACAGGAAGGGTGGAAGCGGCAGGAATCAGGCAGCCACGGCGAGATGCAGGTCTGGTAGAACCGCACCAGGGCCAGGGCAATGGCCTTGGGGATGCCCCCCATCACGACTCGCCTGCCGGGTCCACAAACAGATCGGCATCCTGCAAGATTCGGATGAGCTCATCCTGCACATCCTGCAGCATGCAATTCAGCAGATCTCGACGAGCAATGATCACTATCCAGACCGGTGATCGCACCCCGTTTCGCAGTAGGCGAAACGACTCGCGGATCAGCCGGCGTGCTCGATTGCGGTCGACGGCCTGTTTGCTGAATCGCCGGCTGACAATGATGCCGAGCCTGGCTTTGCCATCGGGCGCCGGTGCGATATTAACCACAATGTACCGACCTCGGTGGACGGCACCTGCCGCCCTGACATGCGCGAACTCTCGTCGTTGTCGGAGGAAGTCTGTTTTCGCGATGCCCGCGGCGCCGATCTGGCGCGGCATTCTGTCTGCGTTCATGCCGTCCTCCTGCAGTGGAGGCGCACTTTCCAGTTCAGAGCAAATTCCATATCTTTCGAACCGTTTACACCAGTACGCAGTTTCGAACCATCGGTGCACTGCGGTTCGTCCGTTATCCGTCGCTCAAGTCTCCCGGTGTTCGATTCAGAGGCGGTGCCGCGCGGAGAGAGAATGCGGAGGGCGGCACTTGACCTCGATGATGTAGTTGGTGGCGGCGCACTGCAGCAGCGGCCGCACGCAGCGGTATCCAGATCAGCAGGGTGTCAGGCGCTTGCGCCCTTTCTGGCGGCGACGTTTGATGATCGCACGGCCGGCGCGTGTCGACATGCGCTTGAGAAAGCCCAACCGGCGCTTGCGACGACGATTAGATGGATTATAGGTCGGCTTCATCGCCTTCAATCTCCGTTGAACAGAGTCCTATTAGAGAAACAAACGAGTAGCTTAGCCCGCGATCGGGCTGCTGTCAAACAGATTTGGGATAGCCGGCGCCAAGCTCAGGGGCGGCGATTGGCTGCCGGATGCCAGTTGTCGGCCGTAAAAGTTGCACCGCAGGATCTTTGGGGTTGGCAGGGCCGCCGGTCTCAAAACAGCCTCGGGTGATTTGCTCATTGCCATTGGACAACAGCGTTGGGCAGCGGTCAAGGAGCGGCCGGGCCACAGGCACAGGCACAAACTGTAAATACAGACCCGGAGGCAAACTTGTGTCCGCCTACTTGAAAACGCCGTTGTTGAGCGGTTCGACCCGGAAGTTGAAGTCGATGGTGCGGTCTTCGACCTTCAGGGAGATCAGTGTATTCAGGCGGGTCAGCAGCAGGCGATAGGGAATCTTGACCTCGCCGGCGGGGGTGGTGACCGAGACGTTGCAGTCACTCAGGATATCCTCGGCACTCTGCACGGTCAGCACCAGGCTCCGCAAGGTGTTGAGCTTGGCGATGAAGGCATCGTCGAACACGTAGATCCGGCGGCAGTCGCTGCAAGCGACCTGGTAGTCGCTGTCTTCGAGGCTGAGCAGGTCGAACTGGATGTTGTTCAGGCAATCCGTCTCGATACAGTCGAAATCGACGGCGGCAGTCATGGTTTTGGGGTCGGACATTCCTGACTCCGGCACCGGGTTAGTCTGCATAATACATGAATCCCCGCGATTATAAGGACTTTGCAAGCCGAATGAAGTCTGAGTAAGATATGGGCTGAACATCGAAACACAACACCCGCGCTCACCTTCTATGCCGATTACACTGCGACAACTCCGACCCGGGACGGTGCTGCTGATCTGGGCGCTTTTCGCGACGCCCGCCGGCTGGACGGTTGAGCCGGAGCCGCCGCCCGGGCGCCGTCCGAAGTTCGCCGTACCCGAACCGAAACGTGAACAGGCCAAGCGTTTCCGGCTGGAGCTGCAGATTGCCAACGGCCACATCGGCAGCGTTTTCATCGGCTGCCAAGAGGGGGCGACGGACGGCTACGACAACGGCCTGGACGACATGGCACCGCCGCCCGGTATCGGCGGGGCAGGGTATACCTTTCTTATTTCACCGGACCGCAAACTCAACCTCTACAAGGACGTCCGCGCCTACGCCGACACCGTCCAGTGGCTCTTCTACGCGAAGCCGGGGAGCAAGCCGGTCGACGTGTCGTGGGACCCGGCGCAGCTCCCGGGCGGCTGGAAACTTTACTGCGCCCGCTGGGACGGGCGTTCAGAAGCGGTGACCGACACGGTCAACTGCCGGGAGACGCAGAAAGTGACGGCCGAGTCGACGATGTTTTTCCGCTTCTGGATGGTGCGCGACAAGGCAGCGCCGAAAGAATGACGGCAGCCGGGGGTGGGGGCAATGCGGAGTCGGCAATGCGTTGTCTACCGGTACTGGCTGAGCTCGTGGATAGCGACGACTGCGAAGTAGGCGATCGTCATGGCAGCCAACATGCCGGCGCGGCTGGCGCGGCTTTTGCTGCGCACCAGCATGAAGTAAAAGACATAGAGGGGAATAAACAGGGTCAGCAGACCTTGTCCGAGATTCTGACGGAAAGCCTCGATGACATAAAGGAGCCAGAACAGCAGTCCACCGAACAACAGCAAGCCCATCACGATTTGTAGTGCGAAGTTCATTACGATCGTTGAATTAGTGGTAACGAGTGTATTCGATTCTATAGTATAGTTTCGTCATTCTTTTTTCAACTTCTACCGCAACAATCGCCCATGGCAACCGTCGACACATCCAACATCGAGCAAACGGCTTCGGAGGTCGAGCCGTGCCGTTACACCGTCAAATTCGATGTCCCGGCAACCGAAGTAAATCACGCCCTGAAAGTGCTGATCAACAAATACCGTTCTGCCAAAATTCCCGGTTTCCGTCCGGGCAAGACACCGGCCAAGCTGGTGCGCCGCCGTTTCGAGAAACAGATCGTCGAGGAAACCCGCGATTCCATCATACGGGAAACGATCCAGTCGATGCTGCAGGACGATAGCCTGAACGCCGTGACGATGCCAGAGCTCACCGGCGACAAGCTGCCGGACATAGCGGACGACACCGAGTTCAGCTTCTCCGTGCAGTTCGATGTCCGGCCCGAAATGGAGCCGCCGGAACTGCATGGCATCAAAGTTGCGGCACCAAAAGTCGATGTGTCCGAAGCCGACATCGCCGACTATCTCGACGCCATGTGCCAGCAGCAGGCGCGGCTCGAACAGGTCGAGCGGCCGGCAGAGGAAAACGACATCCTGAAGGTCAGTTATACGTCGCCGGCATCGACCGATGAAGAAGTGCCGGCAACGGCACAGAACCTCGTGGAGAACAGCGAAACGTGGATTCGCCTGGCTGAACCGACGGAGATTCCCGGGCTGGTGCCGGAGTTGACCGGTAAATCGGGTGGTGACAAGGCTGATGTGACGGTCACTTTTCCGGACGATTTCCGCGAGGAATTCCTGGCGGCGAAGACCGTGCCGTACACGATCAACGTGCATGAGATTCATACCCTGGTACCGCCCGAGATCAACGATGAATTCGCACAGAAGATGGGGATGGACGATGTGGACTCCCTCAAAGACGCGGTGCGGTCACAGATCGAATCGACGCAACAGCAGCAGCGCCAGCGCGAGATCGTCGACCAGATCGGCAAGTACCTGATCGAGGCGTCGGATTTCCCGCTGCCCCCGACCGTGCTGCGCGAGGAGACCAACCGCGTCATGTACGAGCGCCTGTCACAGCAGCAGCAGGACGGACATCAAGGCGGCGAGCAGATCGAGAAAGAGCTCGATGCGATGGGCGAGCAAGCGGAAACCGAGGCGCGCGAACGCCTGGCGCTGCGCTACATGCTCCAGGCCATCGCTGCCAAGGAAGAAATCAAGCCGGACAAGGAACGCATGCAGCAGCATTTGCAGTTGATGACCACACAGGCGCAACAACGGCAGCGGGAGATCAATCCGTACATGGCCCAGGAAGCGGCGGCCGCCAACGCAACCAGTGACGCGGTCTTCGAGCAATTGACCCAATGGGCCGAGGTCACCGAAATGGATCGGGACAACTGATCAGGGAAAACAATTTTCACTTCGCAACCGGCAATTTTCAACGCATAAAACGGGACGGAACCCATGCCGCTTTACCCGCCAACAGTCGTCGAGCAGACGCCCAACGGCTACCAATCCTACGACATCTATTCGCGCCTGCTCAAGGACCGGATCATCATCCTCGGGACTCCGGTCGATGACCATGTTTCCAGCCTGCTGATCGCGCAGTTGCTGTTTTTGCAGTCAGAGGAGCCGAAGAAAGACATCGATTTCTACATCACTTCGCCGGGCGGTTCGGTCACTGCCGGCCTGGCAATCTACGACACCATGCAGATTCTCAGCTGCGATGTCCGCACCTACTGCGTCGGCCAGGCCGCCAGCATGGGCGCGGTACTGCTGGCCGCCGGCACTGCCGGCAAGCGGTTCGCCCTGCCGAACGCCCGCATCATGATCCATCAGCCGTGGGGCGGCGCCCAGGGCACCGCCAGCGACATCAGCATCCAGGCCGAGGAAATCCTGCGACTGAAAAATGGTCTCAACGGCATCCTCGCCCACCACACCAGCAAGGAACTTTCGGAGATCGAAAACGATACCGACCGGGATTTCTTCATGTCCGCCGAGCAAGCGAAGGACTACGGCCTGGTCGACTCCGTCGTATCCATCCACGAGGCGGCCGACGAGGACTCAAACAAGGACGACGACTGAGCCTGAGCCATGGCAAAGGACAAGGACGACATTTTTTGCTCATTTTGCGGGCGGCTGCGTGATGAAGCGCCCCAGATGGTTTCCAGCCCGTCGGGAGTTTTCATCTGCTCTGATTGCGTGCGACTGTGCAGCAAAATGGTGCAGGGCGGCAGCGGCGACGACGATGACGAAGAGGGTGCGCAGGGCAAGGCGCCGGTACGAATCCCGCGCCTGATCGTGCCGAAACCGATCGGCATCAAAAAATCTCTCGACGACTACGTTGTCGGCCAGGACAAGGTCAAGCGTGTGCTGTCGGTGGCTGTGCACAATCACTACAAGCGCCTGCAGCACATGCGCGAGAACGAACGTACCGGCAAAGTCGATGACGTCGAGATCGAGAAGAGCAACGTCATCATGGTCGGTCCTACCGGGTCCGGCAAGACGCTGGTCGCCCGGATTCTGGCCAAGGTGCTCGACGTTCCGTTCGCCATCGCCGATGCCACGACCCTGACGGAGGCGGGCTACGTCGGTGAGGACGTCGAGAACATCATTCTGCGGCTGGTTCAGGCGGCGGACTACGACATCGAGCGCGCCCAGGTCGGGATCATCTATGTTGACGAGATCGACAAGATCTCGAAGAAATCGGAGAACGTCTCGATCACCCGTGATGTTTCCGGTGAAGGCGTGCAGCAGGCACTGCTCAAGATCCTCGAGGGTACGGTTGCGAACGTCCCCCCCAAGGGCGGCCGCAAGCACCCGCACCAGGAATATATCCAGATCGACACGACCAACGTGCTGTTCATCTGCGCCGGCGCCTTTATCGGGCTCGACAAGATCGTGCAGCGACGAATCGGCAAACACGTCCTTGGTTTCCACGCCCAGTTCGAAAACGGTTCAGACCGAGCACAGGACCCGGCGGAGGAAACCGAGCTCATTCTCGAAAACGTCGAGCCCGAGGATCTGCTGAAATTCGGACTGATCCCGGAATTCATCGGTCGGCTGCCGGCTATATCGGTGCTCCGTGAACTGACCCAGGACGAACTGGTGGAGATCCTGACCGGGACGAAGAACGCCGTCATCAAGCAGTATCAGAAACTGTTTGCCATGGAAGATGTCGCGCTTAGTTTTACCGACGATGCTCTCGAGGCACTGGCGAAGAAGGCGATCGACCGCGGCACCGGCGCCCGCGGTCTACGGTCGATTCTCGAGTCGATCATGGTGGATATCATGTTCGAAATCCCCTCACGTGACGATATCACTGCCTGTATCATCGATGAGAATGTGGTCAACGGGACCGGCAGCCCGATCACCGAAACGAAGGCGAAAGACGACGACGGCGATGCCAAAGCCAGTGTTGCCTGAAGGCCGTTTCAGGTGTCGGGATTCAACCTTTCGACGAACGACACATTTCACGACTGCCAAAGCACGACCCCCGTGGGCTCGGTTCGCGGGAGTGTTGCAACAGATGCAACTGAAAGGTGCGCTGGCCGGAGGCCGACTGTCCACCGAACGGCGGGAGCGACCGATGAGAGCGTCAATCCTCCACCAACCCCAACCCTACCCCCCCACACACACCCACCCATGTCAACCCGTTGTTTCTGCCTGCTCGCGGCGGTGAGCGCGTCCGCCGTTCTGGCCCAAACCACGACCCCGAATTACACCGACGGTATCCTCGCGGTGGTCAATGACGAGATGGTCACGGTCTACGACGTGGCCGCCCAGAATGTCATGGTCGAGCGCAAGATCATCTCGAGCTACTCTGCCGAGCAGATGGCGGACCCGGAAATACGACGCCAGATACAGGAACGCATCAGCAAGTCACGCTATTCGGTCATCGTCGACATAATCAACGAAAAGCTGATCTACGCCGAGTTCGAGTCAAATGGCTACAAGCTGCCGTCCAATGTCATCGAGAAACGTATCGACGAGATCGTCCGCAACGATCACCAGGGTGATTGGGACGAGTTCGGCAGGCGCCTGGAGCAGACGGAGATGACGATGGACGAATTCCGCGAACAGATCCAACGCAGCATCGCTGTCGATTATCTGCTGATGCGGGAAGTCCACAAGCAGGCGCGAGTGTCGCGGCAGGCAGTGGAGAACTTTTACAACAATCACCAGGCCGACTACACCAAGGCCTCACGCGTGCGGTTGGAGCTCATCAGCGTGCCGACGGCGGCCGATGCCAAGAACGTGCTGGAGAAGCACGATGGCGGTGCCAAGTTCGCGGACCTGGCCAAGCAGCATTCGAATCACCCGAGCCGCAAGAATGGCGGCGACCTCGGCATGATGTCCGTCAAGGATATGGCGCAACCATTTCGTGATGCCTTCAACAGCCTGACGGTCGGTGCTATTTCCAAACCGTTCGAATTCGATGGCAACACCGTGATCCTGCGGGTTGCCCAGGTGAAAGGCGCCAACGTCCGACCGCTCGAAGAGGTCTCCGACGACATCGAGCGCATTCTCAAGCGGCGGCAGCGGAAACTGCGCAAGCGCGAATACATCCAGAGTCTGCGGGCACAGAACTACGTCAAGGTCTTCTTCAAGACACCGGTGCAGCCAAAGAAAAAAGGATAGCATCGGCAGCTGCCAAGGCTCGCTCCGCGTAGGCCCGGTTGCGCCCCGGCTTATCATGAATCCGCGTCGGCAGCGCCGGCAGGATGCCGAAGTTCGCCTTCATCGGCTGAAAGCCCTTGGCCGCGGCGTGCGTGACATACCAGCACATCGCCCCAAGCATCATCTCCGGCGGCAGTACGACAGGGTCCTCACCGCGCCGCATTTTCGCTGCATTGATTCCCGCCAGCAGCCCGGTACCGGCGTTGCCGACATAGCCTTCCACCCCGGTAATCTGCCCGGCAAAGAAGAGATCGGCGCGGCGGCGGCTCTGCATCGTCGGTTCAAGGATCATCGGCGAATTCAAAAAGGTGTTGCGATGCATCTGTCCCATGCGCACGAACTCCGCATCGGCCAGGCCCGGGATCATCCGCATCACCTGCTCTTGCTCCCCCCACTTGATGTTGGTCTGGAAGCCCACGAGGTTGTACAGCGTTCCGGCGAGGTTGTCCTGGCGCAGCTGGACGACGGCATACGGCCGCCGGCCGGTTCGAGGATCCTCCAGGCCCACCGGCCGCATGGGGCCGAAGGACAGGGTGTCGATGCCGCGCCTGGCCAGCACCTCCACCGGCACGCAGCGCTCGAAGAACTGCGGATCCTCCAGCTCGAATTGCCGCAACGTGATCGTCTCCGCCTGCACTATTGCATCGACAAAGGCGTAGTACTCCGACCTGGTGAAAGGGCAATTGATGTAATCACCGTCGTCCTGCTCACCGACGCCGTAGCGTGAGCCACGAAAGGCGATCGACAGGTCGATCGAGCCCGCCTCGACAATTGGTGCCAGAGCATCGTAGAAATACAGATGCTTTTCGCCGGTGAACGCCTGGATCGACGACGCCAGGTCGCTGCTGGTCAACGGTCCGGTGGCGATGACAACGGGCCGGTCCACCGGGATCCCGGTGATCTCGCGACGCTCGATCACTATGTTCGGATGGCTGCTGAGGCGCTCCGTGATCGCCGCCGAAAAGGCCTCACGATCCACCGCCAACGCCCCGCCGGCGGAAACCTTCGCGGACTGCGCAACATCCAGTACCAGGGAACCAAGGCGGCGCAGTTCCTCCTGCAGCAGCCCCGATGCCCGGTCGGCCAGCAGGGAGCCGAGTGAATTGCTGCAGACCAGTTCGCCGAACTTGCCGGTCCGATGCGCCGGCGTCTGCTGGTGCGGTCGCATCTCGCAGAGCGCGACGCGGACGCCGCGTTCGGCGGCCTGCCAGGCAGCCTCGGAACCGGCGAGACCGCCACCGATGACAACCAGTTCGGTGGATTCGGGAAATGTGGACATAAGTTTAGACTGTGGCTGGAGTTGCAATATAGTTGTACGCCGCGCATACTCAATGCGATGCAGCTGACGCAGGGGGCGCATCCTGTGCGCACCGACGCCCACCCCCCCTTCCCGGGACTCGGCGTCGGGCTGATCTTCTGTATTTTTGCGGCGGTGCCGTGGCACAATGGCGCAATGCCTGTTCAACGGCACCGGCAAGCAGCGCGACCGCTCCCGGGTCGTCGGATCGGCGAAACGAAACACTTTTATTGGCGTACGCTGAAGCAGCTGGCGAGGCGACAGCATCGGCGACGCTCCAATCAGCCGCCCAAGGGATTTCTCAGCATTATGGAAACACAACAGCAGCCGCCCCCCGACGACATCCGCCTTGCGACCCAACAGCTCTGCGCCGTGCCACACGGTGAGATTCCGCCCGCCGGCGAGGCGCGTGAGAAAGTCGACCGTGCGCCGGGGCGCGTCGACCGCGTAGGCCTATGAAGAAGAGCTTCACGCCGCTTGTGATCGTCACCACTGCCGCCACCTATCTGTTGATCTTTGTCGGTGGCATAGTGCGGGTGTCCGGCGACGGCCCCGGGTGCCCGGACTGGCCGAGGTGCTTCGGGCGCTGGGGACCGCCGACAAATGTGTCAGAACTGCCGGAAGACGTCGCCCCGGAATCATACAATCTCGTGCTGGCCTGGATCGAGTACGGCAACTGCCTCGTCGGCGTTGTCGTCGGGCTGTTGATGGTGCTCGCCTGTATCGTCGCCGCAGCCTGCTTTCGCCGCCATCGCGGCATCCTCGTTGCGACGATGCTGACGCTGCTGCTCATCGGTATCCAGGGCTGGCTGGGCGGGCGCATCGTCGCCTCGGAACTGGCGCCGTGGATGGTGTCGGCGCACATGGGGCTGGCCGTGCTGATCGTCGGTCTGCTGATTTATGCGGCGCAGGAATCGTGGTATGTGCAGCGCCCGGTCGAGGTGGACGCCGGCACCGGTGCGCTGCGTCGGCAGCTCGGCGTGCTGTGGCTGCTGGCGGCGGCACAGATCGTCGTCGGCGCCGGCCAGCGCGGCACGCTCGAGGGGTTGCGGGGCACGCTGCCGCTGGCGCGTGATCTGGAGTTGTTCAATACGCTGGGCGTCATCAAATATATCCATTTCGTGCTGGCCGCATCGATCGTCACCGTCAGCGTCATGTTGGTGGTTCGCGTCGGTCGTCTGCAGCTGCGCCGTTCGGTGCGTCTGGGTATTTACGCTGTGCTGTTACTCGTTGCTTCACAGGTGCTGGTCGGCCTGGCGATGGGCCGTTTCGGACTGGCACCGATCCTGCAGCTGCTGCATCTGTGGATCGGCACGATCTTCGTCGGCCTGGTGATGAGCCTGTATCTCGCGGTGCCGGTGCGACTTGTCAACCGCGGGCCGGCGCCCGGCACGGTGGTGCGCGTCGCCATGCCAACGGCGGCGGTGATGTTCTTTCTGCTGCTGGCGGCGCTGCTGGTGATTCGCCAGGCGGAAGCTTCGCGCCGACAGGTGCCGGCCTACCGCAACATTCCGACATTCGAATTCGTCAGCCAGCACGGCGGCCCGTTCGGCACCGACCAGTTCACCGGCCGTATCAGTGTGGTCGATTTCTTCTTCACGCGCTGTGGCGCACAGTGTCCGCGGATGACGCTGGAGATGCGAAAGCTTTACGAATTGTACGACGGTTCGGATAAGGTTCAGTTCGTCTCGATCTCCGTCGATGCATCGTTCGACACCCCGGAGGTCTTGGCGGATTATGCTGAAAAATACGAGGTATCCGGTGATCGCTGGGCGTTCCTGCACGGCCCGCAATCCGACGTCGACAGCCTGTGCGAGACCGGCTTCGCCCTGAGCGCGGACAATCCGATGCATCACAGCCCGAAGTTCATCCTGGTCGACCAGCAAGGCACAATCCGCGGCTACTACGACATCGACATCCCGACGGACATGAAACGCCTGCGCGAGCACATCGTGATCCTGGCGCAGCGCGGCCGATGATCCTGACGTTTTGAGGGGCGCTCCATCCCCTTTTTGATACGCATTGTGGACCAGAAGCGCCTTCGCACCTCTATGGAGTCGCCGCGCGCTTTACTCCGCCGATTTCCGGGTTCAGTGTTGACAACTATGGAACGACTACCCGGCGCGAGCTCCACCCAAGGTGGCAGACAACGGAGAACTTGAACTGGAAGTCGAGTATGTAGACTTTGACGAGTTCCTGATGGGTTTCTGAAAAGCACCCGTCAGCATATCTTCGCCGTATCGGGAAAAAGCAATTTCCTATCAGTGAGTTCATTATGTCTTTACGAAACGTATGTCAAACGTTGGTCCTCGGCTTGCTTCTGACTGGCCTCTCAAGCATGTCATACGGCATTGGATCGCCGCCACAAACCGGCACCTTCACGGACACGCTTGAATTTGGCAACGGCGTACGCATGACGTTCAAGGCACGTGTGCCCACGAAACTACCGAAAGAAAAAACACTCGGCTTGATTCTTGCATTTCACCCTCATGGCGGAAACGAAAACTCCATGCTCAATTGGCCATCAAAAGCCTTTTTGGAACGACAAGGAGCTTTGAATGACTACGTGATCATCTGTCTCAAATCGCGAAAACCAAAAGGGTACAAAGAACACCTGGGCGATTGGGAAATAGCCGATCATGCGCCATCATACAAAACCTTACAATGGGCCATGAAGACCTACCCCATCGACCGGCGACGGATTCACGTTATAGGATGGTCAAGAGGCGGGTTTATGGCCACACGCTTTATCTGGAATAACCTGCATTACTTCGCGACCGTGACTGCCTACGCCGGCGCCCACAGCTCAGACTGGACAAGAAAGTCTCGGGGAGGGTACCCGAATCAAGACTGGGTTAAGCTCAAGGAGTCTACGGGGGAGAGGATCGATTACAGGGTAGACTTCCGTAATAGATCGTTGAACGAGTACCTGCCCAAGAACAAGGGTAACAAGAACCTTCAGCTATCCGACTACCTGCCCGAGTTCTACCACGTGCACGGCGACAGCGACTACGTTATCGACGTCAACCTCACACGATGCTTTACCCGAGAACTGGGCAGAAAGGGAATCCGCTACGTCTACCGAGAATTGGATGGCGTGAACCACTCAAAAGTCTTTCAAGGCAACCCGGTTAATATGACCGTCAATGATGACGTGTTCAGGTGGATCCATGCCACGCGCAACAAGCTCCTTGCCCTCAGTAAATCTGACAAGGCAACACTCGCGACAATAGAAAAAGGCATCAAGACTATGCCAAGTTCCCAGGCAATCCCCCTCATTAAGGAAGCTGCCCGCATTGGTGGTGGTCAAGC
>JASLZG010000106.1 GCA_030754995.1 Lentisphaeria bacterium
CCGCTGGTGAGAATCGGCGCCAGCACATTGACGATCTGGGAGATGTTTGCGATCTTGACGACGTCTGCATGGCGCACGAAACTGTGCAGGAACCCGGCCACGACCAGCGCGTCCTCGAGGTTGTACACCTCCTCGAGGAGGTGCGGTGCAACCTTGCCCTGGCCGTCTTTCTCGTGGTTCTTGTACCACACGTTCCATTCGTCGAAACACAGGTATGCCCGTTTCGAACTTCGGTGCCTGGCCTGGGCAAACCGGCAGGCTGCATCCATTTCCTCGATCTGGGAATCAATGGCCGAGGTGACGGCGAGATAGTCCGGGGTGTCATCATTCAGATTATCGACATAGCGATGCAGGCTGATGTAGTCGGCCAGGTCGCCGAGCTGCGCCAGCACTTCCCGGTCCCAGTCCATATAACTCTTCAGGTCGATGCTGCACGAGCCGCCGGCGACCAGTTCAATGGACCCGTCGACTTTCTTCATCATCTCGCCGGCCTGGCGGGCGCGCATGGCATACTGGTCGGCCGGGACATGCCCGATCTGCCAGGGGCCGTCCATCTCGTTGCCCAGGCACCAGAGCTTGACGGCATGCGGCTGGGGGCTGCCGTTTGAATCGCGCCTGTCCGCGTAGCGTGTGCCGGTGGGGCAATTGCAGTACTCGACCCAGTCGCGGGCCTCCTCCGGCGTGCCGGTTCCAAGGTTGACCGTCAGCATGGGCATCCAGCCCATCTTCCGGCACAAGTGGATGTACTCGTCCGTTCCGAATTGGTTCGTCTCGACGCTGTGCCACGCCAGTTCCCGCACGGTCGGGCGTTTCTCGCGAGCCCCGATGCCGTCTTGCCAGTGGTAGCCGGAGACAAAGTTGCCGCCGGGATATCGCACCGCAGTCATATCCAGTCGCCGCAGGGCATCCAGGACATCCGACCGGCATCCGTCGGCGTCGGCGTGCGGGCTCTCGGGGTCATATATTCCCTGGTAGAGAGCCCGGCCCATGTGTTCGAAAAAGCCCCCGAAAATCCGGGGGTCAACCGGGGCGATCCTGAACTTGCTGTGCAAGGCGATTTCGGTTCGTTTCATATCTTCCTTTTTTGTTCAGCGCCGGATTCAACCGCGATGTGCGGCCGCGGGCGGGACAATTGCCGCATTGCGGGCGGCATGGCCGAGGCTCCCGTTTTCGGTGAACCTGCAGCGACCGCCGGCCTTGAGGTTCCGTCATCCGGGGGCTCACGGCAGGGGGGGGACTGGTTATCCGGGTCAAGATAGCATAACCCGGACAAAGTAAAACGCGGCACAATGACCGGGCCCAAACATCGGCCGGCCGGGGAATTCGTGGAATCACCGTGGGCGGGTCGAATTTACGGTCGCGTGCGATCATAGTACGCGTTCGCCAGCCAGACCATAAATTCAGCGCCGGGGTTCAGCATGACACCATTCAGTTTCGCCTACATCACCGATCCGCAGATCGGCATGAACAGTACCTGGGGAGTCCGCGGTCCGGGCGCCGACCGCAATCGCCTGAATGCAGCGATTGAGTTCATCAACACGAATGACGTCAGCCTTGTCATTTTCGGCGGCGACCAGATTCACAGTACCTGTAACGAGCGGACGGCGGAACAGTTGGATGTGTTCGAGGAATGTGTCGCAACGCTGGACGTGCCCTGGTACGCTGTCGCCGGCAACCATGATCAGCTGGCGCCGGCCGAATCATCGCCATACGTCGAGCGCGGCCTGGCGCTGCGATTTTCAATGAGCCATGAAAACGCCAGCTTCATCGGCCTCAACGCCTCGTGGCTGCGCGGCGATTTCGAGGAGCAGTGCGAGGACGAGGAGTGGGCCTGGCTGGAAAAGGAATTCGCCGCCATCCCCGCCGATTGCACGCATCGGTTCGTCATCTCGCACTGGCCGCTGTTCAGCCTGCACCCCGGTGAGGAGGAGACCTACTGGAACATGCCGAACCGGGAGCGGGTGATCGAGCTGTTCAAGAGCAACAACGTCTCCTGCCTGCTGTCGGGACACTGGCAACAGGACATCGACGCCAACTGGCACGGCATTCCGCTGATCACCAGCGTCGGCACTTCGGCGCCCCTGCAATACCCGGAAGAGCTCGCCTTCAAGGTCCTGACCGTCTTCGACGACGGCTGGTCCTGCCGGCGCGTCGCGGTCGGGGCCATGTAAAGGAACACATCGTCATGCAATTCGCGATCAATCCGATCACCAACGTCAATTACGATTTCGAGAGCAGTGTCAACGCCTATCATCAAGCCGGCATTTCGGCAATGGAGATCTGGTTTGACCGGCTCGACGCGTTTCTCGACGGCCGGGAGATCGGCGTTGCGGCGGATTTCCTGGCCGAGAAAAACATGACGCTGGCCTCGTCCATCTGCGCCGTGCAAATCATGCTCCGCGACATCACCGCAGCCGGCGATGATTTCGTCGAGTTCAAACGCCGGCTGGCAATCACCCGCGACCTGAACTGCCCTACCCTGCTGTTCATCCCGGATAATCCGGATGAGCCGGACCGCAACGTCTACGGCATCTGCGAAAAGAACCTCAAGAAAGCAGCCGAAGTCGCGGCCGACCACGGGGTCAAGCTGGCGTTGGAATTCCTGCAGGGCAACAAACTGTGCGGCACGCTCAACACCGCCAAGCGCCTTGTGCGCAATGTCGACCACCCGAATCTCGGGCTGTTGATCGATCTGTCACACCAGTGGATGGATCGCAGTGACCTGGACGACATTGCCGACCTGACCGCCGACGAACTGCTGATCGTCCACGTCGACGACATGGTCAAGGGGCCGCCGGAGGCCCTGATCGATCACGATCGCACCTTCCCAGGCGAGGGCCGCGGCATCGATCATTCGATCATCCCGGCCATCCAGGCGACCGGCTACGACGGCTACTGGTCGCTCGAGATCTTCAACCATGACATCTGGAAGCAACCGCTGGACGACATCGTGGCGGCATCGCTCCGCAGCTTCAAATACATGCAGCAACGATACGGGTGAATCGTGCGACGACGGGAAAGCCGGCAGCCAATGCGGCAACGACAGCCTGCGCTGTTGCTGGCGACTGACTGAACGAGCTTGCGCCGGTGCAAAACGAGGGTGAAATGCACAGTCGACCACGCGTATTGCTGCTCGGTGATTCAATCCGCAGCAGCTACCAACCGCTGGTGGCAAAGCTGATGGCCGATCGCGCCGATGTCGTCGGCCCCGACGAAAACGGCCGGTTTGCCGCGCACACCCACTCCCGGCTGGCGGGGTGGCTGGCCGAGCTGGGACGACCGGACATCGTCCACTGGAACAACGGGCTCTGGGATTGCGGGCACTGGTGGGAACGTGAGCCGGAACAAATTCCGCTCGATCAGTATGTCGCGACGCTCCGCCGGATACTGGACGACTTGCGGGCCCTGACACAGTCAATCATCTGGGCAACAACCACCCCGATCCATGAGGACCGGATCGCCGGCCAGTACGGATTCGACTATACGAACAAGGAGATCGACACCTACAATGCCGCGGCCCTGGCGGTGATGACCGCGGAAGGCGTTGCCGTGAACGATCTGCACGCCGTGATCAGTGCCGACGTCGGGGAGAACCTCGGGGAGGACCTGCTGCACCTGTCCGAACGCGGCCAACAACGCTGTGCCGCAGCCGTCGTCACCGCGATCGAGCGGCTGATGAAAGGGTAACAGCGTGACGGCACACTCCAACACCTCAACACCCAGGAATTACCGGATGACCAGACGACATACAATCCTCGTTATCGTTGCGGCCGCGCTGCTCTGCTGCACCGGTGGCGCGACGGCGCCGCGTTTCGTCTACCTCACATGGCAAGGCGATACCAGCACGACCATCACCGTCTACTATCACACCGACGCGGCAGCCGATGACAGCACCGTGCGCTACGATGAACAACCACGTGGCGGGCGTCTCGATGATTACACCTTCACCGCACAAGGGCGCCGGCACCAGATCGAGGGCCTCGCCGACGGCCGGACGATCCACGTCGTCGAGCTCAGCGACCTCAAGCCGGCGGCAACCTATTATTTCGTTGCCGGTGATCTCGAAAACGGCTTCAGCGACGAGCACAGTTTTCGCACCATCCCGAACGACGGCCAGCCCATCCGTTTCGTTGTCGGCGGCGATATGGGGACCCTGCCGGACGTTGGTGAATTGATGGCCCGGGCAGGTGCGACCGACCCGATGTTTGCCATTGTCGGCGGTGACATCACCTATGCCAACGGCAATATCACCAACGTCGGGAGGTGGGACCAATGGCTCGAATTCTGGCAGCGCCACATGCGAACGCCCGATGGGCACGATATCCCGATCGTCGCAGCGATAGGCAATCACGAAGTGCACGGCGGATTCGAGCAACCGCGCGAGCATGCGCCCTTTTACACCGGTTACCTGGCGCAAAACCGCGATCGAACGTATTTCACTATGCAGTTCGGCCCGAACCTGACATTGTTTGTCCTCGACAGCGGCCATATCGCACGGCACGATGGCGCCCAGGCCGAGTGGCTCGAGACCGAGTTGCAGCGATGCCGGCAAGTGCCCAACCGGGTCGCCGCCTACCATGTGCCACTCTATCCAACCGCCCGGCCGTTTCACTACGAATTCTCGGTTCGCGGTCGGACCCATTGGGCACCGCTGTTCGATCGGTATGGGCTGACTGCGGCCTTCGAGCATCATGACCACGCCTTCAAGCGGACGTGGCCGATCCGCAACGGTCAGCGCGACCCGTCCGGCACCGTCTATCTCGGTGACGGCTGTTTCGGCATGCCGCACAGGCCGCTCACCGAAGGGCCACAATGGTACCAGGCCAAAGCCGCTCCGCTGCAACATTTCTGGAGCGTCGAAGTCGCCGGGGATCAGATCCATTGCCGGGCAATCTCGAAGGCCGGTAAAGTGTTCGACGTCTATCCGCCGGATGCCCCGGATGCCGCCGAGGCGGAGCAAATGTGGGCGATGCTGGCATGGCCCGAATCAATCGGTGAAGTCATCCCGGAACAGGCAGCCAACCACCGCATCGACAGCACGATCACCTGGACGCTGTTGAATCCGCTGGCGACCGATCTGGAGGTTGCGTTCGAGATATTGCCGACAACCGGTATCCGCTTCGAACCGGACCGGCAGGAGCTGACACTCGCACCGGGCACGGAAGTGGTTGTAAACGTTGCGGTGACCAGCGACGAGGCCCGAAATCGCCTCAATGTTCATACTCGCTGGCGCGTCGATGCCGGCCGCGGCGCCTATGAGACTGTGCACACATCGGTCATGTTCTTCCGCCGTGAGGCTGTGGTCGAAACGGTTCGGGGTGTCGCGGCCCCGCCAGTGGACGGCTCCGTGCCGGCGCTCGCCGCAACGCCACCGAACCTGACCGGCTTTGCGCAGCGTGCCGATGGACAGCCGGCAGCGCAGGGCACGGATGCCTGGGTCACGGCGATACCGGCCGGTCTCCATGTGTACGCGATCTGTCACGATGCAGACATGGCGAATCGCCTGTCGCCGACCACGCCGGAGAATTCGTTCACCTTCCACACGCCTGAACTGGAAGCGGGCAATCCGTTCTGGAACGACGACAACGTCGAGCTCTTCCTGATCCCCCAGACCGAACCCGTCGGCGCGATGCAGTATGCAGTCACACTGGGCGGCGCCACCTATGTGGACAGAAAATCGGCAGCGGGCGAGCACCTGCGCGGCAGCGGCATGCGTGCCAACTCCTCTCGATTTGAAAATCGCTGGACCGCGGAATTTCTGATCCCCTGGTCCGACCTCGGACAGCAAGGACCACCGCCACCCGGGACAGTCTGGCGCCTGGATGTTGCCCGGACGCATACCCTGAACCAATCTGACATCTCGCGCTGGGCCAATCCAACAGCTTCCAACCACGCCGCCGAGCATTTCGGGTATATCAAATTCGAGTGATTGTGCGATTAGGCACGTGGCCTGTTATCTGTCTTTTTTTTAATAAATTATGATTTATTTCTGCATCCCATCCCCCCCTCCCCAGAAAAAAACTCATAAACTATTCAGCATTATTGGTTAAACGACGGCTCCTACAACGCCACCCGAGACGGAATTTACCCCCATTTCTCTATCCAATCGATAGGTCAATATTTTTCCAAAAAAAGTCTTGCATTTTGCGAGGAACATTCTTATAACAGTTGGACATAACACGAACTGAAACCAATTCTAAAACCCAAACAGAGGACGAATTTATTATGAAATTCGCACAAACCACACTGCTCGCGGCCATCTTCTTGGTAGCCACATCCGCCTTTACTGCTGACATTTACGTCGACCAGGCAACCGGGAATAACGGCAATGACGGCCTGTCCAACGCCGCTGCGGTTGCAACGATCGCACGCGCCCTCGAGGTGCTGGCCAATTATCAAAGCGACATGGGTCGCGGCGGTCACAAGATCCACGTGGCAGCCGGCACCTATATTGACGATCCGATCGCAGAGGTGGGGGAAGCCCACTTCGGCACCAACGACAACCGCAACTCAATCGTGGCAGACGGTGTCGTGACGTTGCAGAATAACGCCGGCACCTCCATCTACACCGGGATTCAGATGACCTCGGCCGGATCCAACGCCAACATGAACATCGACGGCTTCGACGTCGTCGGGTACGCAAGTGGTATTGGCAACTTCCGGGCGACCCAGTTCACCGTCTCGAACTGCACGTTTCAGACTACCCTCATGGGATACTCCCAAACCCAGGGTGGTTGGGCCAGCGTGTTCGAGGACTGCGTCTGGAACGGAGCTGCCAGGGGGTTCCAGTTTTACAAGAACACTGGTGACGTGACGTTCCGCAATTGCATCATCAGCACTGTGGGGGGCGATCTCGGTGTCGGGCTGAACAACTCGGGTGACCCGGGCAATGCGGCAATAAAGTTTGAAGGCTGTATTCTCAACGGCAATAAATCCTGCTGGGGTGCCGGCATTGAAGCTGGCTCCTTTTTCACGTTCACGCGTTGTGCGTTCATGAACTTGAAAGGCCAGGCCGTAAATTTTAACGCCTCGAGTGGAGGCGAAGTAGTCAACTGCGTGGTCAGGGGGTTCGAAACCTCGAACGGTCTTATTTTCGCCAACTCGGACGGCGGCAACGTACTGCGCAACACCGTCATCACGAACTGTGTGTTGGGTATTACCGGCGGCGGGGCCGTCAGCAACGACTACAACAATTTTTACGACAACGGGACGGATTATGATGGATTTACGGCGGGGCCGAATTCCATCAGTGCCGATCCGCTTTTCGTGGCCCCCGGGGCTGCGGACTTCCGGCTCAGCGCCGGCAGTCCCTGTATTGATGCCGGCGACCCGAGCGATCCGGTGCCGGCACTCGGCGGCAGCGTCGTTGACATCGGCCCCATCGAGTTCGGTTCCAGCGCCCCGACCCCGGCGTTGGGTGACGACATCTGGGTCGACGCCAATGACGGCGATGACAGCAACAGCGGCACCTCGGCGACGGACGCTTTTGCGACCATCGCGCGAGGCTTGACCGAACTCGCCGCTGTCAATGGCGGCACTTCCGGCGGGCATGTTGTCCATGTCCTCGATGGAACCTACACGGACGATCCGATCGCGGTCAATGCATCCCATTTCGGCGGCTCGATACGCAACGCCATCCAGGCCGAAGGCAATGCGGTGCTGAATTCCACCGGCGCCAGCGCTTTCGGCGTTAAAATATCTAATGATGGCCGCCTGGGCAACAATCTGAACATCAGAGGGTTCGAGGTAAATTACCCGAACGGCTACAGCGGCTTCTACACAAATACCAGTACTGTGGAAGACTGCCTCTTCAACGGCGGCGGCGCCACCAGCGCCAGCGTCGGGCTCGGGATCACCGAAGGCGGCTACGATACGGTTTTTCAGAACAACGACTTTGTCGGCTTCCTCCGTGGCATCCAGCTTTACAAGAACGTCAGCGGGATCAAGATCCTGAACAACACTTTCTCCGACTTCTCGCACCACTCCGACGGGCTGGGCGCAATCTTCTTTTCCGGTACAGCGGGGAGCCCGGTCACTATCGACGGCAATGAGTTCAACGGCGACAAACCGGGCCAACATGCGGTCGGAATGGGGGTCGAACAGGTAGGCGGCACGCCGTCGTTCGTGGTGTTCACAAACAACATCCTGAGGAATTTTCGCGCCATCGGCCTCAATATTGCCGGCAGCTGTGACGGCATCGTGAACAACAACACGTTTGTCAATGTGAGTGGCAACGCATTGGGCTACGGGGGCGGCGCGTCCGATGCCACCGAGGCGCGTAACAACATCTTCGTCGGAAACACAACCGGCATCGGCGTTAGCGCCGGTACGGTCGACAACGACTACAACAACTTCTTCAACAACGGCACGGACATCAGCGGCGACTCGACGGGTGCCAATGCCACCACCCACGATCCGCTGTTCACCGATGCCGGCAACGGCGACTTCAGTCTGCAGGCGGGCAGCCCGTCCATTGACGCCGGCGACCCCGCTTTCGAGCTGCCACTGGCTTGCGGCGGCGGTTGCATCATCGACCAGGGTGCCATTGAACATAGCGCCAGCACGTCCTGCGCCGAAATTACCGAGGCCGCGATAGATGCGGTATGCACGGCGGGGATGGCGGGCACACCGACATCGAGAGCCGCCTTTGAAGCCTTGATTTCGCAGGCGATCCAGAACGCCCTCACCGGTGCCGGGACGGTCTGTGGCCCGGGCGCCGGCTGCGCCGGCGACACCGCCGGTTGTGAAGCCGCGATCATTGCGGCACTTCAGTAAGTAGAGCCGATCGTTTGAGTCTCTAAAAAGAGCCCGGACTTCCGCACGAAGCCCGGGCTTTTTTATGTCGTGCTTAAAAATGCCGATGCCACCTTGCCGGGGGACAAGTGGACCACCGCCCTGGCTCTGCAATGAAACGATATCCAATCCCAAGCCGAGCTCGCGAGACACCGGAGGCAAGGGATTGTACAAGCCGGCCGGGCTCACGCCAATTTTCGCCTTGCCGACTCTCGTATCAGTCTGCTTCAGGCGGTACGTTGCGCTAATGAGTGATCTCGAGATTAAAAACCTCGCCAAACGCTTCGGTGGCGTCGCCGCCGTCGACGGCGTCAGCCTCGAGCTGGAGGCCGGGGAGTTGCTGGCTATCCTCGGTCCCAGCGGTTGTGGAAAAACCACCCTGTTGCGGTTGCTGGCGGGATTCGAGACGCCCGATGACGGCGAGATTATCGTCAAGGGCCGGGTGCTTTCGTCGCCCCGCCGGATTGTCCGGCCGGAGCACCGGCAGATGGGCATGGTGTTCCAGCAGCATGTGCTGTGGCCGCATATGGATGTGCGCAACAACATCGCCTACCCGCTGAAGGTCCAGGGCAAGTCCCGCAGTGAGGTCGACAAGACCGTCGTGGAAGTCCTCGATGTCGTCGGGCTCAGCGACCTCGGGAAACGGCGGCCCGATCAATTGAGCGGCGGCCAGCAGCAGCGCGTCGCCCTGGCCCGGGCCCTGGCCTTCCGCCCCGAACTGCTGCTCATGGATGAACCGCTGAGCAACCTCGACGCCCAGATTCGGCTCGAGCTGCCGATGGAAATCCGTCAGATCCAGCGGCAACTCGGGATCACGACGGTTTACGTCACGCACGACCAGAAGGAGGCGCTCTCGATCGCCGACCGCCTGGCCGTGATGAAGGACGGCAAGGTCGTGCAGCTGGACAACCCCGAGGCCTTGTACCAGAACCCGCACTCGACCTTCACCGCCAAATTTCTCGGCGAAGCCAACTTCCTGGGCGGCACGATTGTCGGCGCCGACAGCGACGGCACCTGCCGCATCACCATCGGCAACGACATGGAGTTGTCCGGCCAGGCCCCGGCCGGCACGGTCTTCCGCCAGGGTGACCCGGCACAGATCCTCGTGCGCCCCGAGGATGTGACTGTGAAACCGGCAAACGGCGCGCCGCCACCGCCCGGCAGCCTGCGCGGAACGATCACCGAGACCCTGTTTCACGGCGCCTCCTACCGCGCCCGGGTCGAATGCCAGGAGAACCCGGCGTTGGCGATCAATTATCCGGCGAATATCGGCCGGCTGGCAGCCGGAAGCACGATACACATGCAATTGCCCGACCGCGGGGTCAAGGTATTTCCGTTGGATGATGACGGCCGGTGAACTGGCTGAAAGTTGAACGCAAAAAAGGTACAAGACGATGAAAATACAACAGGTTGTTATCGCCGTTCTTCTGGGGTTCCTAATCGCCCTCGGCCTGCGCTTGCTGAGGGGGCCGGCGGACACCGCCCCGGAAGAGAGGCAACCGGCGGCCGAGGCGCCGACCGCCTCCGGCCAGTCCATCGAAATCACGCTTTACACCAGTGCCCCGGCCGAGATCGGCAAGATCATGAACGATGCCTTCACGAAGGCAAACCCCGGGATCTCGGTCAACATGTACCGCTCCGGCACGGGCTCGGTGATGGCCCGGGTTTTCGCCGAGGCCAGGTCCGGGCAGATCGTCCCGGACGTCCTGCACGTTGCCGATCCTGCCGTGTTCGAGGATTTGAAGCAGCGCGGCTGGCTGCAGCCGCACGAGCCGCCGCAGTTCAAGCGCCTGGTCGAGCTCGGTGTGGCGGATCCTGAGGGGCATTATTTTGTCGGCCGCCTGCTGGTGCCGGTGCTCGTCTGGCGTGCCACCACCGCAGATCCCGGCGTCGAGACCTGGTTCGACCTGACCAAGATCGCCAATAGCGACCTTGGTGTGCCCGATCCGATGCGCTACGGCACGATGCTGAACCTATTCTTCTTCACCCACGAGCAGGCGGGCGACAAGGCGGCGCAGGACTTTTGGCTGTCGCTCAGCAACAGTGGTGTGCGATTCGGGGACTGGGCCGTCGGGCTCACCGCCACGATCACCGGTGAGCGGAAGTATGGTGTCACGCTCGACGACCAGGCCGAGCGCTTGCGACAGCGTGAATCAATCGAGATTCTGTACCCCAACCCGACCCCCGTAGTCAACGCCCCGATGGGCCTGATCGGTAAAGGCAAGAACGACGCCGCAAAAGTGGCGGCGTCCCGCAAGTTCATCGATTTCTGGCTCGGCAAGGAAGCCCAGCAGATCCTCGTCGACAACCACCTGCTGTCCCCCCGCGACGACGTCTCCTACCCCGAAGGCCGAACCCCGCTCAGCGAAATCAACCTCGGCAAGATAAACGCTGCAGAGATGTTCGAGAAACGGGAGGCGATGGTGGAATGGTGGGATGACAATATGTAGAAAGCGGCAGGTGGCAGCTGGCGGACAATTGAAATTTCAGTACCTCCTGGGCCCTGAAACCCCAAACCCGCGCTGGCCGCAAGCCGACTTCCCGCCGAATGGCGGAAGCGACCAAAGAAAGCACCAAACCCGCATGCGCCAATGATTCGTCGACTCGGCCTGTTGCTGCTGACTGTGCTGCTGCTGTTTCTCGTGTGGGGGCCGCTGGTGGCGCTCGTGCAGTCGGCCTTCTGGATCGATAAAACAGGCGTCGCGGCGGATGGCGAAACAGCACCACAGACGGCAAAAGAATTCGACCTGACGTCCGTCAAAGAGACGCTGGGCCACCGGCGCACCCCCGAGGTTACCCTCAACACCATCAAGCTGGGCGTCACCACGACTGCGTTCTGCCTGCTGATCGGGGTGCCGCTCGCTTATCTGCTGGCGCGATTCCGGCTGCCGTGGTCGAGCGGCCTGCATTTGATGCTGATCCTGCCGTTTATCATGCCGGCAGTGATCTGTACGTTCGCGTGGATGCTGTTGCTCGGCGGCGCCGGGGTCATCAGCAAGGCACTGGCGGCATCGACCGGCATCGAAATTGAGCTGTACGGGTTCTGGGGCATCGTCTTCGTCCAGGCCGTCAGGCTGACGCCGTACGTCTTCATCCTCATCTACGCGGCGTTGCGGATAATTCCCGACACGATTTCGGAAAGCACGCGGATCCACGGCATTCCGCCGTGGCGCGGTGTCCTGCGGGTCGTGCTGCCACTCATCCTGCCGGCGATTTTCGGCGCCGGCCTCCTGGTGTTCATGTCGTCGATCGAGGAGATCAGCGGCCCGGCATTCCTCGGCGGCAAGTTTCGTGTCTTGTCCTTCGAGATTTACCGGAGCCTGAAACTGCTCAACAAGATCGATCGCGCCATGGTGCAGGCGGGCATCCTGCTGGTGATCACCCTGGTACCGCTGCTGACGTCCTACTGGCTGACCCGACAACACGGACGTCGTGAAGTGATCAGCGGCCGCGGCGAGCGCCGCACGAAGCGTGAACTGGGGCGCTGGAAGTGGCCGGCACTGATACTGCTGGCGCTTTATATCGTCGTCACCGTTGTGCTGCCGTTCGGGGTGTTGATCGCCACCAGCCTGATGCACAATCTCGGCGACGGCTACACCATGAGTAACCTGTCGCTCGAATGGTATCGCTGGGTCCTGAGCTGGAAAGAAGTGCGCGCCGCCATCTGGCACTCGACGCTGTACGCGACGCTGGCCGCCACCTTTGCCACCTTCGTGCTGGGCTTATTCATCAGCTATCGGGTTGTGCGCAGCCGCGGGCGCTCCCGGATCCTGTATGATTTCTCCGGCAGCGTGCCGCTGGCCTTGCCGGGCGCCATCCTCGGGATTGGCATCTATACGCTCTGGCTGGAGCTTTACTCGCCGCTGACGGTGACCATGTGGGTGCTGGTGATGGCCTACAGTGTCCGCTTTCTGCCGTACGCCGTGCGCTCAGGCGTTGCGGCACTGGAGCAGGTCAGCAAATGCGTCGAGGAAGCGGCACAAATCCACGGCGTGTCACAGTTGCGTGCGGTCAAGGACATTGTCCTGCCGTTGATCCTCCCGAGCCTGGCGGGTGCGTGGATCCTGGTGTTCGTCTCCGCCTTTCGCGAGCTGACCGCGTCACTGATGCTGGTCAGCGGCAAGACCCAGGTAAACGCCACGCTGCTCTTCGACTTCATTGACAACGGCAACTACCTGCGGGCCGCCGCCCACAGCGTCGTGATCATGACCGTGTGTATCATCGGTATCAGCCTGGTACATCGGTTCACCACCCGCAGTGCCGCGGATTCGTGATTGATGGCAACCACCATTCAGCCGGGTATAACCGGACCGAGCGTGGGTACCAGCGGTGCATTGCAAATGAACAACAACCGTGATAGATTCGCCTTGCGTGGTTGAGTTTCGACAACAGGGGCAACGCAACCTTCTCCCGCCCCTATGCCAGCCGGAAAAAATTGATGAAGTTCCTGGCCCACTGGCCATTTGCCATGCAATCGAGAAAGCCATAATGATCCCGCGACTACGACGAAAATTCACCCTCATCGAATTGCTTGTGGTCATTGCGATCATTGCAATTCTTGCCTCGATGCTGCTGCCGGCATTGCGAAACGCCAAGGACGCTGCCTACACCGTTGTGTGCAAAAACGTTTTCAAACAGTATTACTTCTACTTCCTGCAATATTCAGAGGACAACCAGGGCGGGGTCATGCGTGCCCGCCTCTCCACCGACGGAAACCCCTGGTGGAACGGGCAGCTACAAATCTTCGGGTATGTGAGTCCGGAGTTGAGCGGCAAGCTGCGATGCCCGAGCAAGGAGGACTGCATCAACAACGACAGCAGCTCCGATTACGCCTACAACGGCTGGCTGATCGGCCAGTGGGACCGGCATACCTCGCCGCACATTATTATTGCGGATGCCTTCAGGCTTTATATGGAAAGCAGCACGCCGGTTGTTTATCCGTATCCGGCTGACCTCGCGGGCGGCGGCGGCGCAGGGGGTTGCTCAAGCTGCCCCTGTACCGGGCCTGACTGGCATGGCGGTGCCAATGGCTGGTACAACTCGGTGGGCTATCGCCACTCCGGTGGCCGGGCGAACTTTCTGCTCTCCGACGGGTCGGTACAGGATTACAATTATACTGACCCGCCACCGTCCCCATACGACGGCGGCAACGGCGAAAGGATATGGGCCAGGAAAGGTGGAATGTGAATTGACCCGGCGGCGCAGTGGGCCCGTATGTCAGGGGCGCGCATAGGTCCCCCACAGATCGCCGTCATTCAGGGCGAAGTCCACGCCCCGCTTGGCTTTGACGGCGCCATCAGTAAAAAGCATGTCGCCGTTATTGTTGTGCCTGGGCGCGAACATATTGTACGGCTGGTCCATCTGGTAACTGTCCAAAATGCCATCGCCATCGTAGTCGACAACGAGCGCCCAAGTCCCGTAAGTAGGGGTGTAGATCGCGTCGG
>JASLZG010000107.1 GCA_030754995.1 Lentisphaeria bacterium
GCCGCCGAGGCGTTCCGGCTCTGTCTGCGCTACAGTCCCGAGTCCACCCTGGCGCATTTGCAGCTTGCCATGCTGTACGAGGATCATCTCAATGACCTGCCGCGCGCCATCGTCCATTACCAGGAGTACCTGAACGCCGGTGTCCATGACAATGAAGCGGCCGTAGCGAAATGGCTCGAACGCGCCGAGCGTCGGCATTGGGAGGCATTGGCCGAGAGGTTCGGCGAGATCAAGGCCCCTGAGCCGCCCATTGCCGACAGCGAATCTGCACCGCTGCCTGCCGGGCTTCCGCCACCTGTCGCCACCGCCGTCTACACGGTCGAGGCTGGTGACTCCCTCAGCGGCATCTCCAAGAAGCTCTTTGGTACCACGCGCCACTGGGAGTTGCTGTACCAGATGAACGCCGCCGACATCCCCGACCCCGCCCGTCTGTCGATCGGCCAGCAGCTCAAAGTCCCGGAAACCACTGACGAGTAACCGATGGTGTGACGCTCGCCGAGCGTTCCTGACCATGGGAAACGTCCCGTCGCGTCGCCGGCCGTTGAAATAACCGCTGTTTCAGCGCTCCGTCTTGCTGATCAGCTCGGCGGCGTGCTCGAGGACGACCTCGGAATTGCCGCCGTCGCCCAGCATGCGCGCCAATTCGAGGCGGCGAGCCTCGTCGTCCAGCTCCGTCAACGTTGCGGTCGTGCGCTTGTTGCGGACTTTCTTTTCGACCCGGAAGTGGCGGTGTCCGCCGGCCGCCACCTGTGGCAGATGGGTGATGCAGATCACTTGGTGTTCGTCACCGAGGCCGCGGAGCTCGGCACCAACCTGGGCCGCGACGTTGCCGCCAATGTTGGCGTCGATCTCGTCGAATAGCAGGATCGGCACCTGGTCGGCTGAAGCCAGAACCGTCTTGACCGCCAGCATAACCCGGGAAATTTCGCCGCTGCTGGCGATTTGCCGAAGTGGTTTGGTGCCTTCGCCAGGATTCGGAGAAAAAAGGAACTCTACCCGGTCGATGCCGGCGGCGCCGGGTTCGGCATCTTCAACAACGATCTCGAAGCCGCAGTCGGAGAACCCGAGACTGCACAGCTTTTCAGTAATCGCTTTGGCCAGTTTGGTTGCGGCTCGCCGCCGCTTCCTCGACAGTGCCCGGGCATGCTTGAGAAACTCGGCTTCGGCGGTGGCCCGGTTCTGCAGCAGCTCCTGGCGCCAGGCGGCGAAGTTTTCGAATCGGCTGAGCATCTCCTCGATGCGGTCGGCGAAAGCCAGGGCCTCGGTGAGGCTCCCGCCGTACTTACGTTTCAGACGCTGCAGCAATCCGAGACGATCTTCCATGGCGGCGAACTCGCGCGGGTCGATCTCGACATTTTCGGCGAAGGAATTGATCTCGTCGGTCAGGGTCTGAAGGTCGGCGATGATCTGTTCGAGCAGTTCGACGAATGTTCCACCGGCGGTGGCGTCGATCGATTCGAGTTCGTACATCTGCCGCAGCAACCCGGCCAGCTGGTCGGCCACGGCATGGTCACTGCCGGTCATGCAGTGTCGCGTTGCTTCGAGGATTTCGAGGATGTGTTTGCTGTTGGCGCTGCGGGCATGACGGTTCGCCAGCGTCTCGTCCTCATCCGGCTCCAGGTTGGCGCTGCGAATTTCGTTGATCTGGAACTTGAGGATTTCGATCTTGTCGGGCGTCGGGCCGTCGGCATCGGCATCGGCGATCTGATTGTCGATGTGCTGCACGGCTTCGAAGCGTTCGGCACAGACCTGCTGCTGAGCGGCCAGGCCAGCGAAGGCGTCGAGCACCTGGAGCTGCTTGCGCGGCCGCAGCAGGGACTGGTGGTCGTAAGGCCCGTGGACATCGACAAGCACGGCCCCGAGGTCGGCCAGGAGCTGCAGCGCAACCGGGGTCGAGTTGATGAAGCATTTGCCACCCTTCGCAGCGATTGTTCGGGCAATGATCAGTTGTCCTTCATCGCACGGGGTGACCCCGGCGTGCTCGAGCAGTTCATTGACTTCACCGAGCAGCGTTATATTGTTCCCCAGCTCGATCACTGCACTGATGCGGCAACTGTCGGCACCGGCGCGGATGAGGGAACGATCGGCACGCTGCCCGAGGAGCAGTTGGACAGCCCCGATGATGATTGATTTGCCGGCCCCGGTTTCGCCAGTGACAACGTTGGTGCGGCTGGAGAAACCAATCTCGAGCGACTCGATCAGGGCCAGATTGTCGATATTGAGCGTGGCGAGCATGATGATGACCGCTAATTTATTGTTTCGCCTGTCCATTACAATGATTCCACCGGCATACTGGCCATGACCATATTCATCCTTTACGGTCTCGTCGCACTGTTGGCTGCTCTGCAGTTGTGGCTGTGGTTGGTATCGCGGCAGACGCTGCGAGAGGGTGAGCGCGCCGTGGCGGACCGTGAAGAGGTCGTCGAGTTTCTCATGCGCTTTGTCAACAGCATCGGCGCGAACAGCGATCCGCGTGCCTGGATGCGCGAGATTGCCGGCTCCGTAGCCAGTGCTGTAAATGCCGCCAGTGTCCGCATTTATCTGCTGGACAGCGACTCGGTCCTGCGATTGGCGGCACAGTCGGGCTCCCTGCCGATGCTCCCCGACCACGTCGATTTGAAAATCTCCAAGTCGACGCGCCTGCTCCAGCAGATTGACCACGATCGGGTCGACTTGGGCGACGGCGTCGTCGGCGAGGTCGCCCTGACCGGCGAGAACTACCTGGCCGGCGGCATCGACATGCGCTCGCACAGCGGCAGCAATGATGGCCGGGCGACGCCGATCGAGAGCGTCATGGCCGTTCCGATGAGCATCAACGAGCAGCGGATCGGGGTGATCTGCGCGGTTAACAAGCGGGATCGCAATGCTTCCTTTACGACGGAGAATCTGTTTCTCCTGTCGACCCTGTCAAGCCACGTTGCCATCGGCGGCGTTCTGGTCCAGGTCTACGAGGAAATGGGCGAGCAACAACGCATCCTGCAGGAGTTGCTGCTGGCGCGGGAAATTCAGAAATCCCTGCTGCCCGCGACGGCACCGGCAAGCGACAACTTTGCCATCTACGCTCTCAACAATGCGGCCCAGGAAGTCAGCGGCGACTACTACGACTTCATCGAAGTCGATGACGACCACTTGCTCGTGGTTATCGCCGACGCCAGCGGCAAGGGGATTCCCACCTGCATGATCACGGCCATGTGCCGCAGTTTCCTGCGGTCGAACGTGGCCCGGTACAAGGACGATCTCGAAAGTTTTCTGCGCGACCTCAATCAGACCCTGTTCGACGACACTGCCGACGACGGCAAGTTCATCACCCTGGCCATGTGCCTGATCGACAAACGGGACGACACGGTCGAGTACGCCCGTGCCGGGCACACCGGTCTTCTGATCCGTCGGAGCGAACGTGATATCCTGGTTATTTCGCCGGACGGCCCGGCCTTGGGGCTGTTGCCGAATGAGTTCGGCGTGGAATTCGACACCTTCGTATTTTCCTGGCTGCCCGGGACTTCGCTGCTGATGTATACCGACGGCATCTCCGAAACATTGAATGAAGCCGGCGAGGAGTTCGGCTTTGATCGCCTGTGCGCCAGTTGGAAGAGTGCCAGCGACGACCCGGAAACGGCGGCGCGCCAGTTGCTCGAAGCCGTTGCTGAACACGCCGACTCCTACCCGCAAACCGATGACCGTACGCTGGTCATCATGTCGAAATGACGCAGGCCCGATCATGCCGCACACACACCTGAGCCTCGAAGAAGCCGCCGACTACCTGCACGTCTCGGTGGAGGAGATTGGGCGTCTGAGCCGGCAGGGGGAGATTCAGCCGGTCTATGTCAGAAACCAGCCGAGGTTTGGCAAGCGCGAGTTGCATGACTGGCTCAGTCAGAAACTGCTGGGCCACAAGTCGGATCAGGCGGCGCAGATGCACAACGTTGCGCCGACGCTTCAGGAGCAGGCGCCTGATCGGGATCGGCCGTTCCTGTCGCAGTACCTGCATCCCGCTACCGTGAACCCCGATCTGTTTGCCAAGACTCGCAGCCGTCTGTTGCGCGACCTGGTGAACCTGGCGGTCAAGAGCAACCACATCTCCGACGAGGTCGAGTATCACAAGTTGCTCGAGGAACGCGAAGAGTTGTGTCCGACCGGGCTCGTCGGCGGCGTTGCCATTCCACACAGCCGTATCCATGACGAGTACCTGATCATGGAGTCTTTTCTGGTCATCGCTCGTGTGCCTGACGGTGTCCCGTTCGGCGCTCCCGACGGCAAGCTCACTGATCTTTTCATCATGCCGTGCGCCCACGACGATCGCATCCATCTCTGCATGTTGGCACGTATCGCCCTGCTGCTCAACAAGACCAGCCTGGCTGACTTTCTGCGCGCCTGCGACACCGTCGACGAGATCATCGACACGATGCAGACGGTCGAGGTGGAGTTCATGGAAGCGCAGATGCGGAAGTGATCGTTCGGGAGGTCCCTACCGGGCATTATCGCTGTGGGACGAATCGAATTGAATGTCGTCGGTTAGCGGGGCCGGGAAACAGCGTGCAGTCATCGCTGCATCCACATGCAGCGCGGCGCCGGAAATGGCGGAAGCGTCGTCGGACAGCAGAAAGGCGATCGCTGCTGCGACTTCGTCTGGCATGATCATGCGGCGTTCCAGCGGATGCATTTCGCCGATCTCGCGGATGCGCGCCTCGCGGTCCGGCGCTTCCCCGATATCCAAGCGCTCGGCCAGCGGCGTCAGAATGGCACCGGGCCGCACCGCGTTGCAACGAATGCCGAGGTGCCCGTACTGCACGGCAATGCTGCGCGTCATCTGTTCGACCGCGCCTTTGGCTGCTTCATAAGCGAAGCCGTCCGGAAACGATGCAATGCCACGCACACTGGAGACATTGACAATACGTCCCGGAACGGCGCTGCTGATGAAGGCGCCCAACGCGGCCCGACATCCATACGCGACACCGTCGCAGTTGATGTCCAGGACGGCGCGGTAATCCACCTCGGAAAAATCGTGGGCCCGCGTCGTGTTTTCGATGCCGGCATTGTTGACCCAACCACACAGCACGCCGAGCTCGCGCGCCAGGGCAACCGCGCGCTCATGGGCACCCGGGTCGGCAACGTCGTCGTGCACGCCGGCGGCGTGCGCAGGGTGTGCCGCGGCCAGTTCGTCGAACCCGGCGAGGTCGACATCGATGCCCACGACCCGCCAGCCGTCTGCCAGCAGCCGCTCCGCAGTGGCGCCGCCAATGCCGACACTGGCACCGGTGACGACGGCGACTTTATTGTCCGGAAGCGTGGTCATCCCTTGTCCTTGAGTTGCTCCAGCAGTGCCGCGTCGATCTTACTCTTGACCGTGCGTCGATCGAGTTTGAGCTGGCGTGCTGCGGCCTCGTAGCTGCCGGTTTGTGCGTAAACGATGGTGCAATACCGTGACAGCAACTCGTCCGCAGTCAAGCTGCCTGCCACCATGTCGCTGGCCAGTTGCTGGTGCGGTGTGCCGGCGCTGCGTTGGGCCGGGCGATAGTCCCGGCGGATCATGATATTACGGACACACTGCTCCAGTTCGCGGACGTTTCCCTGCCACCCGTACCCGGCCCCCAGGTTGGCGCCGATCCATTCGACCACCTCACTGGTCAACGCTTCGACAACTTCCTCTCCGGCGACACGGAAGGCGAGAAACCGCACCAGGATCTCCAGTTCCCCCGGCATATCCTGCAACTGTTCGTGCAGGGACGGTGTGTGGATGATATCCGAGCACAGCCGATAATAGAGATCGGTGCGGAAGTTGCCGGCGTCCATCTCTCTTGCCAGGTCGCGATTGGTTGCCGCGATCAACTTGCCGTCGAACTGGCGTGACTCCGTCTCGCCGAGCCGCTGGAAGACGCGCGATTCCAGCACCCGCAGAAGTTTCACCTGGATTGCTTCGTTGATCTCGCCGATCTCATCGAGAAACACCGAGCCGAGCGGCGGACAAACCTCGAGCCACCCTTGACGATCCTCCAGTGCCCCCGTGTAGGCGCCGTGCCGGTGGCCAAACAGTTCCGACTCGATCAGTGTCGGCGACAGCGCCGACAGGTTGAGCGGGAAGTACGATTCCGCGAACTCCCCGGCGAAGGCGCCTGCTTCGATGTCGAAGGCGATGTAGCGCGACATCCCGATCGCCTGCGCGACGAGCTCCTTGCCGGTGCCGGACGGTCCGACGATCAGCGTGGTGATGTCGCCGAGCTTGTCGTACAAGGCGTGCTGATAGCGTCGCATGTCACAGGTGAAGATCGACTGCCACACCGCGGCCCGCAGAACCGCGGTCGGCATGGAACCGCCGATGATGCACTCATACGTGAAGTAAAAGGCCCGGCGCACCTGGAAAAAACAGGCGAGCAGGTGCGCTGCATCCAGGCCGAGGCGATCCGCCACACCCGTGTCGCCGAGAAGCCGCTCGAAATCCGCCAGGTACGCCTTTACAAACGTGCATTTCCTGACCGGCTTCCCCGGCGCCGCGGTGACCAGCAGCTGCAGCTCGGCTCGATAGCGGTCGAACAGCAGGTACAGGCAGACGTCGGTGTACAGAATGAGGTCGGCATCCGCCGGGGGCTTGTCCTTGACTTTTGTCCGCAACTCATCGATGAGCTCTTCCACAACACCGGCGATCGCGGTGACGGCGGGCGACAGTTTCGGGTCGGCGGAACGCTTGCTCCAGACCTCGTCCGCCGAACCGGTGTTCCCGAGGATGGCCCGCTCGAGTTCCCGGCGCTCCGGCAGGAAAGGATTGCAGTACATCAACTGCGACACGCCTTCGGCGATTCGTCGCTCGTCCTGAGACATCAGTGCCATTCGAATGCTTGTCCGGATTGATGGTGATGGCTGCCGAATATAATGCCGCGCCATCGTTGGCACCACATGTGCCACTGATTAGATTAGAGTGAAGACGCCAACCTGTCTCCAGTTTATATGATCCATTTGTTCCTGGAAACTTTGTACGAAAGCGGCAATGTTATGTTGCACAAGGCAGCGGCCGCCAACTGTTGCCCGGGATTCGACCTATGCAGTTGACCAACGCCAGGCAGAAGGTGCTGCGCCAGTTGCAGTCACGACAGGGCCGCAAGAAGGTTGGCTACGTCGTCTGCGAAGGCTGGCACGTCTGTGGCGAAGCGGTACAGGCGGCGCCCGAGTGGATCGAGTTCGGCGTTGTCAGCGAGGCGGCGGCGGCGGCAGAGCCCTGGTGCGGGGCCGACGCCAATTTTCCGGTACATATCGTGACCGAGGCCGAATTCGCGAAGTTCGCACAGACCGAGACACCGCAAGGCGTGCTGCTTGTTCTGCGGCGACCGGCACCGGCGGCGGCCTCGGCGGAGGTGCCGTTTTTTCTCGTGCTCGACCGTATTGCAGATCCGGGGAATCTCGGTTCGGTTCTGCGTTCGTGTCAGGCTGTCGGTCTGCGCCAGGTTTTCGCCACCGCCGGGACGACGGATGCCTGGGGCGCCAAGGCGATGCGCGCCGGCATGGGTGCGCAGTTTCACGTGGATCTGTGTATCTTCGACGATGTGGCGACGGTCCGCGACTGGCTGTCGACAGCCGCCGGCGGTGACGTCTGGCTGAGCTCGCCGCATGCCGGAATCGACTGTTTCGATGATGCCTTTGCGCTTGCCGGCAACGTCCTGGTCATGGGCAACGAAGCCGCCGGCACCGGCATCGTCGAGGGGGCGCGTCATGTCAACATCCCGATGCCGGGTACAGCGGAGTCGTTGAACGTGGCCCAGGCGACCACGGTGTTGCTGTTCGAAGCCGTGCGCCGCGGTATTCTCTAACTCCGGCAAGGTCGAATATGGCTGGGAATTCAGACAAACCGCCGCTCGAGGACGACAGTACGGGGGCCGGTGCCGGGCCGGAGCGGAGACCGGCGGGGGAGATGGAGCCGGCGGGGGACGCCACGATCAGAGCGCCGCGGGAACAGGTGGAAGCATGGGCCGACGAGGCGCCGCCGCATGACCAGGCGGATCCTTCGCCCGGCGGTGATCGCCTCGACCCGCAAGAGCCCGGCGACGACGACCAGACTCTGGCGGAACGGATCAGCACCCCGGATCGTCTGGCGGCACAGATCCTTGGCGAGATCCAGCGTATCGGTCCGTACCGCATCCTCGGCCTGCTTGGCCAGGGTGCGATGGGGATCGTCTATCGTGCCGCCGAAGCGCCTGGCGACGAAATCGCCCTCAAGGTCCTGACCGTAACGCCGGCCTTGCGCCCGCACGAGCTGCAGCGATTCCTGCGCGAGGCGGATGCGTCCAGGAAGCTGCGGCGTCACCCCAATATCATCACCATCTACAACACCGGTCACGACGGTTCCCATCATTACATCGCGATGGAGTTGGTGCCGGGCGGCAGGACGCTCCGCGATCACGTGGAAAAAACCGGGCTCCTGCCGATCACCGAGGGTCTGCAGATCGGTATTGCGGTTGGCAAGGCCCTGGAGTTTGCGCACGGCCACGGGATCATCCACCGTGACCTCAAGCCGGCCAATATCCTGGTCAACGAATTCGCCCAACCGCTGCTGGCCGATTTTGGTCTTGCCAAGGCGGTCGACTCTGCCGACCTGACGATGTCCGGCACCATGCTCGGTACACCGTGCTACATGTCGCCGGAGCAGGCCGGCCACGGCGCCAAGGACGTCACCGCCCAGTCGGATATCTACAGTTTCGGTGTACTCCTGTACGAACTGCTGACCGGCAGGCTGCCCTATGAAATCAGTGACGATATGCGGCTGCCCGAGGTGTTCCGGATCGTGTGCCAGGTCGAGCCGGCGCCGGCGCGGAAACACCGGCGCCGCGACATCGGCCGCAACCTCAACGCCGTGCTGATGAAGATGCTCGAGAAGGAGACCGGCCGGCGCTACGCCGGGATGTCTGCCGCAGTTGCCGATCTCGAAGCCTGCCTGTCCGGCAAATCGGTGTCCGTCCGCAACCCTACAATCGGCGAAAAGTTCGAGAAACGCCTGCGCAAGCATAAGCTGCTGAGTTTCGTGATCATCTCGGCGCTGGTGTCGATCGCGGCCATCTACATGCTCAAGAGCCGGCAAGAGCGCGCCATGAATTACCACAGCCTGATCCCGAAACTCTCGGCCCAGTCGAAGTCGAACCAGGTCGAAAAGCTGCTCGGCCAGGGCACGGAAGAACAAATCGAAGGCAATCGGCTGCACGATCAGGTGATGGCGGCCGTCGCCGCCGGTGACTACGCTGCGGCACGGCAACACCTCGCCGCCATGGCGGCGTGGGCCGCCGGCGGTGCCGGCAGCAGCGACACCCTGTACGAGGAGGACGACGACGATCGGCACGGCTTCGTCCTCGCCGGTCGCCACCTGTTGGCACGGCTCGACCTGGCGGCGGGCAATTACCTGACGGCGGCCAAAGCGCTGCGTCAACTGTCCGTCGAATACGAATCGGCCGTCATCGCCGATCCCGGGGCCGGACTGCAGACGTTCAACGGCCAGCTGGCACAGTTCGAAGCTGCCGTCGCACTGTGGCAGGCGCGGCAATCGGCCAAGGCACTGGCGCTGTTCGCTGCCCTGGTGCCGCCGCCGGTCGACGGGCAGTCGACATTTGACCCGGACAACGCAACAACCTATATTGGCTTGCTGGCGGCCGCCATGAACGACAATGCCAGCCGCGGTCAACTTGTGGTTGCCGCGGAGGAGTTGCCGCGGGTGTTCCGGGGTCTTGCCTACTGGGTGTTGGCTCAGCACCAGGAGGGCGACCGCCAGCAAGCCGCCTACCTCGACAAGGCGAACGAAACGATAGGTAACCTGCTTATTTGGCCGCGCATCAACGGCAAGGAGGGAGATCATGTTCAACACCCCGAAGAACGGTAAACGCCGTTATGTCATTCGCCGGTTTTCGTTGACTGAAATCCTGGCGGTCGCCGCGATCGTCACCAGTATCCCGGGAACGCAGTATGCCAAGGTCAAGGAGAAGGGCTACGAGGCCGAGTGTTTCAACAACCTCCGGCAGATCAGCATCCTGATGACCTCCTACAATCTGGAGAACGGCCACTATCCCAAGGCCGCCTTCTATCCCGACGATCCGCTGCGGGGCGAGGACAGCATCAGCGTCATTCTGCACGGCAAGCGCAAAGCGGTCCGTGCCAGGGACATCTGGACGTGCCCGGCACTGCCCGACAGCCTCAAGGGAAAAGGTCTGGGCTTCGTCTACAACGACGATCTCGCCGGTAAACGAAACGTCCGTAATCCGGCAAAGAAGTGGGTGATGATCGAAATCAACTGCGTCTCGCCGAATGTCCCGGCACCGCATCCGAATGGCTACAACATCCTTTTTGCGGATGGCCATATCGTCACTGACACACGACTGCCGAAGAAGATTGTCGGTGTCAAGAAAGCAATGATCGAAAAACTGCACGGCGAATCCAGCATTATGTGCGCCCAGGTTCATTGATCGGTGATTGAAGAAATTTTTCTGCGCCTGCTGTTTGGCGGAGCGGTAGGCTTTGCAATCGGCCTCACCAGCATCGGCGGTGCCGTTTTCATGCTGCCGCTGCTCACCTTGTGGCTGGGATTCACCTCGTCCGAGGCGGTCGGCACCGCCAGCCTCTACTCGTTCGCGGCCAAGGTATTTGCCGGGCCGCGGCATATTGCGCTGAACAACGTCGATTTCGCGGTAGCCAAAAGATTCCTCATCGGTGCCGTGCCCGGCAACCTTGTGGTGACCATCGCCATCAATCGTTACATGGCGGTCCACGAGCAGAACGAGCAGTTGACCGATGCCTTTCAGCAGCAGCTCAGACTGTCGATCATCGCGGTTATTTTCCTTGCCGTCATCCTGATGACGATCAATCTGATCCGCCGGTCCCGCCGGACTCAGGGCGAAGAACCGGCACCAGTGCAGCCCGGCGGTGGCAGTCTGTTTGCGTCAATCGTGCTGTCGATCGTTGTCGGTGCAGTCGTCGGTGCCACGGCAATCAGCGCCGTCGTCGTCGTGCCGTTGATGATTCTTCACTTCAAATTGCCGGCCCGCTACACCGTCGGCACGACGGTGTTCACCACCCTGGTGCTGATGCTGCTGACTTCCGTCGTCTACCTGTTCGGCAAGCAGATCGATGTCCGTACGGCCCTGTGGATGGCGCTCGGGTCGGTCGTCGGCGTCTACTTCGGCAGCCGGTTGACCGGCAGGCTGCCCGAGCAGCAGCTGAGGATCGCGGTCATCACGCTGGTGGCACTCGCTGCCGCCATGATGCTGATTTTCAGTGGCAAATGAATCTTTCTCCCGATTTTGTCGTCCAACAACAACCGGCGGCAAGCCTGGAGTATTTCATGCGATTGCACATTCGAACCATCAGCGCCACGCTCGCACTGATCGCGGCTTCAATCGCCGGTGCAAACGGCGACGATGAGATGGCGATCGACACCTTCCTGGCGTACATGCGCCAGCCGCCCATTGAACTTTCCTGGGGCATTTTTGAGGGGACTGTCAGTCACAAGCGCGACGGCAAGCGCCAGGAAAAGGTACCCGTGGAACTGCGGGCACGCTTTTCGTCGGAGCGCGTCTCAGCACAGGTGATTTTCAATGACGACCAGGTCTACATGGTCGGGCAGAATTTCCTGGACGGTCTCGAAGGCACAACCGTACATGAGCAGCGCGCTGCGCAGCCCGGCGCCGTGACCCTGGCGGACCGTGGCATTCGACCTTCTGACCTGACCCTGTCGTTTCTGTACTGGAACTTTGTCGAAGAGCTCGACCGCGAAAAATTCGGTGGGCGTGTTTGTCGCGTCGTACGTTTGCGAAATCCGCAGGCCGACGAAACCGTCAAGGTCTGGGTATCACGCAAATACATCTTCCCGATGGCGGTCGAGTGGTTTGCCGGCGAGCTGGAGAAAAAACCGTATCGTCGACTCGAGTTCAAGGATTTGAAGAAGATCAATGACGTTTACGTCATCAATCGCATTGCCATCTCGAACGCCGGCTGGCGCACGATTGTCCAATTCAAGAAAATCCGGCTCGCCAAGCCCGACGACAGCCCTGTACCCGACGACCTGTTCCGGCAAGTCGATTGATGCCGTCCGCTACGGAAGCGCTCGGAACAGTGCCACCGACTCGAAGTGCGTCGTCTGTGGAAACATGTCGAAAAGCGCCAGTCGTTCCAGCGCCATTGCCGCAGCCAACGTGCGAACGTCGCGGGCCAGCGTCGCCGCATTGCAAGAGACGTAAATCAGCCGGTGCGGTGCGAACTGCGCAATCTTTTCAATGACGCCGCGGCCGCATCCCTGCCGCGGCGGATCCAGAACGATCGTTGTTGCGGCCGCATCGCAGCCTTCGAAAACCTCCGAAAGATTCCGCTCGACGCGTCGCTCGACGAAAGCGATGTTCGGCAGACCGCGGGCCTCGGCATTCGCCTTTGCCGCCGCCACCGCCGCCGCCTGCGATTCCACGGCACACACCGTCTCCGCGACAGCCGCCAGAACGATCGCAAAGACACCGGCACCGGCATACAGATCGATCAGGTGCGTCGTCGGTGTCGCCGCAAACTGCCGGCGCACCCAGTCCACGAGCTGGCTGCCGACCGCCGGGTTGACCTGACAGAATCCTGTGAGCGGCACCATCATGTTCCCATCGCCCAGCGACTCTGTCAGCCACAGGGCGTCCGTGCCCGTGTCGCCGTAATAATGGACAGTGCCGGTGGCATCGACCCGGAAGGTCACGGTCTCGTCCCGCAGCGTCGGCCGTGCCGCGGCCAGTGCCCCATTGATTGCGGAGTCCGCAATTTCGCAGCGTTCGATCGGGACGACGGTCCGATTGTCGGCGGCGAGGTAGCCGTAACCCTTGCCGCTGCGGCGCAGTTTCAATTTGTTGCGGTAGCCGTAGGGTTGCGGGCTGGCAACGACCGGATCGACATCGGGGGCGTCTGCGATGCCGCCGATCCGCTGGAGAATTTCCTGCAATTGCTGCGTCTTGTGAGACAACGCGGCGGCGCCATCGATATGCTGATAGCGGCAACCGTTGCAGGTGCCGTAGTAGGCACATGGCGGTTCGGCGCGGGCCGGGCCGGGCGTCAGCAATTGCTCGACTTCGCCGCGAGCGTACCGGCGCTGTTGCCGGACCACACGCACGTGCACAACATCGCCGACCGCCGTGTACGGCACGAAGACGACCCGGCCGTCGGCCAGCCGGCCCACACCGTCGCCGCCGAAGGCGATGTCCTCGATCTTGACGGTGATCAGTTGTTCATTCACATCCATCCTTGCCTATCGCTGTGTCTTGCCGAGGAACGATCGTTCCCGGCCGTTGATGCGAACATTGGAATACAACGGACACGGGAGGATCCATATTTGCAGATCATCTGGCGAAATGCAGTATCCGTAACACCCGCCATCGGCCCAATATCAACAACGGCTTTGGCGTCGCAAGCCAAAACGCATTCAGATTCATATTGACGGCATCCACTTAAAGGGAATACACGGCTTCCTATACAATCTATCGGGAATCTTCTCTACAATCGTGTCATGGAATCTCGGAAGTTTCGACCAATGCAGACCGCCGCGAAGATGGTGGGCCGTATGATAGCCAAGATTGCCGGTAAGAATGTTGTACCATTTGTGGGTGATGTTCCATGATGCTTCGTGATCATTCTCAGCATTAAGGCCGCAATGATGGTAGTACGTGTGCCAGGCCGTGAGAAACAACGAAATCGCCATAGGCAACAAAAAGACAAACAACGCATTTTGCCAGTTGTACCAAAAGAAACTGCCGAGGATAGTCAACTGGAGCAGCAACATCAGCACGAAGTTCATGCGATGCTTTGGATGACGTTTTCCGGCCATGAATGCGCGGTGATAACCCGTGGCGGCAACAACCGTTGCATACTCCAATTCCCTCATGGGCGTGCCGTCATCTCGCTTCCAGCGAGATTCGTCCAAGGACTGATCCAAGTAGTGTTGGTGATGACCAATCACATGATGCAGAAACCAGGTATGACTGGTAACCCCCGTAAGAAAACCGTACGGGATTTCCAACAGACGATTTAGCACGTTCGAGTGAAACG
>JASLZG010000108.1:0-296 GCA_030754995.1 Lentisphaeria bacterium
CGGCACCGGCAATTGATCCGGAAAGGTTATCTCGACGGTCGACTCTTTTTCCTCGGCCTTATATCCGGGAACTTTTTCGAATCGGCCATCGGGCGAGGTCAGTTGTTTAATTTTCGGCACCTTTCCACGGCCCGGGATTTCAAGCTGCAACGGTGCCGCGTCATCGCGGGAGAAATTGAAAAAAGCGATGACCGTTTTTTCGCCGCCCTCCATGACCACCGGTTGAAGGTCAACCGAATCAGTGATCCTTACGGGCAAGGGCTTATTGCCCAACCACTCCAGCAGCGCACCGTACT
>JASLZG010000108.1:306-14025 GCA_030754995.1 Lentisphaeria bacterium
ACTGCCGTTGACGGGGCTGGTTCAGGAAGCCCTGGTGGTCATGCCGGAAACAGGAAGCGGTGACAGCTATCCGGCCGTGTTCATCTGATTTCACCATCAGTTCCGGGCCGACACAGTTTTGGCTTGCATCATGGAACTCGGAAGTCACCTGCCACTTTTGGTCTTCGGGCACCAGTCGGAGAAAGGGGTGATGCCACAAATCCCGGAAGACCCGTAAGGGGGAGTTTTCAATCGCGGGTTCATCCGGCCCGTTCAAAAAACCGGGCCTGAAGTATTCACGCAACGCCGTGTTAATGGGTTCCCCGGTGGTAACGCCGAGGCCTGACAACCGATCGTGCGCCGCCAGCAATTCGACCGCCTCGCCGTCGAGCAGCAACCCGTTCCTGATCAGCCACGGGAATTGGTCCCAGACCCGCATGACGACATTTCCCGGGACAATGAATGGGCCGGGAACGGTTTCGACCTGGCCGGCCTCGACCAGGCGAAGGGGAATGCCCAGCCGCGAAAGACATTCATAAGCGAGATGCCCGGTTTCGACCCGGGTTTCATCAAGCCCCTGGTAAAAGGCACATTCTTCCGTGTATACGAGGGCGGCTCCCGAAGGGACCGAGTCGCGGGGGATCGCCCGGCTGAGATTTTTCAGGAACGGGAGGTGGCGCTCAATTTGCCCCCGGTAAACCGTGCCTTCCCTTATGTTGGGGAAAAGAAGCAGGTGTTTATAACCGTGGCTTACCGCGTGGACCATCTGAAAAAGAAAGTCGGTTGCGGAACGGTTGAACCGGTTGGTCGGCCAGCAACTGTGCTCACTAAAAACCCAGGCGTCGTGGGGCAGAAGCATTTTCTGCAGCAATCCGGCGTACATGGCCTGCAGTTTGCCGGTCCGGTCGTAATCACGGTAACCGCCACAGCCCACCCGGGCGTGTATCCGGTTGCCTTGACCAGCCATTTTCTGCAGGAGCGTGCGAACCTTGCAGCCGCCCAGGGATGCGGTGTCGAAACCGGCCAGGGTACCGCCGAAGCCGCACGCCTTGTTGACCTGGTGGATGGCCTGGGAAATCTTGCCGGCGACCTCTTCCAGGTTCAGCCGCTTGAACTCAAACCAATCTGACTTGATCTTTTCTTCGGCCCCGGAAATGGGCAGCCGTTTTTGAAGGATCCCACGGATTTCCTCCCTGGTGAGGCGATGTCCGTACCGGTGGCTGAAGGTCTCCAGGTGGTCACTGCAATAGCAGGCGTGCAGCTCAATATGGTTGTCCATTCGAAAGTCGTCGTCCGGCCAGAGCCAGTCATAACCAACGTCGGCAAAACTGGCGAAAAAACCGCAGATATAGTCCTGCCATTGGGGGTCAAGGGGACAAGGCGATTCCAGTTGGTTCCCGGTTATGCCCACCATTCGCTTGAACGGGTGCCGGGCCAGTTCAAAGCCATGAAGCAGGGTCGGCAGATCAAGGACCAGCCAGAACCCGGCAGCTTTCAACGGCCGGGTGACCCTTGAATGCTTCTCACGCAGGGATTTTATTTCGCTTTCCCCGGGGAAAAATTCCTGGGGACAAACTTCTGCCCCCATCAACCCTCTCATTATTCCCGTCTGGATGGTATCAACACCGATTCGGCGACAGAACTCTATCAGGCGTTCGGTTTCCTTCGGGCCGTCAAGCCAGCTGGGGTTGTTCACCGGCAACGCCAGGTGAAGTTCGTCCTCTTTTCCAGTCATAAAATTCCCTTATCGATAGACCGAGCTGGGGGCCGGCCATCACCAACTGACGGCGGCTCACGACGACCGGGGGAACAACTTGTCGGCCGCCGTTATCATGCACCGGTCAGCGGCATGGGATCGATGGACAACAGCGCTGCGGGAGTCTCAAATGCGGGATAGGCGCCATGGGCCCGAACCTCCGCTTCACTCCTGGGCTCCTCCACGCAGATCAATTGACCGTCCCGGGCCGCGGGATGGCCTTGCTGCTCCAGCTGCGTGTACAGGATCCGGCGCAGCCGGTTCAGGGTATCTTCCTCGCCGGGTTCCCGGGCCAGGTTCTTCTGTTCCAACGGATCGTTCTCCAGGTCAAAAAGCAACTCACTGCCACCGGCGCCGGCAAAGTTATACTTGTACCGGCCGTCGTGTACCATGTGGAATTTGCCGACACCGACCAGGTGGGGGCGACTCACTTTCCCTTCAGCCATGTCCAGCAGGTTCAGGCCGTCAAGCTTCACATTGCCGGGCGGCGCGGCACCGGCCAGGGACAGGCAGGTGGGCATGATGTCGGCCAGGTTGGCAAGCCCGGCGCACTGCGACCCGCGCAGTTTGAGGTACTGTTCCGCAGTATCCGCCGGCGGGCGGATCAATAAGGGAATGTGCGCCGAGCCTTCGAAGAAGACGACCTTGGCGCCCATGTGATGGTCGCCCATCATTTCTCCATGATCAGAGACAAAGATGATCCAGGTGTTTTCCATCAACCCCAGCTCCGCCAGCCGGCCGAAGAGCAGGCCGAGCTTGTAGTCTATCTGCGTAATGCTGGCGTAGTATGCCCGGCAGCTGGCAGCCAACTGTTTCCTGGAGAAGCGATGCACACTATTCAACCAATAGGTTGGTTCCATATAGCCTTGCGGGACATCCTCCAGGCTTTGCGACCAATCTCCGTAAACGGGTTCCGGCATCTCAATGCCATCATAGAGATCCCAGAAGTCTTTATGTGGATCAAACGGCGGATGGGGATCGAAGAAGCCGATATTGAGCAGGAAAGGACGGGTATTGTCACGTGTTTCGAGGAAATTCATGGCCCGATCCACGACCCAGTGGGTATGGGTCTGGCTCACCGGCACGGTATCGAGGGCGGGGGCCATTTCGTTGCCCCCTATGCCGTGGTCGATCGGCCGCTGGTGCGGGAAATGCCTGGCCATATAGCGGAAGTAGTCCTGGGTTATCTCCATATGCTCAAACCCATGGTGGCCCCGCGGCGGATTAAAATGCATTTTGCCGATGGCACGCGTTTGATACCCCGCCGCGGTCAAGATGCCTGGGAGCGTCGGGCAGCCGTTGGGGGTGACGCCCCAGTTGTCCAGCATGCCGTGGGTTGAAGCATGTTGGCCGGTCATTATCGTTTGCCGCGCCGGTGCGCACAGCGGGCAGTCGCTGTATGCGCGGGTAAAAGCCACCCCCTGCTGTGTCAACCAGTCCAGGTGCGGCGTGAAGATCGTGTCGTTTCCCAGCGCCGCAATGGTATCGAACCGCTGTTGATCGGTCGTAATAAGAACAATATTAGGCTTGTCCACTTTATCCTCCTCCCCGGTAATTCTAAACGGTCACCACGTCGTCGCCGGCCGGCGTGTTCATCCGGGACTGGGCCGACGTTCCAAGGGCAGCCGCCACGAGCCGGGCGGTCGCTGGGAATCATGGTCTCGTGACAGCCTGGCTGCTCGAACCATGTTGAAGAACTTCAGGCTCCCCCCTCCGGCACAATAGCCTTCGAGCGCACCGTCAACCAGTCCGAGGTGGGGAATTCGCACTCATCCCGGAACGGCCGGCGGCGGCGAAATTCCTGGTGACCGGCTCGGGGCACCCCTGGCGCACGAGCACTTGTACGTCAATTTATGCATTCACAGTGGCAAGCCGGACGACATCGTGACCGACGAGGCGCTGGTCATCAGCGAACTTGCCGTTTAGCCATTCTGCCTTCATGGCTGTGCCGGGTCAAGGCGGCGGATTCCGTGCATGCAGCTCTGCCAGCAGCGCCCGGTGAGCGGTTCGCGCCGCCTCATCCCCTTGCGCTCGAGAAGAGCGATAACCGATCGCCAGTTGGCGGCGGGCACGATCGGTCCGATTCGCATCGCTGCGATGGACCGTTGTGATATGATGTACCGCAACATCGCCAGGGTTCATGCAGAGCGCGACTTCGGGGTGGGCTGCCAGATCCGGCGGTTCAACCAGTTGCATGCTGAAGCCCATCACGCCTGACGGCTGATGCGGCAGCATACCCAGACGATGCGACCCTTGCTGACAGATCAGGGCGCCATTGTCAACGGTTGATGCATCGACAGCAATGGTCACACCCAGGGCCTCGGGCGGCACCCAGAACTGGAAGGCGTTGTCCTGATGGCACGGCACCACCGACCCATCACCCGCGGCCTTGCCGAAAAAACCAGTGCTGAGACGGGTAAAATCAGCATCGCCGAGGAGGGCTGTGACAAGGTCCCGGATTCGGCGGTCATCGGCCAGTTGCTGAAAGTACGGGTCGTGTTCTTCCAGCCGGAAAATACTTTTGACCGGGCGATTCGGCGTGTCCTCGAAATAAACGTCGCCGGAGTCGAGCGTGGGCACGACATCGCTGATGAAGTCACGAAGGTGCTGGTCGAGGGTCGCGATTTCGTCAGCACTGAACAGTTGCCGGACGATTACAAAACCGTCTTCGTGGTATTGCTCGACAATGCGCTTTGTTTGCATATGGACTTTCCTTACTGTCCGCGCAACATGCCCAGATAGCCGCAGCTTTGCCACTGCTCATAACAGTGCCATCGCTGCATCTCCGCGATGATCTCATCACGTGTCAGGCGGGTTGCCGGAAACGGCTCATCGGTCAACAGCAGGCGCAGAACCATCTGGGCAAACCCCATGGCGTTGCGCTTGATTTCTTCCGGCTGGACCTTGTCGACCGTGTCACCGGGCGTGTGGTGACAGGTTGGAAAGGTGCCGCTGAGCATTGCCGGACGTGCCGTGGGGATACCCTGCAACTCGAACGGCACGTAATCGGACGACATCCCCAGCATGTCAACGACAGTGACCGGCCGGTCGGCGTCGGCAAACAGACTTTGCATGTAAGCAATCGCGGGGCGGCACCAGAACATCGCCACGCCCCTGGCGGTTTGATCAAACAACGAGTCCATGTTGAACTGGAACATGATGTCGTCATGTTCGTCGACATGCTGCTCGACATATGCACGGGAGCCAAGGAAGCCCAGCTCTTCACCGGTAAAGGCGATGACGCGGAGGCGGCGTTTGAACTGTTCTTCAAACGGCGCCAGAGCGTTCAACATCTCGAGCATACAGCAGATCCCGGTCATGTTGTCGCTGGCACTGGGGGAGATGTCGTATCCGTCAAGATGCGCACTGATGATGACGATCGGTGCGTCTTCGGGACCGAGCTCGGCAACGATGTTCCGGCAGGCCCCGTCGACGCAGTGTCCGTCACCCACCAGTCGCACGGTGTCGCGCCCGGCCGCAGCACGGGACAGGCACGTTGCGAGCGTCCGCGAGACGCCAAAGACGGGGAACGTGCCTCCGTCCGTGTCCCGGTCCATGCCCCGGTCCATGCCCGACATGGGCAGGCCCATCGTTTCGCTGGCGATCGAGATCGCGCCGACGGCGCCGGCCTCGAGCGCGGCGGCGCTCATCTCACCCGGCATCCGCTTGCTGGTGGGGCCATGGATCTCCCGGGCCAAAAGGATTGCCCCGGCCGCGGCATCGCCAAGCGCCTTTATTTGCGCTGCGTTGCCGGAGCCGGCATCGATCAGCGGACCGCGGACGTCGGCTGGATCGGTCAACAGGAACTGCAGCACCTGTGCCTGGTCGAATGTCTTGCCGCCGACCTCGAGCGCAACGTCGCCACGCTGCCAGGTGCTCAACGCGACCGGCTCTGTCCACAGGCGCCTGGCGCCACAGTCGCGCATGATTGCCTGCACGCAGTCGACTGCCGCCGCCATTCCGGGTGATCCGGCAAGATGCGGACCGATGTCTTCGCAGACCCGCAGCAGTGCCTGCCGGGTGACCGCGGAAGTCCAGATCCGCCCGCAAACGACCGGGTCGATTTCACCTATGTTACTTGTCGTCAACACCACTCCAGCAGCTTGGCTTGAATCGGACGATAGCAAAACTTGTTGAGCGCCGCAACCGCACCCCGGTCCGAGTTATCGACCGCGACGGCGGCGTACGCTTCCAGCGCCTCATCCATGGCCGCCAATGCTTTCCGCAGCTGCTCGACAACATCCCGATGCCGCCCTTCGGCGGCCGCGAAGCCGGCGGCGGCGACCGCCTCCACGGCATCGATGTAGCGCATGGCGAAACACAGGCGTCCGATGAAATAATCGACGAAGGATTTCCCCGGCAGCCTGGTGTGACCTGCGGCCTCGAGCATCGCATCATGGGCCCGCGCATACTTGCTGCGAATGTCCAGGAACACCGCATCCAAGGGCTGTCGCGCGTCCCAGTAATGCATCATCATATTCGGCACCGTAAAGGCGAAACTCAGCCCATGCCGGTCGAATGCATCGGTCACCGACTCGATCAATTCCCAGGCCTCGACCACCAGTGCGACGCAGTCCGCGCCGCACACTTCGGCCGCGAGCTCTGAACAGGTCTGTTGCGGGGTGAGCGCGGCGTCCCACGACGAGCGGGCGAGATAATGCGCCGTCAGATCGTGGCAACCGATGGTCCAGAATCGCGTCATGAAGCCGTGCCAGCCGCGCTCACGCATTGCCGTCGCCAGTTGATGCAACGGTTTCACGGCCAGTTGCGGCAGCACCCCGATGTTGTCGTCCTCAAAGGTGAACACAAAACGACTGGGCATCTCAGCTGCCGGCACATAATCCAGCATATCGATCTGGTCCACGACCCGTCGCGCCGTGTAGTCGACGACATCGGACAGTTCGCTGCCGGGCCGGCATATTTTCGGCAGCAGCGGCCACAGTTCGTCAGCCAATTCGGCATAGACGAGCGTCGGTGATGTGCCGTCGGGTCGTTCGAAGGCATCGCTGTCGGTCAGCGCCCGATCCAACATGTACAGCATGACGATATCCGCCTTGACGCGGCCGATGGCACGCTCGGCGCCGCCATGCATCTGGGTCCGTTTTGCCGCGTTGGCGATTGCCGTTTCGAGGCTCATCACCTGCGATATTGCATACCGGGCATCGAGTTCTTCCCATGCCGCCGCTGCCAGCGCCATCCAGGATCGGCGTTCCGGCGCGCTGACGAACAAGTAATCCACATCGGGATAGGTCCGTACCGTTGCCCGGATGACGGTGCGGACCAGATCGAGCAGCAGCGGATCGTCGGGACGCTGCCGATCACCGGGACGGCTGGTCACGCCACCGGTTTGCCTCGCGTCTACGGCGCCCGGCAACGCCGCCATGAATTCGGGCGGGAATTCAAGAATACTGACTAAAATACCGGTTTTCATGCCGCGGGCACGGGCATGGTCGATGATGCCCTGGGCCAGCTGTTTCGCAGCTTCATGGCGGGCCGGATAATCATCCTCGAGACCGATGAACGCCGGGTTCTCGAAGCGCTCGACATCTTCGAAAATCGCCCGGCCGACGGTCTGCTCGTCAATGGAAAAATCAAAATCGTAGCAGGATACACCGGTTTCTTTGACCACCCCGCGAAACTCGTAATGCAGATAGGATTGCCAGGGCCAAAGCGCCAGCAAGACCTCGTTGTATTTCAGTTTGGCGATTTGATCGATGAAGCGGCAATTTTCCTCGAGCCCCCACGACTCGCAACCGCAAAGAAAATCATTGATCAAACGCCAGGATCGCGACCGCAGATTGGGGCTGAACATCTCGTCGACCGGCGGGAAGTGGAAGGCGCCGGGGTCCTCGGGAAACACGTCGCCGTGCAGCAGATATCGAACGCCCCAGCGCTCGACCAGATCATACACCGCCCACAACGTCGCCACCGGGCTGCCGCCGATCGCCAGGAACGCATCATGGATCTCGTCATCGATGCGGCGCAAGATGAACGCCTGATCGTCGCTGGGGGGGTGGACAGCGAGCGCCGCGCCATCGAGATAAACGACCGCCTCACTCACCCGCGTCTCGGCCGAGATCTCCGCCTGAACTCCAAACAGTCGATCGACATACCGCGTCAATTCGTCTGCCGCGAACGCCACGAGCGGGTCGGGTGCCGGTCCTGTCACAATGCGAAGCTGATCCATAGATCACCGAATATACGATCTGATTCCTATTCTGACACCGGGTATTATCTACATATGGCGCCTGAACAGAAATGGCATTTTTTCCGGAATTGCCCACACCCTCCCCCCCCCCACGAACGAGGTTGCTGGACCGGCGTAAAGCCCCGGAAAGCTGCGGGTCTTGAAAACTTTTGACGTCAGTTGATCAATCAGTCGCGGCGTGCCCCTGCCGCATGAAACCCGCTACCCGTTCACCGATGACCATGCAGGTCACGTTGGTGTTGGCGCGGACACAATCGGGCATGATCGAGGCGTCGGCCACCCGCAGCCCCTCGACGCCGTGGCCTTTGCCGTACTGATCTGACCACCGCCATCGGGTCCGGGTCGAGCCCCATCTTGCAGGTCGCTGAGACGTGGTGGCTGGTAGCCGCCTCGCGCAGTCGCTCGCGGCCGAAGGACTCCGCCGGGCAGTTGAAGCCCAGCGCGGGGTGTCGATGCGGGTCCGAAGAGGTGAGCGTGATTTCGCCCGCACCGACGATGATTGCGTCGTATTTCACTTCTCTACCATCACACTCACCGGCCTGTAAATTCCGCCGAGTCCGGATTCGTTCCCAACCCGTATCGCCAGAAGGTGCGTGCCGCCACTGTTGAGGCTGCCCGTGACATCAAGGAGGAACGGCGACTTCCAGGTTAGATTGGGATAGGCGGTGTCGTACCAGGCAACGCGCCTACCGTCTATGTATAGGCAGGCAGTTTCGTCCACCGACTCGAAATGCAGGAACACCCGCTTGCCCGCGGGCAGGTCGGGGCACTGGTACGCCAGCCGATACCATCCCGCTCCAAGCCCCTTATAGCCCTGGTCATCCCAGAAGGCGCCGACTCGAATCCTGGCGAAATCCTTTGTCGGGTAACTCGGCTTGAAATAGCCCTGCTCAACGCCGACCCTCTTGGGATCGGCCTTGAACAGCCAGCCGTCCAGCGGCAGCGTCGCCACCTGTTTCAGGCTGCCGACAAGTTGCCTGCAGTCGGCGCCATCCACGTAGTGCGCCTCCGCCGGCGACGTTGCGCCAAAACCGGACTCTCTCTTTTCTGCCGTCTCTTTTGCGGGTTCTCCCCCCTCGAGTATCCGGCGGACCTCATCGGCAACGGGTCCCGCCGTTGTCCCCAATCGCTCGAAGATCTCGGCGACGTGCTTCCTGGTGTCGGTACTCACGTTCGCATCCGTGAGCCAGCCGACCATTTTCCTGAGATCGGAAATCTCGCCCCCGATGCAGAAGAGCGCGTGATAAGAGTCCGCCTGCCTGCGGCCGGGATTCCCCTTGGCGACGTACTTTTCCAGCGCCGGGATGGCTGGCGCGGCCGCCGGACCGATCGCTGCCAGCGCGTTGATGATGTCCTCGTCACCGGGTTTGCTCTCGTGCAGCTCGGCGAGCTTTGATGCCGCTGGCGCACCTTCGGGCCCCAGGCCGGTGATCAGTTTGATCGCCGCCCGCCAGCGCGGTTCGTCAGGATCATCAAGCATTCTGATTGCCTCCGGCACTACGGGCTGGCCCAGGGAGCCCATGACGGAGAGCATGCCCGCCGCCTGGTATACGATCTCTGGATGATCGTCCTGCAGGGCACTCACCAGCGGACCGACTACAGCGGCGGCATGTGGCGAGGGCGATCGAATCCCATTACGCTCGCGTTTGACCATCGGGCAGCCAATCTCTCCCAGCGTCATGACGGCACCAGTGCGCACGTAAAAATCGGCATGTTGCAGCAGCAACGTGATCTTCGGCACCGCCCGGAATGCGCCCGGCCCAATCGCTTCGAGCGCGTGCAGCGCAGGCATGCGTACTTCCGGGTCGTCGAGTGATTGGGCCAGCAGCTCGGTGGCCGGCGCTGCCGGTCGGCCCAACTCGTACAGTCCCCAGGCCGCCGCCCGCCGCTGCCACATGTCGGCGCGGCCCAACCCGGCGATGCACTCGGCCACCGACTTGCCCCGGTATGCCGCCGCCTCGTCCTTGAGCTGGGGGACCGCCCGGCGCTGGAAGGCCTGTTCGGGAACCGGACCGAGCGCCTGGACGTAGCTAGCCGCCCGGGCTCGAATCTCGTCGTATTCGGCCAGCCCCAGCGGTTTGTCCGGCTTCACCTCAATGGGATTGGTCGCCACGATGCGAACCCGCAAGGCCTCGAGCCAGGCCGCGGCTTCAACGGCCAGGGGCTTGTCTGGGTTCGCAGTCACGCAATCTTCCAGCATCTGCAGGTAGCGGTAGTCGTCAATACCTTCCCGGCGGGCTTCCCAGCCCATGCCGGGCATCGGCTCGAGGCTGTCCGGCGCAAACCAGACCTGGCTGTGTGCGCCGTGGTGATACGCCCAGACGTAATTGCCCCCGAGCTTATATGCCCAGGTGTAGAGCCCGGCATAGTAGCGGCTGCGGAAGGGGAAAAAACCCTCTCGCCGGATGCGGAACGAATAGGTCCAGACCTCCGATCCCATGCGTTCGGCTTCGGCCTGCAGCTCGGGCGTGACGCCGCCGTCCATGACCTGGACGACATCAAACATCGCGCCATGCCCGTATGCCGCCGCGGTCAGGCTCATCGATGCGATGAACCGCGCCGGCAGAGCGCGGACCTGTTCGAATCTATCCCTGATCTCATCCCAGGGATACTTCGGCTCATCGGCGTCCCACTGAACCATCTCGGGCCAGCCCTGCTTGCGGCCCTCCGTTTGCAGCCACGCCAGCGCCGCTCTGTTCTGTTCGTCATTGGTGCCAATGCCGCCGACGATAATCGACGGGACGTTCAGGTCACTAAACAGGCCGGCCTGTTTTGCCATGGGCAGTTGCTTGGAAAAAACCGTGCCCTTCGGCGGCAATTCCTTGTAACTTCCCGCCGGGTAGAAGTACAGGGAATTGTGGCCGTGCGCGACGATGTCCCGGAACATGACCAGTATCTCATCCGCGGAGTAGTCCTGGCCGCGGCTCGGCAGCAGCCGCTCTTCAAAGTACAGGCCGAACGCCGCTCGCGGCGTCGGCAGCCTGAACGGCCGCACATTGACCTCGAGATCCAGCACAGTTTCCGCCCGGCCCGCGGTTCTTATGGTGACCTTGCCCCGGTGCAGGCCGGCGCGCGTCTTGTCATCGGCACAAAATGTCACCCAGAAATTGACGCTCTGGTGTTGGCCGAGGCGTTCAACCACGCTGCCCCGCTGAAGAAGCACGGCACTCGGGTGCCACCGCGCCAGCTCTTTCATCTCATCCGGACGGGATGCCAGTTCTTTCTTGTCCGCCGGCCTGATGCGGTGACAGGTGTGCACTTCCAGATCCGAGGTCACGGTGATCCGGATGTCTTTGACGTCGTCGGCCAGGGCGTGCACACCGATCTGAAGTGACTCGTATTCGCCGCGGGCAAGCACGCACGACAGCTTCTTGACAACTGCATTCCGCGCGGGCACATGGTGGTCCGGAAAACCCGCCATCGTCGTATGTTCGAAGACGACGTAGCCCCGGTCCTGCTCGTGTTGCGTCCAGCTCGGTGGGGCGACCACCTCGTCCTGCGCAGTCGCGTCGGTAGCGTATCCGACGCATAGCAGGATCATTCCGGCTGTACACAGTACTGGATTGCACTGGCTCATAGCGTTCCTTCCGGTGCCCTTTGGTCAGGAAAAGATACCATGTATTTATTACTTATCGACTGGCTTGCAGCACAGCTACCCCTCTGGTAGCTTTCCCTGATTTGAACCGGGCGGAAACCAGGAGTCCCAGAAGGTGGCGAAAATGAAACTTGAGGAACTCAGAAAAGAGCGGCGGCGACTGGCGCACAAGAAGCGACGTCTCATCTGGAACAACGATGGCGACGATTTTCCGGCAAAAACGGAAAAGGATTTCCTGGCAATGCGCTGCGAGGGGTTCCAGGACCAGGTGGAAACCATCAGCTACTGTCCGATCCCCCACGGTTTCGCCATGGTGACACACAACAGCAAGGTCTGCGACTACCTGGTGCATGGTTCCTACGAAGGCGTGGACCATTATATCCGGGCCAAGCGGAGCTATCCGTACGTGGTGGACAAGGTCCTCGCCGCCCCGGACGGCTGGAATCATCCGAGTCATTTCATGGACGGCAAGGACGTGCTGGAAATCGTTCTGGACTTCTGCCGCCAACATGATCTTGAAATGTGGACGACCATACGGATGAACGACAAACACGACCAGGCCATGCCGGACACGCGCAGTCCCTGGAAAGCCGAGCATCCCGAACGATGGTTGGCCCAGCCGCCAAAGCTGGGCGGTGGTATCGAGGAGAGGGCTTTCACAGTTCTGCAGGACCACATCACCAAACGCTGGCCGGCCAGAGATTCGTGCATGACCTGGTACGGCGCCAATTACGAACGGCAGGACGTACGCGACAAGATGTACGACACCATCGCCGAGATCTGCCACAACTACGACATCGACGGCCTCGAGCTCGATTTTGTACGCGCACCCCTTTACTTCCGGGCCAGTGCCCGGGGCAATCCCGATGCCGGGCAGGAGAACCGCGACAAGATGACGGAGCTGGTGCGCCGCATCCGGAAGATGACGGAAGACGTAGGCATGAACCGCGGCCGGCCGATCGTAGTATCAACCCGGATACCGGATGACGTGGGTCTGGCCAAGGCATTCGGTCTGGACACACCGGTGTGGATCGAGGAAAAACTGGTCGACATCCTGGTCGGCGGCGCACACTATCGGATTCATCCGTGGAAGAATCTGGTGGAGCTCGGACACAGTCACGATATGCCCGTCTATGCCAGCGCCATCGAGCAGGGGGCTCCCGCCGAGGTCCATCGGGGGCGGGCGCTGGCGGCCTGGGCCAGCGGCGTCGATGGTATCTACTCGTTCAATATTTTCAATCCCAACCAACTGCGGCATCTCGAGGCGGACGACCCGGAAAGACTCATGAAACTCGACCGCACCACCACGGTCGAGAACGCCCTATTGAAGCGCGACCACGTCAACCACATCGAGCTGCTTGCCGAGGCGGAGCGTTTTCTCGACCGGCCTTCACGGCTGCCGCTTGCGCTGCGGCAAAGTGAAGAAGCGACACTCGAGTTCACCGCCGGTGAGGACGGGGAGCGCCTGGCAGCGTCCGCGACGCCGCACGCCGTGTTGCGGCTGCTGTTTCACTTTATCGAGGACGATGACCTGACTGTGGCGCTCAATGGGCATTCCCTGGACGGCGTCGAGTCCAGCCGAGACTGCCCCAAGCCGGGCTGGATTTCCTGGCGGCTTGACCCGTCATGGCTCCGCTGGGGCGACAATTGCGTTACGGTGAAGCTCGAGAAACGTGCCGAGAAGGTGTGGGGTGAGTTGGCGCTGGCAGACCTGCAACTGGCGGTGACTATCGAACCGGAGGTGTTCGCCGCTAAAGTCCCGGAAACTCGCAGCGATCCCGGGCCGCTGGAAGAGATCGTGGCGACCGGTGACCTGGAAAAAGTCGCCTTTCTCCTGACCGAAGACGACATCCTGCCCCCGCCCGGCAGGATCATCGCCTTGCGGCAGTGGCTGCTGGACGAACTTGATACGGCGCGCGAGGATACGCAGGGGGCGCAGGAATGGGTCGAGGACTATTACGATTATCCGCCCGATCCGCTGCAAGACCCCCTGCCGGGATGGGACAGCGCGGCGGTGCTCTTCGATACCGGCGAAATGGGTAATCCGCTTGAGCGGGACATCACGCTGGCCTTTCTCGAGGCGATGGACCCGGGGAAGCTTAAAAGCGAAGTCGGTTTCCACGTGGGATACGTTGGCGGGACCGAGACGCTGGCGGCGGTGCTCATCAGAAGTCAGTCCAC
>JASLZG010000109.1 GCA_030754995.1 Lentisphaeria bacterium
CAGACCTGCCGCAAAACGGTCAAAGCGGCAGACCCACCTGCCGAACTGCACATCTCCGGCACCATGGGCGCAACTGTCGAGGCCGGGACCGATTGGATACAGCTGGCAAAAATCCTCGACGTCAAAGGCTACAACGAATGGTGGATCCTCGGCGAGGTGTTCCGCTGCTTCCTGGAAAAACGCAATCAGCCCTACGTCTATCATTATCCGCACATGTGGAAGGTGCTCTTCCACGGCGCCACCGGCGGTATCGGGAACTGGTGCTCGCCAGCCCTCTCACTGGCGCCGGACTTCAGCTGGACCAAGGACGGCAAGGAGCGGCGCAGATTCATGGACAAAGCCGTCGAAACCGGGCTCCCCCGCTTCCTGCAGGACGCGACGCGGGACAATTCACGAATCGCCCTGCATTACTCACGCCTGTCGCGCCTCGCTACGTACATTTCTGGCCCGAGCAGCGGCGACAAGCATCTCGAGCCATGGGAGGACAACGTCCGGGCCTGGTGCAATCTGCTCGAGGATCTCGGCTTCCAGTACGATCTGCTGTCCCACGAGCAACTGGCAGAGGACGCACTGCAGCCGGAAGCGTACAAACTGCTGATCCTGCCGCAGTCAACGGCCATCTACCCGGTCGAGCTGGAAAAAATCAAGGCGTACGTAGCTGCGGGCGGCACGGTCGCGGCCAACGGCGGGACGGCGGAATTCAATCATCACGGCGCCCGGCTGGCACGTGGTGCACTGGATGAAGTTTTCGGTGTAGAGAAAGGCGACCAGGGTGGGGAACGGGTCTCGCTCAAAGACTATCGACTCGATGTCCAGCTGCTCGACAAGGACCTCAAGACAAGGCCGGGCGCGGAACTTGTCGCAAGCGACAAGCCGGCCATGATTCGCAACCAAGTCGGCAAGGGGAAGGCAGTCTATCTCAACTTCAATCTCAATAACTACAACAGCTTCATCAAGAAACGCAGCCACAACCTCAGGATCCGCGGCTATCGCGATCTGCTTGCCGGGATCTTTGCCGAGGCCGGGATCAAAGCCGGTTTTTCGATAAGATCAGTCGACAACGCACCGCTCAGAACGGAGATCGTCGCCTATCGCAGCGGTGAGGCGACCGTCCTGGCCGTGTTCTATTGGCGCCAGGAAGATTCGGCGAACGTCGCTGCGGACATCGTGTTCGACGGGCGTTACCATGTCTACGACATCGAGAAAAGTGAGTATCTCGGGCACAGGAATGAAGTCCGCACAACCTTTGAGGCACAGGGCCCGATACATCTCCCAACAGATTTCCGATGTTATGCGCTGTTGCCCGTGAAGCCCGGAAATCTCGATCTGCGGGTCGACGCGGAAATCAAGCCAGGCAGCGAACTGAACTTCTCGGCCGCGTTGCCGGCCGACATCAAAGGCGGCACATCAATCGCCATCGATGTCGTGGATCCCACCGGCATGTCCAGGCGCCACTATCGCCGGTCGCTGCAGATCAACTACGACGGTGACGCGGGACGCGGAAAAATACAACTGGCATTGAACGATCCGCCCGGCCGCTGGAAGATTGTTGCCAGAGACATTCTCAGCGGCAGCGCCGCGCAGGCCACGTTTGACATAACGAGGTGAGGTGACCGCTGCGTTCACAAACGCAGGCGGGACCCAATGGAGCTGGAGGTCGTCAGCTGCAATTTCAGAAACACAATGAAGAGGTGAGAGAAGTTATCGCGGCCTTCGAGGCCAATCAGCCCGTCCGGGTACCCGTAACCTTCGGCATCAGCGAGAACTACTTCCTGCTCACGCCGGAGCTCAACCGCAACTCCTATTCGTACCGGGAGTATTGCGAGAATCCCGACGTGATGATGGAAGTCCAGCTGGGGTTGCAGAAATGGGCCAGGTGGAATGTCCGTCAGGATGTTGAGATGGGCCCGCCGTCGCACGCCTGGGATTCGCTTTACATCGATCTGCAGAACACGGCCGAAGCAGCATGGCTGGGCTGTCCCGTCAACTACGGCGACGAGGGGAGCGTTCCCGATACTCAGCCGATCCTCGCCGAACACAAGGAGAAATTGTATGAGATGGCGATCCCCGATCCCCTGCGCGGCGGTATCATGAACAGGGTGTACGAGCATTACGGATACCTTTGCGACAAGCTTCGGGACTTCGAGTTCGAAGGCAGTCCGGTAGCAGGCGTCGTGCCGGTTGCGCATATGACAGACGGCCCCTTCACCCTGGCGTGTAATTTGAGGGGAGCCACCCAACTGTGCACGGATATCTACGAAGACCCCGGCTACGCGACGGACCTGATGCGCTATGTCACCGATGCAATCATCGCGCGCGGCAAGGCGTGGTACGAGTTCATGGGCGTGCCATATCCGATGCAGAAATGGCTGGCGGGGTTTGCCGACGATTCGACCGAACTCCTGTCGCCCGAAACTTATCGCGAGTTCGTCCTCCCCTGTCACCACAGGATCGTCGACGCCTTCTCGAAAGGCGGGCCGAATCACATTCACATGTGCGGCAGGGCGCAGCATCTCTTCAGGACCATGCAGTCGGAGCTCAACATTCAGGACTTCTACGTGGGGTTTTGCACCGACACAGGCAGGATCCGGCAGGAATTGGGGGAGCACGTCCTGATACAGGCGGAGGCGGTGCATCCGACGATTCTGCGTGATGGCGAAGCCGGCGAGATCAGGGACGAGTACAGGAAGACTTTGAGCTCAGGCGTGATGGCCGGCGGAAAGGTCAAACTGGGCGCAACCGTGGCGCCCGGAACGCCGGTCGAGTCGTTGCGCATCGCGTACGAGGCCGCGCGGGAGCTCGGCAGATACCGGTAGACTGCAGGGGAGCAACGGAATGACTCCGAGAGAAATCGTCATACGGACCATCGAGTTTCGTGATCCGCCGCGCATACCGCTGGCGTTCTGGAACTTTGAGATCGGTGACGCTGATCTTTCGCACACGCCGGTGCTCGCCGACGCGGTGCAAGGCGCCTTCGACGACATCCATTGCGTTTCGTACGCCGCGGCGGACGGCGGCCCCATCACGCGCAACATCGAAGGGCGCGGACGGGTAGATGAATGGGGGGTCACATGGATCGAGGGGCGTGCCGCAAATCCGCCGATCGAGACGTGGGACGAATGGAAATCATACCCCTTCCCGGACGCGCACGCGCCGTCGCGGTTTGCAGGCGTCGACGCCAGCATCAACGCCAACCGTCAGCTCTACTTGCTGGGGCTGATCTGGAACACGACTTTCGAACGGATGTGGATGCTGAGAGGCTTCGAGAACCTTCTCGTCGACCCGTATGAGAACCGGCGAATGTTCTTCGAGCTGCGGGACAGGTATCTCGAGTTCAGCCTGGCAATACTCGACCGGTGGCTCGAAACCGAGGTCGACTCCATATATTACGGCGACGACCTCGGCACGCAGATTGGATTGGTGATGTCGCCGGAGATGTGGCGGCAGCTTTACCTGCCGATGTATCGCGAGCTCTTCGGCCGCGCCCGCGCCGCGGGCAAACACGTGTTCTTCCACAGCTGCGGCGACGTTACACCGATCATCCCCGACATGCTCGACTGCGGACTGAATGTGCTGAACCCGGTCCAGCCGCAGGCAATGGATGTGCGAGCCATTCTGCGGGAATTCGGCAAGGACCTGGTTGTCTGGGGCGCCACGGATTTGCAGAACCTGCTGTCGCGCGGCACCCCCGGGGACATCGAGAAAGAAATCGAAGACGTGGTTTCCCTGTGTTGGCGATCGGGCGGATACATCGGGGGTACCGCTCAGGGCAGCGCCCCCGGGACGCCCCTGGCCAATATCGAAACATTCTGTCGCACGTTCACGCGACTATCGCGGGCGGGGCAACCCGCAGAATCGTGACGCCATCCACCGCTGGCACGGCAGCGGATTCAGAGTTTGATCGGTCGGAAACTGCGTTTTCATACAAAGGAGTATCACAATGACAGAACGAGCCGTGGACATGGACAAATCATGGATGGGCAGCCCGATGCTGCTCGTGACCTCCACCATTGATGCGAAACGAACAGGGAACCTCGCCGAAAAGATGACGGCGATCGAAATGACGCTCGCCTCACTCATCATGAGTACTGAGGAACTGCAGCGACTGCGGGCGCTTGGATTCAGCGTCTTTCAGACTGACCTGGACCAGATGGGCACCAATGAGATCAGCGACGGCGTCTGGGACTGGCAGGTCACCGATACCCACCTTCAGGCCTGCACGGCAGCTGGCGGAAAATGGTCGGTAGCCGCTCACTTTCACGTCCCGCCGCCGTGGTTTTCGGAAGCACATGAGTTTGTCCCGATGCGATGCGTCGAGCACGATGCAATCTTCCCGGGCTGGTCGATCTGGCATCCCGGCGCGGTGGAATTCAAGGAACGCGGCTATCGCGCCCTGAGCCGGCAATACGGCGATCAGATCCATGCGCTCTGGGTCGGGGTCCACGGTGACTATGGCGAAAATGAGTACCCGACCGGCTATCGCGCTTACCATGCCGCCGAGGCCGAAGAGTGGCGCGAACGTTTCGGTGACGCACATGATCACTCCGGATGGTGGTGCCAGGACGAGTTTGCCCGCGCGGACTTCCGCAAGCGAATGATCGACAAGTACGGGGCATTGACCAACCTTAACAGCGCCTGGGAGACAAATTTCAATCGGGAAACAGACATCGCCTATCCAACGTCGACGCAGCAGAAGCGCTATTGGCTCGACTTCGTCCGGTGGTACTTTGATTCGATGACGCGCTTCTCCGTAGCGACGGCGAAAGTGGCACAGACGCATTTGCCGGACACCCGGCTTTTCTGGCTGCTCGGCGGCCCGTGCGAAGCCTCGCAAATGGGACAGGACCAGTCCGGCCTGGCCAAAGCCGCGAGCGAGACCGGGATCGAAATCAGATCCAGCCACGGTTATTTTCTCCCGTTCCCCGGGAACTACGCGACGATGTTCAAGCGCATCGGGAGCGCCTGCAAGTTCTATGGTGTGCCGTTTTGGTCCGAGCCGCCGTACTCCGTCGATGCCGGCGGCGCGGTCGGGCGTATCTTCGAGGCTGTTTCATGCGGCGCCGTTGCATACTACGACTGGGCCTGGAATCCGCTGGAACCGTCCGTGCAGAGAACATACGAAAAATTCGGCCGCTATCTCACCCAGGAAAAACCAGTCGTGGACGTGGCCCTGTTTTACCCGACGAGCCACCATTTCTTGAACGCCAATGCAGAGCAGACGCAGGCGAGTTATCCCCAGCGTTTCAAGACGGCGGCTTCGGCGCTGCGCGAGGTCTTTGACTTCGATATCGTGGATGAGCCCATGATCGCCGACGGCGCGCTCGATGGGTACCGCGTGCTGGTGTTCCTCGAAGGCAATACCGTGGAGGCATCAACCCTTCAGACTGTCGCGAGCTGGATTGAAAAAAGCGGCACGGCTGTGGCCTACGACATGGGGGCTGTGGAGACCGTCGAAGGCGATCCGCAGCCATGGAATGAGATGTTCGGTATCGCGGGGGAGTTCAGATCGACCTCTGAATCTTTCCCGATCGAGGAGAAGTACCGGGCGTTCCTGCGTAATATGAACGACGGGGATGGGCTGACCACGGACCAGGCGTGTTCGCGGATCTCCACGCGCGGGCGGCTCCTTGCCGGCAACGAAGACACCGCACTGCTCTGGGCCAATCCCGCCGGCGATGGATGGGCGGTTATGTTCGCCGGCAGCTGGGGCCAGAGGCGGACGTACTACGAACTGTTGAGAGACATCGTCTATCATCTCTCGGCCCTCGATCCCGGGAAGCGCGATGCCCCCGCGGTCGCATGCCAATGGGACGGCGTATACGGCACGGTGTTCGAAGGCGGCAAAGTGTTGCTCTACAATCCAACCGATGAAAAGAAACACATCGATGTCTTCGGCGCCACGGTCGAGCTCCAGCCGGTTTCGCTGCGGCATGTGTTCGTTGAGACAAGCAACCTGTCGTGACGCGTATCACCGTTCCCATTTTCACTACGTCTCGGAATGATCTCGTTGCATCGTACTGCCACGAGCAGAGCCAGCAACTGTTGTCCGTCGTGCGGTGGCGAATGAAATTGGCGCGCGGATCTTCTCGCCGGACTTTGCCGGGCCGCCCAGATCGCTACCGGGAAGGCACGGCCACTTGTTAGGCATCACACGAGTTTCTGCAACGACTTTGTACGGTTGAATTCGCAACGCGCGAAATGCCGAATACAAAGACCCGCTGGGGCAAAGGAAGGCGCCGCGCCACAAGCGCAATACTCAAGCGAGTTGCGGTTCGATGACGTAACCCTCGAACTCGTGACACCGATTGCCGGGCACTATCGCATTGACGTAGATGCCGTCGTCCTCGTACCGTACATCCTGGACCGCGGCAAGGCGGTGCAACTGCGCCACCAGCCGGTAAGCGGTGGACGGCAGCCGCAGGTGCATCACCGTTGATTTGCGATCGAGGATCTTCACCATCTCCGCCAGCAGCGTGTCGATGCCAAATCCGGTCCGGGCCGAGATAAAAACCGCATCCGGATAGCGCCGCCGCAACCGCGACTGTTCGTAGGGCTCCGACAGCAAGTCGACCTTATTGAAGACGATTATTGCCTCGTGATCGACGATGCCGATCTCCTTGAGCACTTCGCGGGTCGTTTCATAGTGAACATCGACAGACGGCGACGAAGCGTCAAGCACGAGCAGCAGAAACTCGCTGTCGACGGCCTCTTCCAGGGTGGCCTTGAAAGCCTCCACCAGGTCATGCGGCAGCTTACGAACGAAGCCAACTGTGTCGGTAAGCAGCAGGGTCTGGCGATTCGGCAGCTCGACTCGGCGCGTAGTCGGGTCGAGCGTTGCGAAAAGCTTGTCCTCGACCAGCACCTCGGCATTCGTCAAAAGGTTGAGCAGTGACGACTTGCCGGCGTTCGTGTAGCCGACGATGGCACTGTTCGGCACCGGCACGCGCTGGCGTTTTTTGCGCTGCTCGGCACGGCGCCGGCGAACCGCTTTCAGCTCGGACTTGAGCTTGCTGATGCGGGTTCGGATGAGGCGGGAGTCGATCTCGATCTGCTTCTCGCCTTCACCGCCACGGACGCCAACGCCACCACGCTGCCGGCCCAGGTGGGTCCAGGCGCGCTTGAGCCGCGGCAGCATGTACTCGGACTGCGCGAGCTCGATCTGCAGCATCGCCTCCTGGGTGCTGGCGCGATTGCCGAAGATTCCCAGAATAACCTCCTGCCGGTCGATCACCCGCATCTCCGAGAGCTTCTCCCAGTTGCGCTGCTGGGCCGGCGAAAGCGTGTCGTCGAAGATAATCACATCGACATCGGCGGCACGACACTTGGCCACAATCTCGTCCACCTTGCCGCTGCCGATCAGGAACTGGGGGTTCGGCCGCTTCAGGCGCACCGAGATGACCCCCGCAACGTCGACCCCGTATGTCATCGTCAATTCCGCCAATTCCACCAGCAGTTCCTGCGTAGTCCTGGCGTCCTGACCGGCAGTTTCCACGCCGACCAGCATGGCTCGATTGTGTTCCTGTGGTGCTTCGTCGAATAGAAACATACGATCTCCAACTACTATTCCGGCCACCAACGGCCAGCCGGAAACTCCATCCACGGCCCCTGCAATAACATAAGGCCAGACGCGGCTGATGCCAAACGTGGCATCCTGCGATGAAGCCCGGTTGAGATACGGCAGCTTGTCACTTTTTCCGGGCGGCTTTGCCTGCAGCATGCCGCAAGAGCATGGATCAATTCAACCGTCAGCCGGTAACAAGGATCTATGAGCTTCTGGTCCACAGCCTGGTACTTACAGCGCCCCTTCCCCACCCCTTTCTGTCGCCCGGCGGAACTCATTTACCAGCCGCCCGACCTCACAAAACCGGTGTTCGATATTGACAAGATCGGGTTGACCGGGCTTGTGCGCAACGACCGACGCACCGAACAAGGCGACATCGACGGGCATGGCCGCAACCGCTCCTTTTGTGACTGTCATGGCCCGGCAGAAGATCGTGTCAACACTTGCAATTCAGGACAAAATACCTATTAGTATACAAGCGTAAACCACACGCACGCCTTTCACTATGTTTTGGCCGCCGTCCCGAACTCTGCGGCATGGGCTGTATACAGTTGGAGAACAATCATGGCTGATCAACCGGAACGAAAAAAGCTGTCACTGAATATCAAAAAGCCCGGCGACGACGCGGAGGATGCCCCGACCGGCCCGCTGCCGCGCCAGGACGACCCCAGTGACGAGCAACCGAAAATCGAACCGCCCGCAAGCCCGATCGAAGCACCAAAGAAGGACGACAGTTCAATTGTCGATCCGCAGAGTGCCCGAGATTTCGAGACGACACGCCTGAAGCGCGTCAAGCCGGAAGAACCTGAGGCTGAGGCTGAGGCTGATCCCGATCCCAAGGCAACGGAGCCGAGCGACGAAAAATTTTCGACCTCGACCGTGCATCTAAAGGTCATTGCGGACAAGAAAAAGCAGCTCGCCGGTATTCTGTCGGCCAGCCAGACCATTCGCCTGCGGCCCGCCGGCGGCGGCGAAAGTGATGCGCCGACAGAAGGCGGCCGGAAAACGTTGAAACTGAAGGCCCCGATAACCAGCGACGCAGCTGCAGCGACGCCGGCACAGGAAACGGAAACGGATTCTATTCCGAAGCCGGAATTGACGACCGCCCCGCCCGCCGCTGCCGCGCCGCCCGCCGCTGCCAAGCCGCCCACTGCTACCAAGCCGCCCGCTGCTGCCGGACCACCCGCTGCTGCCGGGCCACCCGCCGCTGCCGGGCCGCCCGCCGCTGCCGGGCCGCCCGCAACCGGCGGCCGCGCAACGCTAAAAATCAAAGCACCCACCGGCACTACTCCAGCAGCCGGTACCGCACCACCCGCCGAACCCGCTGAACCCGCAGCCAGCGAGAAAAAAGAGAAAAAAGCGACTCTCAAAATCAAAGTACCGCCGCCGACTGCTGGGGGTGCTCCCGCCGCTCCCGCCGAACCCGCCGAACCCGCCGCCGACCAGCGGAAGTCGACACTGAAGATCAAGAGCTCCGTGCCGACTGGCACCGCTCCGGCAGCTGCTCCGGAAGTCGCTCCTGTAGCCGCTCAGGCAGACGCCCCGCCCCCCGCTCCGCCCCCCACTGCCGAAGCGTCCGCGGCAACGACCATGGAGCAACCTGCGCAAGCACCGGGACGAACACTCAAGCTCAAGACCACGCCAAAAACACTAGATACACCGATCGTACCTGCCTCCGCCGTCCCGACAAGCCCCAGTGCACCGCCGGAGTCGGCAGACGCCCCGCAACCGAAAGTCGCACCATCAGCCAAGGCCACGGACGCGAAGTCCAGCCCTGGTATCGTCTACACCCTCGCCACGGCAGCATCGATCGCTGTCGTCGGGGCAATGGTGTTTCTGTTCTTCACGCACTTCTCAGCCATGTTCGGCAGTCCATTTGGCCAGTGAGCGTGAAATCATCGGCATTCCTTGACACCCGGCCGATTTTCGATCTCGAATCCGTGAACCGCGACAACGCCTGGCGGGAATTGACGGCTGCCGTTGAGTCTGCCGGATTGACGACACTTCCCCCCCAAGCCCCGCGCGCGCGAGTGCCTGTCCAGTGCCGCTATAGGTTCAGTGTCGCCATCCCACACACCCGGCTGAGCTCCCCCGGGCAAACCGTGCCGGTGGTGGACTGGCACCGGTTTCCATGCCCTCGCCGACACCGTTACATGCAATCTGGCACTCCTTGTCCGGGCAACCGAAAGCACCGCGGCATACCCCAAGTCGGCAACTCGGGGCGCCTGGTCGTGGGCGATGACGAATTGCCCGAAAAACTGTTGCAGCCCCCGCCCCGCGAGGGCCCGTACCAATCGTGAACCAATATTGAGATGTACGGATAGTTACCTGTCCGTCCGCCAACCTCCCCCACAACCGTGCTGTTTCGAATCTGCTGGTTGATCGTCCTGCTGGCGGCCACCCTGGTTGCCGAGCTGCTCTGCTGCCGTGCCGGCGCCCTGTTTGCCGCACCGTTTTTCCTCTGCTTCTATCTCGTCGTTACCTGCAACTGGCAGATCGGCCTGGCCGGCGGCATCATCGCCTGCGTCGTCTCGGAAGCGGTACTCAGCCGATCCTTCACGGCACTGCCGCTGCTCGCACTGCTGGTTCCGTTTGCGCACATGTGGCGGCACAATGGCGACCGTCGCCACGCCTATATCCAGGCGCTGCCGGGCGCCCTGTTCGGCCTCGGCTACGCCACCTGGTTCGTGGTCGGCGAGAACATCGTGCTGTGGCCTCCCGGCTTTCGGATGGCAGCCGTCGAAAGCGTCTGGATCGTCGTGCTGAGTACGGTGTATGCCGCGGTCGGGTTCCCGCTGATGATTGCCATTCTGGACGGCATCGCGGGCCTGGCGAAGTTGCCTGTATTCTGCCAGCGCAGCGTAGGCTGAAGGCGACCGTTCCGCCTCCCGCCATTGATTGCTGCCTACCCTGTCTTTATTACTCTTTCACATCGCTTCTAATAATATCCGTAACCCTGGTACGAGCCGTACTTGCGGGAACGCGGCATGGTGACGTCGAAGGAAAGCTGGTTGATGACGATGCCGATTAGGTTGGCCTGGTTCTTTTCCAGCGTCTGGATGGCGCGCAGCAGCAGATGCCGTGACGTTTTGTTCGACTGATAAATCAGCAGCGTGGCATCGACGATACTGGCGATAATGCTGGCATCGGTCACCGGCAGCACCGGCGGCGTGTCGAGAATGATGTAGTCGTAGCGCTCACGGAAACCGTCGAGCAATTCGCGGTAAAGGTCGGAACCGACGAGCTCGGCGGGATTCGACGGCGGCTCACCCGCAGTCAGGATATGCAGATTATCGATACCCTGGAAATTCATCACCCTGTCCCACTCCGTATCGCTGACGAGCAGATCGGTCACGGTGCGGATGGCCTCATCCTCGGTCACAGACCCGAGCAGCAGATCGCTGAGGCCGGGCTGTGGCTCGATCCGGAACAGGGTGGACAGTTCGGTCCGGCGCAGATCGGAGCCGATGACCAGAACCGACTTGCCCATGTGTGCAACAGCGATCGCCAGGTTCGCCGATGTCAAGGTCTTGCCCTCGCGCGGACTGGAACTGGTGATCGCGAGAATTTTCTGTTTCTCGAGACCGCGCATCGCGAAATCAATATTCGTACGCAGCGAACGATAAGCTTCCGCCGGCACTGATTTCTGGTCGAAATTGTACAGCACCCGGGACAAAGTGGCGTTGCGCACGTCCTGGCGTTGCCACTGGCTTGCAAAGGAAAGCCCGCATTTTACCGCGATGTCCACAGCTATGTTGCGGACGTCCTGCCACCGCCACTGCCAGAATTTGTAGATCGGCGCTTTGCGGACTTCCCCAATAATCGGTACGTGCGCGACCACCGGCAGATTGGTGAACTGTTCGACGTCCTCAATCTTGCCGATCGACGTGTCCATCCCCTCCCATACGAATGCTGCGATCGAAGCGAGGAGCAGGGAGAAAATCACCCCGATAACAGCGTTCATCCGGAGATTCGGCGATTGCTTGTAGCCCAGTGTGGCGGGTTTGGTCGTTTGGATTTCTTCGAGGGCGGAGGCCCGTTTGCGCTCATAATCAATACGTGCGGTCACGACCTGCGTAAATATTGTTTCGCTCAGCGACGTCATCATTTCCTGCTGTCGCACCAAATCGGCGAGTTCCAGTTGCGGCGGTGGATGTGCGCGCAAACGCTCCTCGAGCTGCGCGATCTGCGCTTTCAGGTCGATGACGACCCGGTGCTTCTGGGTGTAACGGATCTCCGCCTTGGTCAACTCCGCCCGCTGCACGGACAATTGATTCTTGAGTGTGTCGGTCGAGCCCAGCTCAGCCAGCAACGCCGATTGATCCCGGATCTTGTCCTTGATCCCCCGAAGGTCGGCATCGTGCGACTCGAGCAACTGCTCGATAAATTCCTTGGTTTCACGCGCGTCGGCAGTCTTGTTGTCGGCAAAATCCCTCTGATAGGTCCCCGCCAAAGTATTGGCAACTATCTTGGTAAACCCCGGGTCCGGGCCGGTGACGTTGATCGTCACGATCTGCGTGCCGACCTTCTTGGGCATGGCGGAGACGTGACCCGCAAGCTCATTCGGGGTCATCTTATCGATATAGTCGATGACCGGCTGGCTGAGGTCGTGCGATTCCGTGGTATTCTCGCGCAGATTAATCAGCGTCTTGTTCAACATGCCGATATCACTGGAGATCAACTCCATCTCCGTGTCCATGGCGGAGTCGCCCTGCCCGAAGAAAGCGATATGAGCGCCCTGAATGATCGCCATGGGCTGGCGCGCCGAAATGCGGATGTCACACGAGGATTGGTAAACCGGTTCGCGGGTCTTGCTGTACAGCAAAATAAGCGTCAGCAGGACAAGGAACACCGTCACTACCAATGCTTTTCGGCGGCGCAAAATCCACCAGTAATCACTGATGTCGACGTGAATCCGCTGGTCGAGCAGTGATCTCGCTCCGGACCGGGCCGGAGCCTTGCCGCTGTCGGAGGTAAGCGTTGCCATCATTCCTCCATATCAAGCGATCAGAACAAATCGATTGATATCGTAATATACTATAACCCGTGCCAAAAAAAATGTGCGCCGCGCTCGAAATGATTTGCAATCCACAGGCGGCAGGATTTATCCCGCAAGCCCATCCGTATGAGGCACCCGTGATGTGACGCGGATTTCACCGCGGAACAACTGATACGCCGCGTTTTTTTGGGGGGGGAGAAGACCCCCATCGGATCAGCCGCCTGGTGATGCCACTTCAATACCGCGGCGTCGCCCTCGGGCGCATCCGAGCCGTTGTCGCACATCAGGCGACTGAACGAAATCACCCCCCCCTCCTCAATTCATGGATTTTTCAACACCAGTCTCTTCGCTATTCCGGTTGCGGCCCATTCTGCCTACTACCGGATCTGCTCGAAGATTTTCCTTGCCATCGCCTGGCCCCGTTTAATTTCTGATCGCGCGAGGTCGCCCTTGATGGAATCACGACGCCTGCGGGCAACGTCGTCACCGGCCGCCGCCGCCAGGTTGTACCACGCATAGGCCTCCACGTCATCTTCAGGCACGCCCAAGCCGTTGGCGCACATCCAGCCGAGGTCCGCCTGCGCTCGGGCATGTCCCTGCCTGGCCGCCTTGCGGTACCACTTCACGGCAAAGGCAGCGTCCTCAGGCACGCCCAAGCCATTGGCGCACATCACGCCGAGAGTGTACTGCGCCGTGGCATGTCCCTGCTCGGCCGCCTTGCCGTACCACTCCACAGCCACGGCATCGTCCTCAGGCAGAACCTCACCGTAGTCGTACATCCAGCCGAGCCTGAACTGCGCTCCGGCAGCTCCCTCCTCAGCGGCCTTGCGGTACCACCTGACCGTCGCCTCGGTATAGTCCCCAGACACCCCCCGGCTCTTGGCATGCATGGCACTGAGCGCCAGGTCATCCCCCTGCTCAGCCGCCTTGAGGTTTTTCTGCGCGGCCGTATATCCCTGCGCCGACGCCTTGCCGTACCACTTCGCCGACGCGCCATCGTCCTTACGCACACCCGCGCCCTTGGCGTACATCACGCCGAGGTTGTACTGCGCGACAGCAAGCCCCTGCTTGGCGGCCAGGCGATACAACTTCACCGCCTCGGCATAGTCCTCAGGCACCCCCTCGCCCTTGGCGTACATCACGCCGAGGTTGTTCTGAGCCAAGGCATTTTCCTGCACCACCGCCTTGCGGAACCACCTCACCGCCGCGGCAGCGTTCCGAGGCACACCGTCGCCGTTGGCGTACACGTTGCCGAGGTTGTTCTGCGCCGCGGCATTTCCCTGCGCAGCCGCCCTGCGGTACCACTTCACCGGCTCGTCAGCGCTGTCAGGCACCCCCTCGCCGTCAGCGTACATCCAGCCGAACCAGTTCTG
>JASLZG010000010.1:0-280 GCA_030754995.1 Lentisphaeria bacterium
GCATCGACGTCCATTACTGCTGCCCGGATGAATTGGAGGTCGCTATTGAGGCTCATCGGACATATATTTCCTGTGAAACTCTGGCCCACACACTGCAGCGATGTGCTGACGCCGAGGGCTTGGATAACGTCGACATCAATGAGCTGGCTTGTGGGTTCAGATTGACAAGGGTGGGATGATCTCATGCAGATCACCGAAATGTGTCCAAATTGCGGTTCCAAGCTCGCACTCGATATGGGCGTATCCGAAATCGAGTGCCCGCACTGCCTCCTGACGCTCG
>JASLZG010000010.1:290-33133 GCA_030754995.1 Lentisphaeria bacterium
ACGACCAGCCGGACACGCCGCCGGCGGAAAGTGCCGAGGACTGGACCAGCCACAACGTCTCGACCCAGATACGCATCGTCGGCCCCGAAAGCACGGTCCCGCCCATTGAACGACCGGCGCCGGCTTCGACCATGCCCACCACAGACACCGGTAATCTGATAGATTCGAAAATCGCGGCAGCAGCGAAGAACGACGAAATCAAGGTGGCCAAACCTGTCCAAGCCGATTTCATCACCAGCATCACCGAGCATGAAAGGATGGCCGGCAACGATGCACTTCACGTTGTCGAAGAGGAGGCACTCCGTCGAGCTGCAGAGACGCGGCAGGAGGCGGAAGAAGCGATGCGCGCCATCGAGGAGGCCAAGCGGGCGGCGTTCGCCGATGCCGAACGCGCCAAGGAAGCCGCCGAAGAGGCGAAATGCCTGGCAATGGAGGAAGCGCAACGCGCCCGTGACGCCGCCGAGGAAGTGAAGCGTGCCGCGGAAGCTGAGGCCGAGCGCGCCAAACAGGAAGCGGAGCTGGCCAAGCAGAAGGCTGTGGAGGAAGCAAAGAATGCGCGAGCCGCCGCCGCCAGCTTGAAGCGCCAGCAGGCGATCGCTGCCGCCCGCCGCGAGGCCGAAGAAAAAGCCCGCCGCGTATTGGCCGAGAAACAGAGCCAGAGCGAGGCGGCAGCCGCAGAGGCCGCCCGGCGGAAGAAGATCGAGGAGGCGAAAAAGAAGGCCGTCGAGGTCGCCCGCCAGAAGGCGATAGTCGTTGCGAAAGAAAAAGCCAGGCGGAAAGCACAGTCCGGTGACAAGGGAAAGAATGATGGACCAGAAACCTGACGCGCACGAACAACTCAAGGCGGAGATCCTCAAAGACGTCGAGGAAAAGATTGCCGCGCAGCACGAGGACGGTGAGCCGTCGGCGAGCAGCAGTGAGCAAACGGCGGACGACGGCAGTCAGGCTCTCGAGGCGGAAATCCGCGAGCAGGCCGAAGCCAAGCGCCAGCAGGCGCAGCAGAAGGCCGATGGCAACGACAAGCCCCCACCCGTATCGAAACCTGCAGACAAGGATGGTGCCATCCCCGCCGACAACGACGCTGAGTCCGGCGACAGGGGCGACGACGAAGCTGCCGATAAAGGCACGGCCAAAGACCGGAAGCAGGAAGCTGGAGGTGGGGGCGCCGGTGTGAAACGTAGTGCCGGCAAAGGTGCCAGGCGCGCTGGTAAAGGCGCCGCCCCCGATGCTGCGCGGGGAAAAAAGAAGTCTGGTGTCAGCGCCAAGGTTGCAAAGCAACTGCAGTCGGCCACCGGCAACAAGAAGCATGCCGCCAGGCTGCTTGAAGAGAAGCAGGTGATTGACAGCCACTTCCGCAAATGGCAGATGGTGATGTACGTGATGATCTCCATGGGCACGATCGCGGCCGCGGTCGTTATTTTTCAGGTTGCCCGGAATCGCGACAACAGTGCCCCCGCCGAACCGGTAACCAGGAACCTGCCGCCACCCACTGTTGTTCAGCCAGCGCCGCCCCCGGACGACCGCGACCCGGCGATGGAACCCAGTCCCGCCTTGCGGGCGCTCATGGACGAGGCGAAGGAGTTGGTGGCGATGGGCAAGTTCAAGGAATCCATCAAACTATTCGAGGACCATATCCACGATGCACCCTCGGAGAAGCCGCTGTGCGAGCGGGCGATGGACCAGCTTATTGCCGAACGTGATCACCTTGACCGCGGCTCGCCGCGCTGGCGGAAAGTGCACAAGCAGGCGAGGGAACTGATTGCGCCGGCGTCCGATACCAGGGACGTGAAGGCGATTGTCCGGGCGTTGACGCTGGTCCGGACATTCAACGAGCGACCGGGAAAAGACCGGGATCGGGCCGAGGAACTGCTTCGCAAGCTGGACCGCATCCACTTCAAGATGACCGGCATAACAGCGCCGGACTCACCCCGCGGCAGTGGTCCGGGTGCCGCGGTGCCGCCGGAACCCGGAGACGGTGGGGCGGTTGACGGCCGGGAGCTGCTGCCGCCTCGTGGGATAGAGGACGACTGGGACGCCGGCGAATAAGACGCTGTCGACGGTGTACCTTGGCGCCACGGCACAAATCCGAAGTGCCGGCCGAGGCCTTCGATCTTGAGTTCATCTCAGCGCCATTGTGGGCGGGAGCCCGTCCTCAGACGATGCCTGCCACGGTCGCGATGGTGGCGACAATGATCACCGCGACCACCGCCAACTGTAGCGTGCACCCCTTGCCCCAGCGCTTGCCTTCACCGTTGGCTGCCGCCGCCGCACCGCTGCCGCTTCGGGCGGCCACTGATTTCATGGCATCGGACAGGGCCTGCCAGCTTTCGTAGCGGTCCTCACGGTCTTTCTTGAGCATCCGATTGAGCAGGTCGGCGCATTCCGGCGAGACGTTCACGTTGCGTTCGTTGGCGGGCTCGGGCGGTTCGTCCATGTGTTTCTGCATCAGCAGCAGCGGCGCTATTTCCTCGAACGGCAGCGAGCCGGTCACCATTTCGTACATGCCGATGCCGAGCGAATACATGTCGCAGCGGAAATCGAGGTCCTCGGAGCCCCTGATCTGTTCCGGGCTCATGTATTCGGGGGTGCCGATGGTGAAGCCGATGCCGGTAAGGTCCATTGACTGCCCCTCTTCGGAAGATTTGGCGATGCCGAACCCGGTAAGCCTGGCCTGGTGGTCACTGGTGATGAAGACGTTGTTGGGCTTGAAATCGCGATGCAGCAGCTTCTTGCTCTCCCAGACGTAGTGGAGGGCATCGACGATCGGGATCATCAGCTCCATGACCTCGCGCTCTGCCAGCGGGCTGTGCTGCAGCATGTAGTCGTCGAGCGTACAGCCGCCGGCCTCGCTCTGGGTCACCAGGTAATAGCAGCCGGCGTCTTCGCCGGCGTCGATGATGCGCAGGATATGTGGATGATCGATGGTCGCGAGCAGCTCGACCTCCTGCAGAAAACGGCCGACGTTCTCGTCGTCCATAGTGCCGGAAAGGATCTCGACACGGACGCAACTGGAGCCCTCCCCGTCTTCCTGTGTGGCGTCATAAATTTCGCCCAGGCTACTTTCACCGACACGCCTCTCGAGGGAATATTTACCGGCAATTTTTGTCCCTGCGAGGAGACCGATTTGCTCTTCGCTCATGGCTGTCCCCATAACTCCCGCAACGGTATGGCGGAGTATTAAGTGTAGTTGTGCAGTCGCTGTTAAATGATCGCCACAAAGTACCATGCACCGAGGCGATTTCAATTGCGGCCCGGTATCGGGTCAACGGCGGTGGTTCAGTTGTCAAAGACGATATGCCGGGGCGTCCGGCGGCGCTGCAGTTCAGCGATCTCGGCGACATTGACCTGCAGTTCCGGATCCCGCTCGGACTCGGGGAAATCGAGGTCTGCGAGTTCATTGCTGGTGCCTTCCACCAGCACCTGGGCGAGGCTTGGTGGCGGCAGTGTGACGTTTTCGGACTGCAGATCCGGCAGGTTCTTCAGGCGGTTCTGAATGGCGCGCACGTCGATACGGTCGAGGATGAGTGCATTGACCTGCACGCGCCGGTGACGGGCTTTCAGGATCTCGATGTGCTCCTGAAGCCGTGCTGCCTTCGCGACCCGTTCGTCCTCGGGCAGCGAAGAGATCGCGGTCATAGCCGTCTCGAGCTGGGCGCTGATTTCTTCAGCAGACGCCGTCGGCTCGAGGCCAAGCTCGTCATATATTGACGGGGTCCTTGGACTGGGCGGGTTTGAGTTTTTTGCTTGAGTTGTCATCGTCAGTGCTTGCCTTTTTGATGTTGAGATTGCGCATGGCGCTGTACATTTTGTCGAATTCGGCGGTCATTTTCTTGCTGTTCTCTGCCGCCGCATCAGGGGCCTTGGCGGCTTCGCGCAGAACTCGCAGCGGCCCCTCGAGGCTGCCCAATTGGATGCCGGCGGGCTTGTCACGCAACAGCTTTTCAAGAAATTCCCCGGCCGTCGCGAACTCGCCCATGGCGCCACGCTGCAGGGCGTTGAGCATGTTCGTGGTGAACTCGCGCTTGGCCTTTTGAAAATCGCTGTATTCAGGAAAGACGCTACGGGCTTCGCGGAGACTTTCGAGATCGGCTGTGAACGATGTCATGTCACGGCCATCGGTCTCGCCGATGCGGATGTGAACCAGCAGATTGCAGATGAGAAAGCCCCATTGGTCGGTGCGTGGGTCGTCGCGGCCGATGTCGGATTTAAAGGCGTTGTGGCGCTGGCCAAGCATGGCCAGGTTGTCGCGCGGATTTTCACCGGCCGAGGTCAGCAGAGACAGGTAACTCTCGAGCCCGGGCTCGTCGCTCGCTTCGATTCTCTCCAGTGTGTATTCGACAAGGGGGGTGACAAAACTCTCGAGCTTGAACCGGGTGTTGATGGCCGCGATATCATCGTCACTGAACGGCGTTACAGTCCCGCCCGGCGCCGCAAAGCGCTGGCTCTCGCGATTCCAGAATTGCGGATTGACAAAAACATTCTCTTCCCAGAAATTCAGACATTCGTTCCAGGCCCCGAAGGCCTCGTCGACAGCCTGCCCCGCCTCGAGAATGCTCGCAAGCTGGTAATGCAGCACCGCCAGGTTGTGCACCAGCGAGTGCGCCAGATCCTTGTCCGCCATGCCGTCGAGCCTTTCCTTGAGTGCGAGGATTGTCTGGCGCACGGCCGCTGGATCGTTCGTGTGGTCCAGCACTTCACTGAGCGACAGCGCCATGATGACCGTCTTGATTTCCGGCGCCGGCGCCGGAATCTGCTCGAAAATATGGCGGGCACCGGCGAGGTCGTGCTTGCCGACAGCGGCAATGGCCAGCTCGGTCGAAAGAATTGAAAAGAGCTTGCTGCCACGGCCTTGATTATCGCTGAGGTAGGGCGCCAGGGCGGCCTTGGCCAGGTCGTTCTTGCCCTCCTGAATGAGAGCGACTGCCTGCAGATAGGCAACACTGGCGCGGCTGTGCACCGGCAGTTCGTCCATGAGCCCGGCAACTCTGTTGAAGTCGCGGAGGTGACACAGGTAAAAGGCCTGGTTGAGGGCCACGTGCTGATCGACGAACGCGGCACCTGTGTAGCTGCCGCCGGCAGACTGCACATCGAGTTGGCGGATGGCTTTGGCGTAGTCGCCCTGGTGGCCCGCGAGATAGGCATTGATCGTGGCGATACCCACTTTGACGTGGGGCATCACATCCGGCATGGCGGTGAGCTGCTGCATCATCGACTGCACGGCGGTGTCGTGTCCGAGTCCGAGCTCGGCGACGATCGCATGGTATTGATAGCGGCTGTTGCCCTGCTCGGTGTCCCGCAGACGGTTCAATGTCGCCAGGGCTTCTTCATAGCTGCCCCGGTGCAGATGGTTCATGGCGGTATAGAACTGACAGAGCCGCTGGTGCTGCGGGTCGCTGCTCCGGGCCTGCAGTTCGGACAGTACACTCTGCGCCTCGTCATGGTTTCCGTTGGCCTCGAGGCCGACCACGTGACGAAGCTGCGACTCCGCAACGAGCCGTGAGAGCCGCTGTTGCCGGGCCGGGTCGGTGACGCTCGCAGCGACCGACTCGAAGCATTGCCGGGCGGCGTCGTAAGCGTTGTGATCGATCAGAAAGAGTCCCAGCGAATAGAGCGTCCGCTGGGCAATGCCGGACCAGACGGTATCGACGGACGCCGGGTTCACAAGATGTGGAATGATTTCGCCGCAGCGGTCGAGACGGTGCTGTGTCGCCAGCGCCCTGGCATAGAAGTAGAGGTCCCAGGCGGACAGCAGATCAATCGATTCGACGGCGCCATAATGCTGCAGGGCCTTGTCGTTGCGCTCGGCCATGGCATAAATGCGACCCAGTGCGGTGTGCGCCGGAAGGCTGAGAGCGCTGCAACGGGCGGCCTTCTCGAGGTGCATGATTGCTTTGGCGATATTTTTGTCCTCGTACAGCAGGCCGCGGTAGTAATTGGCGCTGAAATTGTCCGGCTCGGTCTGCAGAACCTGATCAAATATGGTTGCCGCCTTGTCGCCGTCGCCGCCTTCGAAAGCCAATTGCCCCATGCCGACGAATGCCGGAATGCAGTTGGCGTCGATCGTCAGCGCCTGCTTGAACTTCGCCTTGGCGTCCTGCAGGTCGTTGGCCAGGTATTTGATGTTGCCGTGCAGCGCCAACGCCCTGGAGTAGAAGACGTCGTCCTCCTTGATGAGCCCGGCTATCTTGACCGCCTTGTCCATGGCGCCGTGGGCGGCCAGGGAGGATGCCAGGAAATACACCGCTTCGCTGTCATTCGGGTCGCGCTTGAGCAGTTGCTGGAAGTGATCGACGGCCTTGTCGATCTCGTCGGCGCGGGCATAGGAGCGGGCGCTCCAGAAGAGGCTGTCGCGGTCCTTGTCGGGGATCGAGTCGTAACACTTGTAGGCGGAGACATACTTGCCGGTCTCGAAGAAGCAGCGGCCGAGCTTGGACCACAGGTCACGGTTGCCGCCGCGGGCGGCGAGACACACCTTGACGTGTGAGATCGCTCCTTCGTAGTCGTGCGACTCGAACAGCAGGTCACCGAGCAAGAGGCGGGTATCGATATGCTTGGGATTGAGGCCGACGTGCTGGTTGAGATAGCGGCGTGCATCCTCGGTGAGGCCCAGCTCGACCGCCAGGCGGCCGAGCTGGCACAAGCACTCGGCGAAGTTGTTATTCCAGTCTTCGGTGGTCTTGACCAGTTCCTTGTCGAGGCGCTTGAGCAGGCGCTCGAATTCCTGGTAGCCGCGCTGCGGTTTGGAATCTGCCAGTTCGCGAGCCTTGGAGATGCGATAGAGTAGCCGGTCATGGAGCAACGGCAGATCCTTTTCGAGGCGTACGATATTCGCAGAAAGCCGGTCCTTGAAAGAGTGTGTTGCAATCGGCCGGTCATCCCTTGTGCCGCCCAGCACCTGGAGCAGCAGGCGCTCGAACACCAGCCGGCGCTCGGCGTAAATCAGCGGGAAAAAGAGGTAGGTGCTGAAGCCGATACCGTAGAACAGGACACCCGGGATTATGGTGGCCCGCACGAAGGCGGTTGAGAAGTCGACATTGGAGATCAGGCATGGCACAAGTATTGCCAGGAACGCCGCAAAAACGGTTGCGAACTGGAGCAGGCGATAGTGCAGATGGCCGCGCGCCCGGCCGTGGCGGTGGGCGACGACATAGGCACTGAGCCAGATGATGATGGTGACACCGAACAGAAACCAGTCGAGGTCGGTCTTGATCCCCATGGGCCTTTGAATGCGGGCAAGGCGCACCTTGCGGGCCAGCTCGCGGCGGCGTTCCACCAGCGAATAGTCCAAGGCGACAAGCGGGAAGTTTATCAACACATCGCCGTAGATTGCATCGGCCTTGATACTTTGGCCGGTTTCGTTGTAGTTCTCGGCCAGGGCGATTTTCCACTTGACCAGGAGATCGTCGAAATTCTCGGCCGCGCTGATGTTCTCGAAGCGGCGCACAAATAATTGCAGCGCTTCCACGAAAAGGACGGATACTTGCCGGCCCTGTTGGCTGTCCCGGTCGTACTGTCGAACGGTCTGCCGGACGATCGGCACGATGGCGCTCTCGAGGTCAATTTCCTTTGAGAGGCTGGCGTACTGTGATTGGAACTCGTACACTGCGACGATGGCCTGGACGAACTTTCCCTGCTTCCAGATTTCCTCGAAGTCCGCCACAATGTCGCCCGCGATGGCGCTGATGCTCGAGACCCCACCGGCCGCCCCCGGGTAGTCGGCGCAGAGGTCATTGAAAATTTTCAGGCGGCTGTCGTCGTCGAGATTGTCGGGCAGCAATTGCAGCCGCAGTTCGACGATGCGCTCACGCACCCGCCCGCTGCGGGCGAACATCGGGTCGGCAACGGCCAGTGCCTCGAGCTGCCCAATGGCTTCCTCCGGCATCCCGGCCGCGGCCTTCTGGTTGGCCAGCCGCAGTTGCAGCTGGGCCATTTGCTGTTGCAGCGTGCTGTCGTGACGCGACTCCTCGTCTTTCCCGATCAACTGGTTATAGCAATCAAAGGCCTTGGCGTTGAGGCCCTTGAGCGCATAGGCTTGTGCCAACTGCTTCTGCAGGCTGAACAGCGACCGCGAGCCGTCCGGGGTCAAATATTCGAAACCGAACTGCAACAGTTCATCGGCGCGTTGCAGGCGACCGTCGGCCAGGCAATACTCGACCAGGCTGATCAACGTGTCGTGGCCGCCGCCGGCCAGAGACGAAATGTCGTTGCTGAACACGTTGGAAGCGCGGGTGAACAATGCCAACCGCTGCTGTTCGGCGAAATCGGCCCATTGCGAGTAGGCCTTGTTGTGGACCTTGCCACGATTGTCCAGCAGCCACCGGTCGAGAGCAGTGTAGCGATCCCACTGCTCGACAGCGTCGCCTTCGAGGATCGCCGCGAACTGCTCCTGAAAAATGGCATAGCCGGCCACCTTGCGGATGCCCGACTCGATCACGTCGAGGCGGTATTCCGCGGCCAGCAGGGCATCGTGGTTTTCGGCCAAGAACCTCTGGGCACGCTTCACCAGCTCCTGGTTCTGTGCCGGCGTGTTGCCGACGACCGCTGCCAGCTGCATCGTCGTACGTGCCCCGGTTGCCCGCAGGATGCCAGCGTTTGCATGCGCCTGCATGCCCGCGTCGTCCGTTGCGTCGAGCACTTTGCCCAGCTCGGCGATGGCGTCGTCGTACCGCTTCTGCAGCAAGGCGCGATTGCCGTTGTGCAAGAAGCGTTGGATCGTCATGATCTCGCGGTGCCGAGCGGTGGCGGCGGCACGGTGGCCGCGGATTTTCCGGAGCTGCTCATCCAGGGTGCTGTTGAGCTTGACGATATCCGGCCCGAACATCTGCAGTTTCGCCCGACTCAGAAATAACTCGATCCCGTGGACCCTGCGCTGGGCCTCCTCGTACGCTTGCTGTGGCAGATCGATGTCGGCTTGGAGCAGGTTCTCGACCGCCGGCATCACCTGCTCCAGTCGCCGGTCGACGATCTCGTAGACCTGCGCCAGGAAGGTCGCCAGATTCTCATGATAGAGGTCGTTGACACCGGCACCGCCATTGATCCCCAGCAAGTAGGATTCGGCACGGGCGGTGAGCGAAGTCGTCCGTAGCTGCTCGATGGCTTGTTCATGGAGCGTGTCGACACACAGTTGCTGTTCACGGCGCAGGATCTCGGCAACTTCGGCGCGATCATGCCGGACCAACGGCGTATCACCCTTGATCTGGATAAGGTCACGCTGGAAACGGATCAGCTTCGCCAGGTTGCTGTTGTTGTACGGCTCCCGGCCGTTGACCAGATCAAGAACCAGGTGATCGACGTGCTTTTGCAATTCCAGCACCGCGATTGTGTTCGGCACGGCCGTAATCATCTCATCGTAATATTCGATCGCGTGGTACAACGCTCGACTCTGGTGCTTCTGTGCTTCCAGCCGGGCCGCCAGAAACGGCTGCACCGCCAGCTTGAACTTGGCGACAGCCACTTTCAGGTCCTCGGTATTGCGAGTGGCCCGGGCGAATTCCTGCTCCTTGATGTTGCGGTCGATAATGTTGAGCAGCTGGCTGACATTGCTGGTTTCCTGGAACATCGTTCCGGCGATGCGGACATCTTTGAAGCGCAGATGCACAATCTCCGCATCCGTTGCCACGAAGTAACGCTTGGCACCGTCGTCGGCACGCACGGGGACGCCCTCGACCGCCATGTTGCTCCACATGTAGAACGTCCGCAGGAACTCGGTCTGAGCCCGTGCCGGCAAGGCGCACATAGCCGTCAGCAGTGTCACAGCGGCAAGCCGCCGGATGTCTCGACAAGTTGGGCGGTGCGATTGTATCATATCTGCGGCCCCGCAGGGCCTGTCTCGGTTCGGTTCCGGCAACCAGTAGAACGGCGATGCCAATAGCATGCAAATCAACTTGGGTCAATGCATTGGGATGAAGCCGCCGTGTACAGGCAGTAATCCCCATGACCGGCCACTCTCAACGAGATGTTTAATATACCGGAGCAGTGAAATTTGTCACCGTTGGAGTCGTAATTTGCCGCGGGCGCGTCAGACTACATTTGCTTTTGCCGTCTCACAAGCGCCAAACAATCTCTTAACCGCCATATGCCCGCCTGGTCCAAGGACAACATTGCCCGTCATCTGCTGCACGCTGCCGGGATTGCACTGCATTACTACGACAATTCAGGGCCGACTGAGAAGGCCGACGGCAGCGTTGTCACCCGGGCCGATCATGAAATCGAACAGTACTTCCGGCAGACCTTCGACCACCCTTCTGCAGGTACGTACCTGCTGGGCGAGGAAACCCAGGGGACGCTGGACGACGACTATGTCGCCGAGGCGCTGTCTGGTGAGTTGTACATTGTCGATCCGATCGACGGCACCGCGCCGTACGCCAACCGGCTGCCCATGTGGGGCATATCCATCGGCCTGGCACAGGCCGGCACGCTGCGCCAGGGCGCTGTCTATATGCCGATGACTCGCGAGCTCCTGGCGTCCGACGCCGATGGTGTCTGGTGGCTGGACCTGTGCAACTGGACGGACGGTGAACCGCTGCCCTGGCAGCCGCTGGCGCCGCCGACGGCACGGTACACTGTCCATGGCATGATCTGCCTGACCCAGGCGACGACGAAGCACGGCAGTATCGACATTTGCAATCCGGTACAGTGCGTCTGTTGCGCCGTCATGTCGTTCGCCTATCTTGCGGTCGAACGCTACCTGGCGTATCTTGGCGACCACCGGATCTGGGATCTCGCCGGCTGCCTGCCGCTGCTTGAGCGGCTCGGGTTCGAGGCCCGGCTGCTGAGCGGCGGCAGCCTTGGCTGCACCATCGACGCGACTGGCTACTGCCTCGAGAAAGGTCACCGAGACCGGTGGCGCGTTGTCTCGCCGTGCCTCTATGCGGCGCCGGCGGTGGCGGGCCATGTCATGCCGGCGGTCGATTTGAACGGCAACTGAACCTGCAACATAAGGGGCCGCCATGCCAATGCTTGTCAACGACGGTGCTACCGACCGTGTCATCCTGCCCGAGGAGCAGCGCCGCCACCTGCAGACGGCGCTCGAATCGATTGCCGACCGGCCACGCAAGGTGCTGCTCGTGCCGCCCGACATTACCCGAAAGCACTCGCAGGCCGGTCCCCTTACAGCCATGGCTTACGAGCTGCTCGGACCGGACGTCCAAGTCAACGTCATGCCTGCTATTGGCACGCATTTTGCCATGACCGACGACGAAATCGCCGCCATGTTCGGTGACACTATCCCGCGTGACCGCTTCCTCGATCACGATTGGCGCGACGGTGTCGAGTCCGTCGGGGTCATTCCGTCGGCGTTGGTTGCCGGGTGGTCCGCCGGCCTCGTCGATTACGACATCGAGGTTTCGGTCGACCGCGAACTGATACACGGCGGCTATGATCTGATCCTGTCTCTTGGCCAAATTGTGCCGCACGAAGTCGTTGGCATGGCCAACTACAGCAAGAATATCATCGTCGGGCTCGGCGGTGCCGACTTGATTAATCGCTCGCACTACGTCGGCTCGGTCCACGGCGCCGAGCGGACCATGGGACGGATCGATACACCGGTGCGGCGGATTCTCAATTACGCCTTGCATGAATTCCTCGGGACTCTGCCGATCTGGTTCGTGTTCACCGTCGTGGAGCTCGACACAGGTACCGGCACGCTGAACATGCGCGGTATCTATATCGGCGATGATGACGAGACTTTTGCCAGCGGCGCGCGCCTCAGCCAGCAAGTCAATCTGAATCTTCTGGGGCAGCCTCTGCACAAGGTCGTTGCCTACCTCGAGGCGGACGAGTTCAAGTCGACCTGGCTCGGCAACAAGGCCGTCTATCGCAGCCGGATGGCCATCGCCGATGGCGGTGAGCTGCTCGTGTTGGCTCCGGGGTTGCGCGAATTCGGTGAGGATCGGACGATTGACGCGCTGCTGCGCAAGCACGGTTATCCGGGCACGCCCGAAACGATCGCGCTGGTGGCACAGGATGAAGACCTGGGCAATTGCCTGGGCGCTGCTGCACACATGATACATGGCTCCAGCGAAGGACGCTTCTCCATCACCTACTGCCCGGGCGAAGCGATGAGCCGTGAAGAAATCGAGTCGGTCGGGTACCGCTATGCCGATCTCGGTGAAATGCTCGAACGCTATCCGCCGGATCAGCTCGATGAGGGGTTCAACATCATGCCGGACGGTGAGGAGATCTATTTCATCAGCAACCCTGCCCTGGGTCTGTGGGCGTTGCAGAGCGACTTTCCGGGTTGAGGACGGGCCGCGACAACATGGATTTGCGGTGGACGCGTCCCGAGGCCGCCGGCCTCATTGATCTTCGGCTCTATTTGATTGGTTCGATATGCTTCTTGATGCGGCCTTTGACGAAGTTCCCGAGGCTCGTCAGCTCATCCTCGTCGAGGCTCTCTGCCAGTTCGCGGACAGCCCGCCAGGCGCCGCCGCCGATCATGATGTTGTAGGTCTCTTCGATGGCCGAGTCCATGAGCGATTCGACGGCGTTTTCGTGCGATTGCATGAGCCGCGCGATCTGCCGGCGCCTCACAAGATCGACCAGGGCTTTGGCCGGATGGAACCCCAGACGCTGGTGCGGCAGCTCGACCTGCTTGAGGGTGCCCGGCTTGATGCCGATGTTCTGAGCCAGCTCGTCACGCGTCAGGCCCAGGGACTCGCGCAGCTTGCGGACACGGTCACCGATTGGCGAATGACATTTTCATCCAGGCTGTCGCTGTAATCCTTGTCGTTCCCGGCAAAGATCGCCGGGCGAATCTCCGCCATCGCCCGCCTTCCAAGATCCAGTCGCGTGAAATCCCGTACTTGTGGGAAACCATGTACAGCAGGCCCCCGCCCAGCCCGACCGCGCCCACCTCGATCTTGGACCAGTGACTGAGGCTGATGTTCAGGTCGTTGGCCATATCCTGCTGCGTCTCACTGAGCGCCAGCCGCAGCTTCTTCAAGCGATGGCCAATCTCATGTTTTTCTGACACCGATTTCTTGAGCATCAACCATGTTCCTTTAGGTCTGCATGCCCCGCCCCGCGCCACCGGTGTCAGCCGCCAGTGTTTCCACCGGCTGTCGCTGCCGCCCAGGCGTTGTTCTCCGGCCGGCCGGTGCTGCCGCTTTTCTCCCACGGCAGGCGAGGCTTGTCGGGCTTGTCGGGCTTGTCGGGTGTCGTTGGCTGCTGCTGCTCGTCCGGCCGTTCCCACGGCGGGATGACGTCCGTGGGCCGATGGCTGCCGGGCGGCGGCCTGGGATCACTGGGCGGCATAACGGCCGGCCCTGGCCCTATGCCGATCAGTACCGGCGGTTTGCCAATCCCCGCAGCCGGGTCCGTGATTGCCGGGATGTCTGCAGGCTTTACCCAGCTGCCCTCGTGCAGGGTGTATCCGAATTCTGTATAAACCTCTGTTTTGATTCCCGGCAGGAGTTTCTTGGCGAGCTTCTTGCGGTAAAAGGTCACTGCCTGATCGAGAAATTCAGTTGCTGGTATCCATTTGCCGCTGCGCCGGAGGTAATTGCTGCTCGTGTAGAGTTCTTCGGCCAGCTTCTTGCGCATCTCCTTGCTGATCTCTGTCAGGCGGTTGCGCTCGGCCTGCAGTTGACGACGCACATGACGCTGGCGCAGCTTGGTGTTCACCTGCTTGTCGAAGGTGGCCAGCGAGTCACCGGTGATATCGATCTTGTTGATGCGGCGCCCGGAGACGTCGATGTAGGTTTTGTAGTTCTTCAGCAGCACGCCTTTGACAACGCCACCGCGTTTCGTGACTATCTCGACCTCGTCGTTCACCTGCTTCAGGGGAAACTCCTCCGCCGCCTCGGCCTCGTATTTTCTGGACAGTTCTTCAGTAAAGTATTTCTCGACGTGCTGGTGAACTCTCTCCTCCACTTCCAAGTCGATCTGGCTCGCTGTCTGGGTAATCTTGGGAACCGGGGTGTCCAGCCCCAGGCGCTCGGCGATCTTTTCACGGTCGATGCCGGCCACGATCTGGGTCCGGAGCTCGTGGCGGATCTTTTCCTTGATCTGCTGCCGTTCCTTCCGTGCGGGATTCGCCATGGCGTCATTCTGCCCGTACAAGGGCAGCGGCAGGAGGGTGAGGAGCACCAGGAAATATCTGGGATGCAACATCATTGACACAATAGTGACCGGCGGTGATGGGCATGGGGGAGGATGCCAAACAAGCAACAAGTGGTTAATGTGCCCGGAGGCGTTATTTTTTCAAGCCGGCCGGCACCCTGCAGCCGCGACATGCAAAGGAACCGGACGCCGTGCGTTACGGCATAAAATATCTCCCGCAACCCGGGTGTGCATTGCCCGGGACCTGTATCGTTGGTCGAAAACAGAAACCAACCGGTCTAATAAACCAACATCTGCCGCGTCATGTTTAGTAAAGCGACGCAGCTATTCGCGGAAGCACAGGGTGGAAAAGAGCCTGGCCGATGAAATAACCGCGGTGGTCGAGCAGTACCAGGCACCGTTGTTGCGGTATGCCGGGCGCATGCTGCGCAATGCCGTGCAGGCCGAGGACATTGTCCAGGACGCCTTCACGAAGTTCGTGCAGCATCGCCACGACAGCGACGAATCGATTCGCAACGTGCAGGCGTGGCTCTATCGGGTGACGCACAACCTGGTGCTCGACCACATACGGCGCCACCAGCGCCACCAGGGCCACCATGAAACACTGCAGGCGGACCTGCAGGACGCGGCCGCGGAGAGCCCGGCAGCCGAGTACAGTCGTCGCGACGCCGCAGATCGCGCCTGGCAGATGCTCGATGTGCTCAACGACAGGGAACGACAGATCGTGATGCTCAAAATCGTCGATGAATTGTCCTACAAGGAAATCGCTGAAACCATGGAAATCTCAGTCAGCAACGTTGGCTTCATTCTACACACTTCGATGAAGAAGATGGCGAAGGCCATGCGCCGGGAGCCGTCATCCTAAACTCATGAACACCTGTCACGACATTGAAACGCTCCTGACCGACTACGCGCTCGATGAGCTCGACGCCGGCCGCGCTGCTGCGGTCGGCGAGCATCTCGCCGACTGCCCAGCCTGCCAGGCCGTGCTTGACGATATCCGCCAGGTCGTCTCGACCGTCAGCACGGCGTTTCCCGTCGACAGCTCGGTTCCGAATCGCCTGGCGGCTGAGCGAATCGCCGCAATCACGGCGCCGGCCACCGCCGCCCCGGCCTCCGATACCGGGGCGAAGCCGCTGCTCTCAATGATCTGGCGCTCGCCCGCCCTCCGGCTCGCCGCCGCAGTGATATTGGTGTTCGGGCTGGCGGCAATAATCATGCAGCGGGGTGACCCGACTGCTGACTTCGCTCGGCAAGGTCCGCAGAAAAGCACGGAAATGGCCGATGCCGCCACCGCTGCTGATGAACCGGTGGCGATCGCCGCGGTTGTCGAGCTCCAAGGCGACCCGATCGCCCAGGCAGACTCCGCAAGGCCGGCCGGTGCGGAGTTCCCGACGAAATTGTCCAGCGTTCGTGAGCTCGCATTTGACTCGCCCGCGGCATCCGCCAGTGTGGCTGTCGACACTGTCGCCGTCCCTGCCCGCTCGGGGAAATCCGGGGATGAATCGGATATTCTGATGACCGCCGCTGCCGATGATGCCGACGATGAGTTCACTGACATTGCCGACGCCGACGCCGGGCAGCCTCCGGCTGTTCTGGAGGCCGCCGACCTGGTGCCGGTGGCGCCCGCGGCCATCGAACCCGGACCCGGAGGCATCGAGTTCGAGCTGGATGAAGCCGTGGAAGAAGTACAGGCTGCTGCCGGCGGGATGTTCGGGACCGAAGAGCCCGCAGGAAAGGTTCTATTCTTCGGAAACAACGTATCGGAGAGGACGGTTGCAGAACCGGCATTGACCGCCACCCTCGCGCTGCCGCCGCCCGATCCCGTTGGCGCCGGCAGTGTCGCGCTGGTTGCCGACGATGCCGAGGGGGGCCTCGACCTGTTCGAACAAGATTTTGCTCTTGTCGCGGATCCGGAGCAACCGCAGGAGATCAATATAGCGCCGGCCGAGGTTGGTCGGCAGCAGGGTGCCGCATTGAACGTTGCCGGCAGGCCCGCAGAGGAGACGCCCGCGGCAGCCGCGGACAACCAGTCGGGCGCGATTACTCCTTCAAATGTCGCGGAAAGCCTGAACGTGTTACGCAAGAGAACGCCAAAGTTGGATCGCCTGCCCGGCGGCAAGTTGGCCGGAAAGGCCAAGCGCAAGGCCGATGATGGCGGTCGCGATGTGCTGCAACTGATGCCGGCCGACGCCAAGGATGAAATGCGCCAGGCACAGCTGCCGCCGGCGAGCCGTGGCGGGAAACGCTTCAATGCCGTCGCCGCCGCGCCGACAACCAGCATTCCACTGTCCCGTTTGCGGCACCGCCCGGCACCGCCCGAGAGTGTTGGGCGGACCCGCGTAAAGGCGGTCGCGGGAGCGACGGCATATTCGGTTGCCGGGCCGCCGGCGGGGGAGGAACCGGTCGTCATTACGCACGACTTTGCCCCCGTGCCGAACCGCAACGTCTACGTGCTGCGCCTGGCCGTGCAGGCCGCCCGGCACCTGGCGGACGGCCTCGCCAACGTCTCTGTTCAGGTCACCTTCGACGGCGATGCGGTTGACGGTTACTACAGGCTCAATGCTGCCGCACCCGTCCCCGAGCAGGATGCCCGCAACGACCTGAACCCGGGTGAAACGGTGATCATGATCTTCGGCCTCAACATGCGGGCCGAAGACGTCCAGCGCCTCGCCACCATTGAGGTGACTTTCCGCGATCCGCTCACCGGCGTGCGGCAGACCGTGATTTCCACTTGTGACAGCACCCATGGTTACCCCGACACCAGCCAGGCGCCCGCGGCCCTCAAGAAAGCCGTGCTTGAGGTGATCCTGGACGGCGCCACAGGCGCCGCCGGCCAGGAATAACGAGCAACGATTGGTCGCCGTCGCGCCGGCCGCGCGGTTCTTGAATCGCCCCGCTCCTGAACTATTGTTCTGCCTGTGCTGTTCATGGTCATTACCGAGGATTCAAGATGACCGACATCTGCCGAAACCTTGGGGTTCAGAGCTACTGTTTCCGCGCTGTCGACGACCACGCCAAAGTGGCTTCGCTCGTTTGTGAGCTGGGGCTGGATGCTATCGAGTTGTGTGGTGTCCACGTTGATTTTTCGGCCCCCGACACCTTCGACGATGTCGTCAAAACCTACGAAAACGCCGGCGTCAGGATTGTTTCCATCGGCGTCCAGACCATGCGCAATCGGCCGGACCTCGAGGAGGATTTTTTCGAGTTCACCCAGCGCGCCGGATGCCGGTTCATGAGTGTCGATTTCGACATTTCAACGACGCCCGACAGCTACGAAACGGCGGCCCTGCTGGCGGAGAAGTACGATATTCACCTGGCGGTCCACAACCACGGCGGGGCGCATTGGCTGGGTAACGCCACTTCGATTGCCCACGTCTTCTCGCAGACCAGTCCACGCATCGGCTTTTGCCTCGATACTGCTTGGGCACTGCAGGCCCACGAGGATCCGCTGGCCATGGCCGGACGCTTTGGTGAGCGGTTGTACGGTGTGCACATCAAGGATTTCGTGTTCGATCGCAGCGGCACCCCTGTAGACGTGGTGGTAGGCGAGGGCAATCTCGACCTCGGAGCGTTGCAGACCGTCCTCAATGATGGCGACTTCGAAGGCTACATCGTCCTGGAATACGAGGGGGACGTCAACGACGCTGTGCCGGCATTGAAGAATTGCGTCGCGGCAGTTCGCGAACACATGGTTTGAACGAACCGCAGGAAGTTGAGCTATGAGACTGAGCGTCATCATCCCGACCCGCAATCGCTACGAAATCCTTCGCTCGACATTGGCGGCAATGGAGAATCAAACACTCCAGAAGCATGAATTCGAGGTCATCGTTGTCGACACCAGCACGGACGCGTACCACCGCAAGAAAATAAACGAGCATCAGCGGCAGAAGGCGACCCTGCGTACCCTGGAATTGGACACCGACAACGTGGCTGCCGTCCGCAATTTCGGCGCCGACAATGCCGAAGGTGAGTACCTGCTGTTTCTCAACGACGACATTGTTCCGGCGGTCGACACATTGAAACAACACCTCGAGATACATGCCGACTCTCAAGAACGGATCGCGGTCGTTGGCAAGATCAGGTTCGCCGATCAACTGCCGAAGAGCTGTTTTGTGCACTATCTCGAAAACTCCCACTACTACGATGCCTACAGCCAGGTGCGCCATAACCCGAATATCCTGCCGCCGATCCACGGCAATTCCTCGCTGGCGAAGGAACTGTTCAACGAGATCGGGCAATATGACGCCGACCTGTTTACCGGTTACGGCGCCGCGGCCGAAGAACTTGGCCTGCGCCTGACCAAGGCCGGTACCAGGGTCGTCTATGCTGACGGTGCGATCGGCTACCACGCGGTCGCCAAGACATTCGAGGAAGTTGCCCGGGACATGGCGGAAACCGGCGTGGAAGTGATCAAAATGTTCCGCAAGCACCCGGAGATCGAATCGCTCAAGGACGTGGACGTTATGATAGATTCCAGCGGGGAACTGTCACGCGCAAAACTCAAAGTGCGTGCCGCCCTCACCGCCGACCCGGACTCCACCGGCATACGCTTCGCGAATTACTTTATCAAGAAGGCCCGTAACAGGGAATTTTTCGCCGGGCTGCTAATGAAATCATTTGACAAAGTGCTCAAGATCCACTACGGCCGGGGTATGGAGGAAGGCCTGTCGAAGAAAGTGAAGTAGCTCACTTCTTTTCGGTTGTGCCGCCTTCCCCTGTGCCGCCTGCCCCTGTGCCGCCTTCCCCTGTGCCGCCTGCCGTGTCGCCCCCGGTGTCGCCGCTTAGCAACTTCTCCGTCAGCCGGCCGACATTGTCCTGGTCCGCAAGTTTCTGAAGCTTCGGGTTGGTCAAGAGTTTCAGCAGGTTCATGTTTTCGATGTCCTTCATCAACTCTTTGTCTTCAAGGAGCTCCAGAAAGGCCGGATCGGTGGCGAAGTCGGTCAACACCGAGTTCATCAGGTCGGGGTTCGACACGATCTGTTCCTGCAGCGTCGCCACATCGCCGGCATAATCCTGGCGCGGCTGCTCAATTGTTTTCTTGACGCCGTACTCGACTTTGCGGACCTCCGCCTCCGCAACGGCCATTTCACCGGCGGACTCCGATTCGATCGTGTACGTACCATCCTTGATTTCCTTGACGACACCGACAATCCTTGTGCCGTCCCGCAGTTCGATAGTTGCCTTCCGTGGTTCCGTCGTGGTGTCCGACGCCTGGGCACCAGCCGTCGGCTTGGTGCGTTGCTCACCATCGAATGCCCCCGCCGCACCGGCCAGATAGATCATTGCGAAGACCGCCGGGGCGGCCAGCCGCAACAGGCTGCCGGGGGCGTGCTGTGAAGATCGTGCTTTCATGATTCGGCTCGGTTGTTCACGTGTTCAAGTGCGAGGACACAGGCCACGCCGTTGCTGGCCAGCCGGCGGCCTCGACATCTGCCAGCCCAATCGGCAGGAAAGGGGTGGCGGCTCAAGAAGAACATACGTCTTGACCGGTGCGGCTGCAAGGCCTGCGGCGTACCATTGCTGCCTTCGCAACCACGGCGGCGCGGCGCCGAAGCCGGCTTCAGCCTGGTCCGGCAACAGCTTTTCCGGGACCCGTGCGATACCGTGCGGGCCCGCGCCGGCCCCGATGCCGGCCTTGCCGTACCGCTGGGGCCCGTGGCTCCCGGAAAGTTGACCAAATGGCGACCGCCGGACAGTGTACAGACGGCGCTGGCAGCCGCTGCCGGGGTCGAGGCGTTGACTGCGGCAATCGGCGAAGCGGTGACGATTACGCTGCCGTCCGGGCCCATTTCATGCCGGCAGCTTGCGCCGTAATGTGTTTTTGCGGTGACGGTGTATGCCAGGAGGAAACGGCACGGTTGCCGCGAAATTATAACCGGCCGCGACGAGGCGAAAAAGTGCTTGGAAAACTGCTTTTATTTTCCTATAATGACACCAAATCATCAACATGAACAAACATGGAATTTCCGGTAACCGGCCGGATGTCCCGTCCGTTGTCGGGCATGTTTGAACATGTGCATACATGGAGGCAGGAAAAACATGCAACACATAACAACACTCTTGTGCCGGCTTGCGGCAACGACTCTCGCGCTTTGCATCATGACCGTCCTCGGCAGCACGGCACCAGCTGCAACCGTCACGGTCGACTCGGGCGGCGCTGGCGATTCGACAACTATCGCCGGTGGACTGGCGCTGGCGGGGCCAGGCGACACCGTTGAGGTCGTTGACAGTGCCACTTACGCTGAGTTTGGTCTCACGGTGTCCGCAGGTGTCACGTTGCGGTCGACCCAGGACCCGGCGCCGACCATCACCTTCGGCCTTGGCGTTACGCTTGTGCACCTCGACGGTGGTGTCATCGACGGCTTTTCCCTGACCAACTCCGGGCTGAACATTGGGCCGTTTGACGCACTGCACACACCGGCGCTCGGGAACGCCGCGGGCGGCGGCGAAGTGAGCAACTGCTCTTTCAGCAACAACGAGGTGGGTATCCAGTTGGCTTCCGGCGGCGGCCACGTAGATGTCATCGATTGTACCTTCAACGACAATGTACTGGCGCTGACGACCGATAACGGTTCCTCTCTCTCGGCGGACATAGACGGCTGCACGTTTTCCTCGAACGGCAACAATTCGGCGATCGGTTTTTACCCGAACAACGGCGCCATTGTCATCCGATCGGAGTTTTCCAACATCACCATCGACGGCTGCCACTTCAGTGCCAACGAGACTGTGAGCCCGAATGTTTATTCAAGCACCATCGACTCGGCTTCGTCCATCTGGGCCGGCGACCAGGGCGGCTCTGGCCTCGGCACGGGGTTGATCATCAATGGCAATCATTTCGACGGCAGCAATGACCCCCTCGGTGTCAGCATTGGCAATGTCGAACACTTTGAATTCACCAACAATGAGGTCGAGCTCCCGACCTCCTTCAACGCCGGCGCCGTCGGCGGCTCACTCGGCGATGGCGCCAGTGTGGTTTCGGGCAACAGCTTCGTCAAAGCCGGGTACATTGAGGTCGCCGGCCCGGTCGAGGCGACCTTTACCGGCAACCTTTTTGTTGGTACCCAGTACGTTTTGAAGGGTACCCGTCCCACCGCGGTGATCGTGCATCACACCTTCACCAAGCCGGTCTCCCTGACGGAAGCCATTTTGCTCGATAATTCAGCAACACTGCGGAGCGGGCCGCCGATACCCAACGCCATTCCCCCGAACACGCCGACCATCAGGGACCACATATTTGCCGGCTTTCCGCGAGGTATCGTCCGCACGGAGCCTGGTGACTCGCTCCTGGCCTCCAGCAATTTCCCCGACGTCGGCAACGCCGACATCGGTACGGCGATCGCCGTGCACAACGCCTACGACTCTACCGACCTCGCCTACAACGATGGCGGCATGGTTGATAACAACAACGCCGACCCGCGCTTTGTCGATCATTCCGGCGACGATTATCAGCTCGATTGCGATGCCCCGGCGAATGTCCTGAGCGACGCCAGTGACAGTGACCCCATGGGTGCTTTCCCGCAGATCGGCGGCTGTGGCGGTGGTGGTGACTGCATCCCCTGCATTGATCTCGAGGACGCTCTCTATGATGAGTTCTGCAACGAGCTGTTCAGCCAGGGCATCCCGTCGATCAGCGATGCCTGCACCCTGCTCAATCAACTGGTTGACGGTGATCTCGCCGGAATCGTCATCTGCAGCGGTGCCCAGGCCAATCCCGCCGGCGTCGAAACGGCCCAGCAATGCAAGGATTACCTGATCGGGCAGATCAACACGTTCCTCACCTCCGTACCTGCCACGACCTGCGATATCAATCCTGTCCCGTAAAGCCCGTTCCAACTTTACCGCTGGCGGCGCATCTGATTGTTTCGGATGCGCCGCTTTTTTTTGACTCGCCGTTTCATGTCATCGTCACTGGCCGCGCTGCCCATGACGGAACAGATGCCGGTAGTGCCCAGCACACCGTGCCGGAGCTTGATGACGCGAGGCGACCCGAAAACCCAACCTGCTTCTGATCAACCAGTGTCATGGGCAGTTGACTTACAAAAGCGGCGTTGTGGCAGGAGAAGCGGCGGCTCAGGGCTCCCAGGTTTCCCGGTAGAGCAGGGTGAACGGCTCGGTCAGGCAGCAGGTGTTGAGGTCGAGCACGGTTGCCTCTGCAAAGGCTGCCCCGGTGTCGAGGATATGGACGATCGGAATCTGGTCGAACCGGAACTCGAATTCCGGCACGTACCGGCGGACGTAAACGCCGATAAGCTGGTTCCGCAGCATGAACGACTGGGGGGCGCAGTAGATTCGCGGCCCCTGGGACTGGAGCAGCAGCGCCCGCAGTCCGGCGGCATCGGTTACGGTTGGCGGCAAATCTGCCGTCGCCATGTCGAACACAATGAAACGAGACGCCTCGGCAACCGCTGCGAAGAGGCTGGTCTGCGTTTCGAAGATAATCGCCGGTATTTCGGCGCCCTGGCACAGAAAAGCAAACAGCGCCGCGCGGGACAGCGCCGACCCGGTGCCGTTTTCCAGCGTGCGCGCCGGCAGGTCGAAGGCCGCCTCGGGCTGCAGTCGTGTGGCTTTCGCCAGCGCCCGGGCAATCCGCAAGGCGGTGCTGTGTTCGTCCGTCGGCAGCTCTGCGAGGAAGCTTGCCAGGCGCCCGATGTCCCGCCAATAGGCGTAGTCCAGCTCGCCGCTGCGAGTGTATACAGCAGTTGCGGGCCATTCCGGCGGGGCATAGTCGTGGAACAACGGATCGACAAAAAACCCGGGGGCTTTGAACAGAAGTTGTTCACCAACCAGGCTGACGGCGGCAACGTCGGTTTTCGCGGCAGCGCACCACTGCGCTGTGACGGCACTGCGATCCCATCGCGCTCGTTCGATATACAGTCGCTTGAGACGGCGGTCGAGGACGTGAAGTTCGGTGTACGGCGGGCCGTTGCGTTCGAGCGCCATGAAATAGTATTGAATGGTATCGGGATCGAACGGATGCAGTTCATAGTCGCGAGCGAAATAGCGCACTGCGGTATCCAGCTGCCGCATGGTGCCGTGGGCCTGCCCGAGAAAGCGGTTGAGATGCGCGTAGTTCGAATCCAGCGCCTGGGCCTTTTCGAGATACGGCAAAGCCCGTTTCGGGTCCATGAACTTCTCAATGGCAATGGCTCCACAGCCGTACCAGCCGTCGATCCGCCGCGGCGCGATTCGCGTAACGGCATCGTAGCAGTCAAAGGCGCGATCGTAGTCGCCGGCGAAGTCGTAGTGTGCGGCGCCACGCTGCATCCAGCCGAGCCGAATCATATCGATGGTATGCCACAGGCTGAAAACCACGACGACTGCGAACAGTGCCGGGCCCCATCGTCTCGCCGAACCAGCAGTCTGGCAGGTGATTTGACCGGGCGTTGCGGGCTCGGCCTGGTCATCTGCCGTCGTTGTTTGTGCCAGGACGCAGCGGCTGTACAGCAGGCCAAGGCAGCACAGTGCGATAATGCTGGACGGCGGCTGTACCAGGGGTTTGTCCAACATGGCGTGCAGATAGATCACGAAGGCGCTGAAATGTGCAATCTGCACGTATGCCGGTGCACCCCGCGGCAGCCGCAGGAGCGGCAGGAGCGCGATCAGCCAGGCCAGGGCCGCCGGGATGCCGATGTTGGCGGCGATGTTCAGAAACTCGTTGTGCGGATGTGCGATAGTTTCCGATGCGACGGCCCGGCGGTGGTAGGATGATGTCGTCAGGTATTCGGCGTAGACATTGACGAAGCGGCCTGGGCCAACGCCGACAACCGGGTGGTCGGCGGCCAGCTGGGCGGCGGCCTCCCACACCGGTATGCGGATGTCTTTGTCGACGATCTGGACGACCCGCTCGTGGTTCGCGATGGCAGCGCTGCCACCAATGATCACGATGAGGGCAAGAACCAACAGGCGGACCCGGGGCCGCAGCCGGCTGACTCCAGCGAACAGGAGATAACAGACGAGCGCCACCCAGGCGGCGCGGCTGAGACAGCGATGAATCAGCAACAGCACCGGAGATATTGCAACGGCAGCGATCGCGAGGCGCCACGCCCGCCGGCGCAGGCCCCGGCACAGGGCATAGATGGCGATGGCACCCCATGGCGCCGTCGCCAACAGGCAGATAGCCATCCAATTGCGGTTGCCGGCGATACCGACAACGTCTGTGCGGGCGTCGAATCCGTAGATCATCAGCAGCAGCCACAGCCCGGCAAGGACGACGACGGTACGTGACCAGCGGAAAGCGGCCTGGCGGCTGTAGAGGGCCATGGCCAACGGCACGGACAGGTAGCCGATGAAGCCGACAGTGCGTTGCCAGTCGGCCGGCTGCCGAAGCAGATTGATGGTGACAGCGACGGCGAGAACGGTCAGGCAGAGGCGCCAGCGCCGCTGGACGTGTTGCAGGCCGACCAGGAGGATCGGCACGGACAGGCAGGTGAGCACGAGGAGGGCCGGGAGGCGCATGTAGTAGGAGTCGCCGCCGCCGAACCGATAGGGAATGAGCGCGATTGGGTAGGTGCAGAAGGTGAAGAAAGCGACCGCGGCACCGAAGACCCGGTAGGCAAAAGTTGTCAGTCGTGTCGACATCGAACCAGAATATTATAATGAGGCGCGCCGCCGCACGGGCCGTTGCCCTTGGCCGCCGGATGATGCCTAATTCGGCGATGCACCCGGGAGCAGCCTTTTAAAAAAGAACGAGGAGGCCGGAGGCCTCCTCGTTCGAATCTCGATGATAGGACGCCCGTGATTACGGCTTTGAACCGCTGGCATGCCCATCGATGTAGAGCGCATTGACCCAGGCGTTATCCGGATGGTTGCCGGATTCGTCATAGGCCAGTGAACTCGTGGTCGGGCTCTTGTTGGTGTCCTTAAGACCGCTACCAACGAATGTGTAGTCACTGTTTGACGCAGTACTTGCTGGGTTGTCCTTACTCGGGCAACCGTAAACCTTACCATTCACCAGATACTTCTGTGCGTGGAGGTCACTGAGGTCTTGGGCGGTTCCGTCTGGGAAGAAACCGCCTTCTATGTCGTCACCAGCATACATGATCAGAGCCAGGCCGATCTGCTTAAGGTTGCCGAGGCAGTTCATGCGGCGTGCTTTTTCGCGTGCTTGGTTAAGTGCCGGCAGAAGCATGCCCGCCAAGATAGCGATGATCGCGATAACGACCAGCAGCTCGATGAGGGTGAATCCTTTCTTGCGCTTTTCCATTGTGCCTTCTCGTTGGGTTGGGTTGAGTCGGTTGTAATGTCGCCACCGGTGACGACGAGGTAATCAATTTCGCCTGACCTGCGTCCGAGGCGAATCAGGCGAACCGTAAATTTATGTCACGGTACACCAAGTCAATTCCAGACGATCACTAGGTGAGATGTAATCACCGGAAAAGTTAAAAAGCAAAACTTGTCGATCCCTCTCACCTCCTGCGTTTGAGCGTTCTGTCTTCTATTTCCCCAAATCGGTTTTGCCAACCTCATAGTCCGGAATGGTCCGGAAATACGAAATGTGGGCGCTACTATAGCCACGCGCATCGTGGATGCAAAGGCGACAAAACAAAAAAAATCAAAAATTCAATCACCCTGGTTTTTCATGCAACTGCACCACCAACACAATCAATGTATTGTGGTTCGTGCAATGCCGGATTAGCACGAGGCGTACCAAGCACTATTTTTTTCGGCGTAACTGATTATAGGTGACTCTGTTAAAGAATAAGTTGATTTGCCGGGTCGCGCAGTCAGATTCAGATTGTCACGCAAAAAGTGTGAAAATCACGCAACTGTGCGTCGCTGCCGCGATCACAAAAAATCGCGGGGCCGGCAATATGTCAGACCGAAGCCCAACCGCGTCACCAACACCTCAGTCGTTGGTATCGATACCCAGTGTCTCCATCTGGTAACGCAGGGCATGCCGGCTGACCCCAAGACGCTCTGCAGCCTTGTTCAAGCGCCACTTCGACTGCTCCAAGGCCTCGATGATCTGTGATTTCTTGAACGCCTCTACGGCATCTTTCAACGGCAGGTGGCTGAGCGATGCATGGTCAATCTGAGGCGCCGCCCCCCGCACCAGGTAATCGATCTCATCGAGGTTGTCGAGGATCACGACACGTTCCATCAGGTTCTGCACTTCCCGTACGTTGCCCGGCCACGGGTATTGCTCGAGCCGGGTGATTGTTGCCGGCGACAGCTCGATATTGTCGTTTTCGGGGAACTTGTGCCGGGCCTGATCCAGAAAGGTCCTGGCCAGCAACGGGATGTCGCCGTGTCGTTCACGCAGCGGCGGGATTTTGATATTGATCACGTTGAGCCGAAAAAACAGGTCCTCGCGGAAGTTGCCGCGGACGATTTCTTCCTTCAGATCCTTGTTGGTCGCCGCAATGATCCGCACGTTGGTGTGCACCGCCTCGCTGCCGCCGACGCGGAAGAAGACCTTTTCCTGAATACCACGAAGCACTTTTGCCTGGACCGACAGACTCATGTCGCCGACTTCGTCGAGATACAGGGTGCCGCCGTCGGCGATTTCGAACTTGCCCGACGTGCGTTGATCGGCTCCGGTGAAGGCGCCTTTCTCGTAACCGAACAGTTCGGATTCGAGCAGCGACTCGGCGAATGCGGCGCAGTTCACCTCGATGAACGGTTGGCCGACGCGGCCACTGTGGTAATGCAGACTGTGTGCAACCAGTTCCTTGCCGACGCCGCATTCGCCTTCGACGAAAACCGTGGCGTCGGTGGGAGCGACCCGCGCGACAGTGTCTTTAAGTTGCCGCATCACCTCCGATTCGCCGATAATATCGGAGAGATTGTAGCGGCTGCCGATCTCGTTCCGCAGCATCAGGTTCTCAACCATCAGGTTCTCGTAATCGAGAGCCTTCTTGACGGTCACCAGAAGTTCCTCGGGCCGGAACGGCTTGGCCAGATAGTCGAAGGCACCGCGCTTCATGGCGTCGACCGCCGATTTCATGTCACCGAAGGCCGAGATCATCATCACAGGAATCGACGGGAAATTCTCCTTGATGGCGGACAGAAACTTGATGCCGCTCATGCCGGGCAGGCGGACATCGGATATGATCAGGTTCACCGGCTCTTTGTTGACGACACTGAGGCCGTCGCGGGCATCGCCCGTGGTGAGGACGTCGTAGTCCTCGGCCTCGAGGATGGCCTTGAGGGTCTCGCACATCGCGGCTTCGTCATCGATCACCAATACGCGTGGTTTTGTCATCTTCGGCGTCCGCCTCGGTCATCAAGCCTGGCCCGTCCATGGATTTTCGCGGTTGCATCAAGAAAACGCATGGAGAGTCCAGGGTTAAAGTGGCCCCGTCTACCTTTTTACATTTGTTCAATTTCCGTCAAAATTCAATCGTTTCGTGTCATTCCGTGGCACTGATGACCAGCGGGAAGCGGATTTCCACCAGGGTGCCATCGCCGACGGCGCTGGCCAGATCGACCCTGCCGTTGTAATTCTCTATGATATTCCGGACAATCGTCAGACCCAGGCCGCTACCGGTTGATTTGGTTGTGTAAAACGACTCGAATACCCGCTCGAGATTCCTGGGTGTGATGCCTTTGCCGGAGTCTTTGATGGTGATGGTGATGACGCGGTTGACCTCGTCAAGTCCGGTTTCTATGGTCAGACGCTTGCCGCGCTCACCGGCCATTGCTTCGAGTGCGTTGCGGATGAGATTAATAAAGACCTGCCGGAGTTGCCCGGCGTCGATCAGCAGCGGCGGCAGTTTCAAGTCGTACTGTTTCTTGACGAGCACCTTGTTGCCGTGGCCGGTGTCGCTGTATAGGACCATGGCCAAGGCACTGTCGATGTTCTCGTGCACGTCCGATTCCTCGATGCTGCCCTCGCGCATGCGCGCGTAACCCAAGAGGTCCGTGATGATGCGGTCCGATCGTTGCACTGCGTCGTCGATGATGTCCAGGTGCTGATTCACTTTTTCGACGTCCGACTTTCGAATATTGCTGCGGGCCAGGTACAGCGCGTTGGTGATGATCGCCAGCGGGTTCTTCAGTTCGTGTGCAACCTCCGAGGCAAGCTTGACCTGCGACGAGAACTTTTCGCGCCGCAACAGCAATTCCTGGCTGGCAAGCCGCTCCTCCTGCTTCAGGTACAACTGGTTGAAGACGCCCCACCCGCAGAAGCTCAGCAGTAGCAGAAGAACGGGTCGAAAATAGAACTGATTGGCGCTGAGAAACGCAAACGAGGCCTTGAATTCTGTCGTCCAAAGATCCTTTTCCCAGTTCACGTCCATGTAGACAATCCCGACATATAGCGCCACAAACGAAACGTTTAGCACGGTCTGCCGGGATAGCGACGGAAAATTGGCTGAGTTCCGCACGATCAGCGGGCAGTAAAACCAGTACAGCGCGCTGTTGATACCACCGGTCATCTTGATCATCCAGCACAGGAAAAGACCGTCGATGAAAGCCAGGCCGTAGGCCGAGAAGCGCACCGCCGCCAGGTTGCGCCGGACCAGCTCGACTCGCAGCATCAGCACCAGGAAAGAAGTTGCCGCATAAATGCCGAGTGCCGAACGAAACTCCATCCAGGGATCACCCGCATGGAACGCTATTTCGGCGGACTGCAGATACAGGAACGCCGCTAGGCAGACGGCAACCTTCGCCGGCAACATCACCCACAGCTCATTCCGAATGATCCAGTTGATCTGGGTAAGCTCATCCTGGGCATAGATGCTGCGCTTCCGTTCGCGGTGCTCACTGCTCTTTTCAGATGCCATCAGTTCTCAGGTCTGTAATCGTTACCGTTTCACCAACAGGCCCCCAGATATCGGGATCGGTCGCTAAAAATACAGCCTCGGTGGGAATTGCCAAAGCAGCCGCCAGATGCGTCACGCCGGTGTCGTTACCCAGAAAGGCCGTGGCGCGGCTCGCCAACGCCGTTCTCAAAGCCGTCACCGCGGCCGGCCGGACCACTTCGAAGGGCACCCCGGCAGCGGCGAAGCAGCTCGTCAGCAGCGGTGCCACTGCTTCATCCGCTGCCCCAAATGAGACAGTCACACTGGTCCCGCCTTGCGCCAGGAATTGTTTTGCGGACTCCGCAAACCATTCCGGGGCGGCGTTTTTCGCCGCCGCACCACTGCCGGGATGTATCCACAGCAGTGCCGGTCTGCCACTGGTCGTTTCTTCCGGGTGCCCGGGCCGGCGCAGGTGTGACGTGGTCAGCACGTCGGGTTCGGCGGTCAGGCCGCTGTCCAGCAGGATTCGCAGTGCCGCGTGCGGCGGCGCCGTGGGCCGTGCATCGATGCGGCGAAAGGCGGTGGCGCCGAGCCGGCAGGCCGCCCGTTGCAGCGTCCCGTCCGGATCCGGAAGCAGGCAGAACACTTCCGCATCGGCAAACACCGCTGCCAGGTCTGGCATTGCATTCGACCACAGGCTCGCGAAGCGGGCGCTGTCGATGTCCGTAAAACCGTCCGCCAGGCCGTCAGGCGCGATCAACTGATGCCAGGCGCGGCGGGTGACCAGATGAACCGCCCGCCCGCCCGCCTGCAACCGGGCAAGCAACGGCAGCGTCAGCAGAAAGTCGCCGAGCCCGCCGGACCGAATAACCACGGCACGGCTCACAACGCCGTCGCGAGCGTTGAAAATCTCGAGATATTCCTTGATCCCACCACTTGCATGGCGCCGTTTCGATTCCTATATTAGGTGTTTTCCCATTACAATTTCGGGGCGGTCCGGACTAAGCGTCACTGCCAACTGATTGAGACACGGTTCATGAAAACTTACCTGGCCAAAATCGACGAGGTCGAGCGCAAATGGTATGTGGTCGATGCGGAGGACAAGATTCTCGGTCGACTCGCCGTTGAGATTGCCACCATTCTGCGTGGCCGTCACAAGCCAACTTACACGCCGCACGTTGACACCGGTGACTTCGTCATCGTGATCAACGCCGACAAGGTGAAGCTGTCCGGCAACAAGGACCGCGACAAGAAGTACCAGTTTTATTCCGGCTACATGGGCGGGCAGTCGGAAAGGACGGCGGCTGATATCCGCCAGACGAAGCCGACATTCATGGTCGAGGCAGCGGTTCGCGGCATGATGCCCAAAAACACCCTGGCTCGTGGCCAGTGGAAAAAGCTGAAAGTTTACGCCGGAGCTGAGCATCCGCATGAGGCGCAGCAGCCGGCAACACTGGAACTGTAATATGACATCGCGGACCTTCAAGGGCCTGCGAATTTCCGGAGGAAGCAATGGAGTTTACATGGGCAACAGGCCGTCGCAAATGCGGCGCGGCGCGGGTGCGCATTCGTGCCGGCAGCGGCCGTGTGACAGTCAACAAGCGTGATTTTGAAGCATACTTTCCGACCGAGGCCCTGCGTGGTTATATCCTGCAGCCGTTACAGGTGACCGGCGCCGAAGGCAAGTACGACATTGTCTGCACTGTCAAAGGCGGCGGCGACGTCGGTCAAGCCGGTGCCGTGCGGCATGGTTTGGCACGCGCCCTGGTCAAGACCGATCCCAGTTTGCGCGATGTCCTCAAGGAAAGCGGTATGCTCACCCGGGACAGTCGTGTCAAAGAGCGTAAGAAGCCCGGGCAGCCGGGGGCTCGCAAGCGCTTCCAGTTCTCCAAGCGATAAACTGGAATTCGCTTTCAGCGTTTTGCTAAACCCCGATCTGCCCACCATGCAGATCGGGGTTTTCTGTTTCCAACCCGATACGACCCACTTTACCCATGAAAAAGACACATATCGCCATTGTCGGCGCCGCCGGCTACACCGGTGAAGAACTGCTGCGTTTGCTCAGTCGCCATCCGCAGGTCGAGATTGCTGCCATTACCTCGCGCGCCAGTGCGGGCCGGCTCGTCGGTAGCGTCTTTCCAAGGCTTGCTGATCTTGAGCTGCACTTTATCGAACCCGATATCGCCACCATTGCGGCCGCCGCGGATACGGCGTTTCTGGCGCTGCCGCACGGCACGGCTGCGGAGTTCGCGGCACCGCTGCTCGAGGCCGGGCTCAAGGTTATCGACATCAGCGCCGACTTTCGCCTGCGCAGCCACGACGACTACCGTGAGTACTACGGCGGCGACCATCCGGCCCCGGCGCTGCTCGGGACCTCTGTCTACGGGTTGCCGGAGAAGAACCGCGCCGCGCTGAAAGGGGCCCAGCTGATCGCCTGCCCGGGCTGCTATCCCACCAGCATCATCCTGCCGGTGTCGCCGTTGCTCAGCAGCGGCATCGCCAGTTCCGACGGCATCACCGTCTGCTCGATGAGCGGCGTCTCCGGTGCCGGGCGGAAGCCCTCCGTGCCGCTTCTTTTCGCGGAATGCAACGAGAGCGTGCGCCCGTACAACATCGTTCGGCACCGGCACCTGCCGGAGATCGAGCAGGAGCTGGCAGACGCCGCCCCGGCCGACAGTGTCACGCTCAATTTTATTCCGCACCTGGTGCCGGTGAACCGCGGCATCCACTCGACCATCGTCCTGGAGGCCGCCGGCGAGGTTGGCCCGGAGCGGGTCGGGCAGGTGCTGCGGGACGCCTATGATGGCGAACCCTTCGTCCGTGTCCTGCCCCACGGCAGCCTCGCCGACATCAAGAACGTGGCGCTGACCAATGTCTGCGAAATCGGCTTCGACCATGATCAACGGACCGACCGGATCATTGTCAGTTCGGCGATCGACAACCTCACCAAAGGCGCCGCCGGCCAGGCGGTGCAATGCATGAACGTTGCCCATGGCTACCCGGAAACAACAGGTTTGATCTGATGACTCTGATTGCCAACGGCTCGGTCACCACGCCGGCGGGTTACAGCGCCGCCGGCATCGCCTGCGGCATCAAGGCCAGCGGCAAACCCGACCTCGCCATCATCCTCAGTGACCGGCCGGCGACCGTTGCGGCGGCGTTCACCGCGAACCGGATTGCCGCAGCACCGGTGGGGCATGGTCGCGAACTGCTGGACCGTTGCGACACCATCCGCGCCGTCGTCGTTAACAGCGGCAACGCCAATGCCTGCACCGGGCAGCGGGGCCTCGACGACGCCGCCGCGATGGCTGGGCACGCGGCGGCGGCGCTGGGCCTGTCGCCGGACGAGATCCTGGTGTCGTCGACCGGCGTCATCGGTGAGCACCTGCCAATGGAGACGGTCTGTGCCGGTATTGATGCGGCGGCAGCGGCCTTGTCCGGCGACGGTGGGGCGGCGGCGGCACAGGCGATCCTGACCACCGACCTGGTGCCGAAAGCCGGCGCCGTACAGCTTGAATCAAATGGTGCCACCATTGCCATCGGGGGTATTGCCAAGGGCTCCGGCATGATCGGGCCGCAACTGGTGACGGCGAAGCCGCACGCCACCATGCTTGCCTACCTGACCACCGACGCTGCCGTCGAAGTCACTTTTCTGCGGGACTGCCTGGACCGCGCTGTTCGCGGTTCTTTCAACGCGATCACCGTCGACGGTGACACCAGCACGAACGACACCGTTGCGATCCTCGCAAACGGTGCCGCCGCCGGCGCCCCGATTGTCGAGGGTACAGCGGCGGCGGCCGCCTTCGAGGCTGCCGTGACAGAGATCTGCATTGAGTTGGCCAAAGCCATCGTCCGCGACGGCGAAGGTGCCACGCGACTGGTCGAGATCGCGGTCACCGGGGCGATGAACGACGACGAGGCGCGCCGGTGTGCCGGGGTCATTGCGAACTCCGCGCTTTGCAAGACCGCCTGGTTCGGCGGCGACCCGAACTGGGGCCGCATCGTGGCGGCGGCCGGGCGTGCCGGCGTCGAGCTGGAACCGGCGGCGGTGCAGTTGCGATTCGGTGGGCTGGTCGTGGTCGATGGCGGCGCCCC
>JASLZG010000110.1:0-11322 GCA_030754995.1 Lentisphaeria bacterium
GCGGGCTGATCATTGTCATCAGCGACCTGATCGACAACGAGGAGAGTATCGCCGACGGGCTGCAGCACTTCCGGCACAACAATCATGAGGTATTGGTCTTCCACACGATGGACGAAGCCGAACTGACTTTTCCCTACGACCGCCAGACGCGCTTCCAGGACATGGAAGGCGCCGGCCTGGTGTCGGCCAATCCAAAAAGCCTGCGGAAACAGTACATGCAGCGTCTCAACGATTTTCTCGATCGTCTCAAGGGTGACTGCTCCGATCGCAGCATCAGCTACAATCTGGTGAACACCAGTGAACCGTACGATCGTTTCCTGGCCGGTTACCTGGACAAGCGAGCGCGGATAGGATGAAGAAGAAGGGTTCAGGGGCCAGTGACGAACCGGTGCCGGGTGCCTCCATCGCCCGCGGCTGCAGCAAGGCAGGCAAGTGGCAAACCCGACCTGTTCCCTGCCGCCTGAAACCGGCGCCGGCCGAAGGCCGACTGCCCGCCTCCTGGCAGGAGCGGCCAGAGAAAGCGTCAAACCTGCTCCCTGAATTTCCATGAACTTCCTGAACCTGGGTCTGCTTTGGGTGTTGCCGCTGGCCGCGATTCCGGTCATCCTGCACCTGCTGACGCTGCAGCGTTTGAAGACGGTTGAGCTCAGCACCTTCCGTTTTCTTTTCGACAGCTATATCCAGCAGCGTCGGCGCATGAAGTTTCTCGAGTGGTTGATCGCAGTCCTGCGCACGCTTTTCCTGTTGCTTGTCGTTCTCGCCGTGGCGCGCCCCGTCGTCAAGCACTGGGATGCGTTGTTCGGCGAAGGCGGTTCCGGCCGTAACATCGTGATGATCATCGACGGTTCCGCCAGCATGGCGGCAAAGACTGAAGGCGAGACCTCGATGCAACGCGCCAAGCGCGTCGCGCTGCAGGTCCTCGACCGGCTCGACCCCGACGATCACGTGACCGTTTTGCTCGCCGCTGCCAGGCCGCTGGAAGTCTGCGACCGCTTCTCAGCCGATGTCAAAACGATCCGCGACAGCATAGACACCCTGGCAGTCACTCCGGGGCGTGCCAATCTGTTCGCGGCGTTTTCGCATCTCTATGGGCCGGAGTCGGGCCAACTGACGTCGCCGCTGATCTACCTTTTCACCGATTTACAGGCGAGCGGCTGGCGCGAATTCAACGACAGCGGGCGTCATCGGGTGGTCCCGGACGATGCCGAAATTATCGTCGTGAATGTCGGGTCGAATCAGCAGTTGCCGAACACCGCTGTGATCGGCGGCGCCCCGGAGCATCAGAAGGCGATTGCCGGATTGCCGGTGATCCTGCGGCCCCGGGTCGCCAACTTTTCGGAGACCGAGACGGTCGATGTCACGATCAGTGTATATGTCAACGAAAAGGAGATTGCGCGACCTACCCTGACCCTGGACCCCGGCGCGACCGCGACCGCGGAGGTTGTTCATACGCCGAACGAACCGGGCATGCTGCAGGGGCGCTACGAGATTGCGTCCGACCGTTTCACCGACGACGATATTTTCCGCTTCAGCCTGGCCGTGGCGCCGCGCTTAAAGGTTGTCCTGGTCAACGGCAACCCGGCCGCCGACCCGCTCGACAACGAGGGCCTGTACATTCGTACCGCGATGATCGCGACCGATACCGAAGTCGAGACTGCCGTCGTTCCAGTCGACGGCACGCCTTCGGCGACCGAGAAGGATCTCATCCGCTCGCTTGATGTCGTCGACATTCCGGAGGTCGGCCTCGGTGCTGATGCGTTGATCGATGCGGATGTCGTGATCCTGGCCAACTGTGGCGCCCTGCAGCCGGCACAGTTTCAGATGCTCACCTCGTATGTCGCCGATGGCGGCGGCTTGATGATTTTTCCCGGGGACCGCACCGACCCGGTGTTCTGGAGCGAGCAGTTCCTGGCGGCGCCCAGCCGGCCCGAGGAGGTGTTGGTCTCGGCGCGGCTCGGCCAGGCCTATGGTGACCCGGATAATTCATCGACCTTTGATCACTTCGGGGCGATCGATTTCGCGCATCCGGTGTTTGCGGTTTTCGCCGGGGAACAAAGGTACCTGACCAAGGTCAAGGTCTATCGGCGCTTTGCCCTGATACTGCCTGAGGCGGGCGGCAACTCGTGGCCGATCGTCCAGTTCTCGAACGGTGCTGCCGCCATCATCGACAGCCGTTTCGAGAACGGGCGCGTGCTGCTCACCGCCTTTCCATTCAATGCCAGGTGGACGAACCTGCCGTTGCGTCCGGAGTTTGTGCCGCTGGTCCTGCGCATGCTCGGCTACGTAAAGCGTCCGGCAGAAATCGAAGGTCCATCGGTGGTGGCTGCGGGTGCTGCCGCGGAAATCTTCGTCGCCAACTCCTGGGCGCCGGCCGAGGCAACGGTCACCGACGACACCGGCCGCATCACCAGGATGCCGCTGGAGCGCTCGAACTCCCGGCTGGTCGGCGCCTTCTCCGGCACGACTGAACAAGGGTTTTATACAGTCAACGTGAGCGGTGCCGGCGCCGCCCTGCGCGGTCGACGGTCGTTCGCCGTCAACCTCAGTCCGGAGGAGTCCGATTTTACGACCCTGACCGGCCCGCAGGTTGTCGCCTTCCTGCCCGACACCAAGATGACCGCGATCGACGCCTCCGCCGAGGCGCAACAGCTGCACGGCAGTATCGGTGACGAGCGCGAGATCTGGCGGCCGCTGATCGTGCTTCTGTTCATCATCATTGGCACCGAGTTTTTTCTGTCGACCCTCGGCGGTCCCGTCGGTGATGATGATAATCGCCCGAGCTCGTCGCAGCAGTTGCGCGAGTTCATTCGCGGCACCTGGCTCGGAAAAATGACCGGCGCCGACATCGAGGATGCGGCCGAACCCGGCCCACCATGAGGTGTTCAAGAGGCAACCGCTTTTGGTGGATAATTGTTGAAAAGGCGCGAACATTAACAAGAGGAGCGGGGGAAAATTGAAAAGTGGGAGGGATCGGGAAATCTCTTTGCCGACCCTTTTTACCTTTTCTGACCTTGCGGCCTTTCCGCCTCGGGAGTAAAACGGAGACTTATGCGCGACAACGCCATACCAATCGACGCCGACGCCGGGAATCCAGCGGCGATCCTCAGCCTGGTCGATCGGACGCGGTCGCTGCTGCGTTCGAGCTGGGTTGTCACCGGCGTTGGCATAACGGTTGGCGTGCTGTTCAGCGCGGTGCTGGCCGTTACGGTCTCCGACTTCGTCATGGCGTGGTCGCCGGCGTTTCGTTTGATCTGCCTGCTGCTGGTTGTGGTGCCCACCGTGTGGGTCTTTGTCATCGGCGCGGTCAGTCCGCTGCTGCGAAACCTCAGCAGTGCCATTGTGGCGCGGCGCATCGAGCGGGAGATGCCCGGCATTCACAACCGCATTGTCAGTTGTGTGGACCTTGCCACCGGCAACGCCGCGGCGCAATCGCCGGCTTTTCACCGTCGCCTGATCACCGAGGCGCTCGGGCGCATTCGAAATTTTCAGCCACGGGACACGCTTGACCGGCCCTGCCTGAAGCGCTCCGCGATCTTTGCAGTTGCTGCAATCCTCGTTTTTGCCGTCGCTTTCCTCATCGCCCCCGGGCGCCTGCCAAATGCCCTGGCTCGCATCGTCAAGCCGTTCGCCGACATCCCGCCGGTAACCAGTGTCTCGTACCACGTCCTGGTCGGCGGCCAGGAGTCGCCCGGCGACTACGACACGCTGCGCGGCTCCGATCTCGACTTCAACGTCATCGTCACGAAAGGGGAGGTTGACCGTCCCGGCGGCAACGACCCGCTGCGTCTCGAAATATTTACCGTCGATGAAAAGGGCGAAGAGAAGAAGCTGTCGTTCTCCTTCCCGGCGGTCGAGGGCGATTCCACCAGCTATCGGCTCACCGGGCTGCAGCATACGCTGTCCTATCGCGTCTACGGCGGCGGCACCTGGAGCAAGCAGTATCGGGTGAACATGCTCGACCGTCCGGAGATCGTCGGCTTGCAGACGGTCGTGAGGTATCCGCCGTATATCCCGGCGGCACCGGTTGTCGGTGCCCCGAATGTGCCGCACGTCACTGGTCCGCGCCGCAGTATCGCTGAAGTTGTTGTTGATGTTGAAGGCGACGCGGTCGAGGGCCAGATACAGATGCTGCAGTTGCGCCGGCGCGGCACCGAACGCCTCTGGTTCAACGATTCCCCCCCCGACGGGGCTTTGCGCCTTGAGCGCGACAGCATCTGGCAGTGGGACGAGACCATGACCAATCGCCGCCTGCATGGTGCAACGCCGGCCGAGGGGCCGCACGGCCACGGCTTCGACAATGCCAAAAGCGGCTTTGAAGTGCATCGCGGCGACACGTTGTTTGCCGCTGTCTTTCTGGTGCCCTGGCGGCTGCCCGAAACAATCATGATCGAATGGTACGATGGCGAAAGCTGGGAGCATCGAGCCTACTGGGGGGCAGACAGCATCCCCCGCGGCCAGCCGGATACCGCCAGCCGCCGATTCATGGGGGCGCTGCCGTCGCCCGCCGAGCTGACGCGTCTCGAAGTAGCGGCCGAGCTGGTTGGCCTCGAGGACAAGCGCCTGACCGGCGTCCGCTTCACGGTTCTCGGCGGGCTGGCGCGGCCATCAGTGATCGGCATGCCGGTGGCCGACCTCGTTGCACGCCATGCGGGGCAGCGGATCGAGTTCTACGACACGGCGGGCACGGCACTCGAGGCGCTGCCGGAGAACCAGCACGGCAGCGTGTCGGTCTATATCCCGTCCGATACCGGCCAGGACAATTATCAATTCAACGAGGCCGGTGTCGTCAGGCAGCACCTGCGCAGCTATGGAAAGGACTACAAACCGGGCGTCTGGACCTTCGTCGAGACCGCTGCCGACCACCCGCCCCCCGAAGGCACGGAGATCCCGCCGGAACCGCCGGCTGGCTGCCTGTGGGGGGCGACCGGGTCGTTGCCCGCCGACCCGGAGCTCGACCGTGAACTGGTCGCCACCGGCAGCTTTCCGCTGGTGCCCCTGTCTGGTAATGACGAGCGCTCGCAATGGCGCGGCACCTTCCCGCTTCTTCGCAACGGGTACTATCGGCTCGAGTTGAGAAATCGGCTGAACCATTCCAATCAGCGCACCCAGGAAGGCAAAATAACGACACTACTGGACAACCCGCCGCAAATCTCCGTTGATCAGCCTGGTATCGACCTGGTCGTCAGCGCGCCGGTGGATGTGGCGATTCATTTCTCGGCCTACGACGATTTCGGGGTAGATAAAATTATACTGCAACTGCAGAAGGATGAGAACGCCCCCTTCGACAGCCGCGTGGTGAAGACGTATGACACGACGCAACGCAGCGCCTCCGGGGCGGTCATTCTAAACCTGGTCGGGGAGAACGCGGCGATCGGCGACACCCTCAGGTTCCGCCTCGAGGTGCGCGACCGCAAAGCCCAAAGCGCCGTAAGTCCGGTGCATGTGATCCGTATTGTTGCCGATGAGGCAGAGGCCGCCGACCAGGTCTTCGCGGTGTACGAGAAGGAGACGGATACTTTCCATGACAAGCTGGAGACGCTGCTCGATGAACAGCAGACGATTCATGAAACCGTGGTGGAACTGGCGGACAAGGAGAAGGCCGAGCCCCCGGGAAACGCCGAGGTTCAGGAGCCGGAGTTGCGACAGAAGCTGACCGAACTGGCAAATCGCGAAGACCGCAATGTCGAGCTGGGCAAGACCTTGGCTGAGGAACTGAAGAAGCTGACTGAACAAACACCCGAGATAGATTTTCTGCCGCCCGAAATCGCCCGGCAGCAGGAGATCGTGCAGCAGGCGTTCGGCGAGATGGCGGTCGATCCAATGGCCGAGCTCAGTGCGCTGCTGCGCGAACCTGAGGCAAAGATCGAGGACATCGAGCGCCAGAGCGAACAGGTGCGGGAGAATCTCGACGCCGTAATGGATCGCATGGAAACCCTGGCCAAGGCGCAGACCGACAGCCGCGATGATCTCGAGGACGCCTTGGCCGAGTTGCGGGAGGACCTGATGTCTCAGGATGCCGACGCCGCGGCGCGCGAGCTCGAGGATCTCAAGGAGTTCATGGACGAACTGGCGCATGACCTGGAAATCCTCAAGGGTGTGCAGGAAGAGCTGATCGCCGACAACGAGAAGGATCTGTCCGACCGCCTGCGCGACAGCCTGGCAGAGGACCAGGCGGAACTCGAAAAGGAGATCGAGGAGAAGATCGAAGATGTCCAGGAGCTTTTGGATCCGCTGCGTGATGAGCCGCTTTTTCCGGATCGCCCGTACAACCCCGAGCAGGAGGAGTACCTGGTGCCGCCCGCCGAAAACGACACCCCCGCCACCACCGACGCAGCGCGGGACAAAAAAGACCAGGACGAGCCGGAGGACGACGAGGAGCTCGAGCCGGAAATTTTTCTGCCGGCACTTGGCGGACCGACGCCCAAGCTCGATCCGCGGTTCGAGGACGATGTCCGCGATGTGTTGGAAAAGGCCCAGGACTCCGACCCTGAAAAAAACAAAATGCGCTCACGCCAGTTCGAGAAAGTGCAGGAACTGGATATGGCCCAGAAGGCAGTCGAATCAGATCAGCAGTCGGTGGCGGAAATGATCGACGCGCTGGGCGAGGAGGCGGATTCGCCCGAAGCAATGCAGCAGCTGGCGGATGTGCTGAATTCGGAAAACCTGGAGCAGGCGAAGGGGATGCTGCAGCGCCTGCCGCAAGGCGACAACCGTCGCCCGCCGAAGCCCGGCGCCATGGGGGACCCGCTGGCGCAGCTGCCGGAGCCGATCGAAGGCGAGCGCATGGCGGATATTTTGACCGGCCTGGTCAGCCTGGACCTCAAGGCCCGGACAGTCATCATGAAGATGCAGCCGCGCCAGCGAGAGCAGATGCTGCAGGGCCTGCGCGAGGAAGGGCCGGAAGGCTATCGATCCTTCATCCGCGACTACTTCCAGCGCCTCACCCGCGTCCAGGCTGGGCAGTGAGAGGGCAACGAAGGGGGGATGGCTCATTGAAGTGATGCCGGGGAGAAGAATTGGTAAAGGCATGCGGCTGCACCAGTTCACAGCTGCACTTTGACCATGGCCCGGCGCGCCATCGCAACTCTATGAAACTATTTCTCAAGTCGCTCGGTGTGGCGGATGACATTGTCGAGCATCTCGACAATGTGCACCTGGCCTTTCAGCGGCCGATCATCCTGTGGGTCGGCCTGCTGCTGCTGGCACCCGCCGCTGTTTTCATCTATCGCCGCCAGCGCAGCAACCTCAGCACCGTTCCGCAAAAGTTCCATATCGCACTCACGGCGACGCGCACGATCGTGCTGCTGATGCTGGTCATCGTACTTGCCGGTCCGTACCTGAAGCTCGATCACAGGATCGATCGAAAACCAATTTTTGCCGTGATGTTCGACCGCTCGCAGAGCATGCAGCTGGCGGCCGGCCCGTTCGAGTCAGACGTCGAGCTCGGCCGGGTCGCCGTCGCTGCCGGCCTGGTTCAATCGGAATCCGCTGTCAACGCCGACACCCGCAAGGCCATGAACCGCATCGGGCGTGCAGAGCTGGCGGTACGACTGGTCAGCAATGCCGCACCGACACTGCTCGAGCCGGTCGGCGAAACGTACGACCTGCGGTATTACGCCTTCAACCGCTCGTGCACGCCGCTGCCGTTCGATCCTGCCGCGACGGAACCACTGACGGAGGACGCTGTCGGCGGCTCGGCCTCCTGCATCGGCGACGCGATTCTGCATGTCCTCGAGGAAAGTGCCGGCCGGCCGGTGGCCGGCATGCTGCTGTTGACGGACGGCCAGAATACCGGCGGCAGCTCCCCGGCACAGGCTGCCCGCGCCGCCGCCGCCGCCAGGGCGCCGCTGTTCGCGCTGCCGCTCGGTTCCGTTCAGCCGGTACAGGATGTCGCCCTGGTCGACGTTTACACCTCCGGCCTGGTCGCTGTCGGAGACACTGTGCAGGTGCATGCAACAGTTGCCTCGCAGGGATTCGATGGCCGCGCGGTGACGATCGAGCTCAAGGACGGCGATGAATTGCTGGACAGCCACGAAGTCAGGGTCAGTGACGCCGAACAGCGGCAAGTCGTGCTGACCTTCGAGGCCAAACGCGCCGGCTCGCATTACCTCGCCGTCAACCTGCCGGAGTTGCCCGAGGAAGACCAGGAACTGCTTGGCAACAACACCGACACGGCTTTTGTCCGGGTCAGCGACGACAAGCTGCGCATCCTCGTAATCGACGGTTTGCCGCGCTGGGATTTTCGTTTCCTCAAGAACGCCGTGCGCCGTGACACCGGGCTGACCGGACGCGCCGGGGAGCTGCCGGATGTCGTGGTCGAAACCGAGTGGCGTCGAATGGATCCCGGGGCCCAGCGCAGCGCCTTGCCGCGTACCCCCATGCAGTTCGCCGAGTATCACACGATCATCCTCGGTGACGTTTCCCGCGAACTGCTGACCGATGATCTGCAAAAGTTGCTCGCGGCGGCAGTGCGGGACGAAGGCGTCGGCTTGCTCGTCGCCGCCGGCACGCAGGCGATGCCGCATCGGTACGGCTCGATGATTCAGGACCTGCTCCCGGTCAAGCTGGACGTGACGCGGTCGGGGAACGAGGCGCCGGTCTACAATCCCTACCGCCTGGAACTCACGGCCGACGGCGAAATTCATGAGACCATGCGCTTGTACGACGATCCCGGGCGCAATCTCAAGGTGTGGGCGGAGATTCCGCCGTTTTACTGGTGCACCGCGGTCGCGCGTCCGGCCGCCGGCGCCACGGTGTTGGCCTGGAACGCCAGTGTTGAAACGCCCTATGGCAAGATGCCGCTGATCGCTTATCACTATGCCGGGGAGGGCAAGGTGATGTTTGTCGGGACCGACTCGACCTGGCTCTGGCGCGAGAATGTCGGCGATCGCTACTTCTACAAGTTCTGGGGCCAGGCACTGCGCTTCCTCGCCCGCCGCGACGAGGTGAGCGGCCGCAAAAGCTGGATCGAGGTTCGGCCGGTTCGGGCCCAGCCCGGCGAGGAGGCGGCGATCGAACTGATGGCCTTCAAGGAGGACGGTTCGCCGGAGGTCGCTGCTGTTCGACTCATCACTATCCACAGCCCTGAAGGGCCGCAAAACGTCGACGTAGTCGCCGACCACGCGAAACCCGGTCGCTACACCGGCAGGTTCACGCCCGAATCGGTCGGCGTCCACCGGCTGACCTACCAGCCGGCGGGCAGCAGCAAAGTGGAGGCGAAGATTCGGGTGCTGATCGCCCCCGAGGAGCTGCGGCATCCGGACGTCAACCGCAAGGTGCTGGAGTTCGTTGCCATCGCCAGCGGCGGCCAGGTCGTGGGCCTGACGGAGCTCGGCACCATTCCGGAGCAGTTGACCGGCAAGAACGATCAGCAGCAACTGCACCACGAGGCAACGGTCTGGGATAACTGGCTGACCCTGGGCATCCTTGTCCTTACCTATGCAGTGGACGTCGGTATCCGGCGGGTCATGGGCCTGCCCTGAACGCCCGGTCACAATCGGTCACCGGCGCCGTCGAAATTCACCGGTAAGAGAAGGATGATCTGATATCTCGAAGGCATTCGTCCTGGCCTTTCACGCGACCGGTTGACGAACGGGATCCATACATCCAAGTTTACCGGGTAATCACCGGGATCGGATGGGTGGTACGGAGAAAACTGAAATCTGCAAGGGGTAACTGGGAATAGCAATGGAACACTGCACGCGCCTCCACCGATGCATAACCGAATCCCGGCTTGGGGTCGGAATTTTCCTGGGCTTGAACTCTCCGTCGCTTGCCGAGCTGGTGGTCAACGGCACCGAGCTGGACTTCGTCGCGGTCGAGCTGCAACACGCCCAGGTAAGCTCCGGGGAGAGTACCGCCATCCTGCGCGCCGTCCAGGCGGCTGACCCCGACGTTACGCCCCTGGTGCGGCTGCCCGACCACAGCGTCTACTGGATTCAACAGTCACTGGATGCCGGGTTCACAGGAATGATTGTGCCCCTGGTCGAATCGGCGGAGCAGGCGGAGTCGCTGGTTCGCGCCGCCTATTTCCCGCCGCTGGGTGACCGTTCCTCGGCCGGCAGCATCCGAGCCGTGATGTACGCGATCGAGCCCGACACGGCAAACGCGCGGATGCTGCTGTTGCCGCAGATCGAATCCGCCAGGGGCCTCGAGCAGGTGGAGGCAATTGTCGCTGTCGATGGTGTCAGCGGCGCCCTCGTGGGCCCCGAGGACCTGAGCCTGAGTTGCGGCTGGCGCGGCAAGGATTTGTGGTCGTATGAACCGTTTCTGGAGGCGGTCGAGCGGGTCCTGGCCGCCTGCCGCAGACACGGCAAGGTGGCGGCCGTACTCAGCGGGGCCTTCAACGATGCGCAGAAGGCCGGCTTTGACATAATCGGCTTCGCCGGCGACCAGAACCTGGTCCGGGTCAACATGGTCGCCAATGTCAACGACTGTGTCGCGCAACTGCGTGAGGGCCGGGCCGCGCAGGGTGGCGAAACCGCTCCGGGCGCGTTGTCCGGCCACCGGCAGCGAGTCGACGCGTACCGTTCATGTTTACAACGATTCGACCGCTGGATCGAGCGCCACCTGCGGGAAGGGAACGAGGGCTGGAAGACGACGGAGACCTCGGCAGATGGATATTTCGCCCTGTCCGTCTACGGCGTTCACTGTGGACGCCCGGATTGGACGCAGCGGGCGCTTGGTCATGTCGAGCAGAAGTTCATTGACGGCGACGGCTGCCTGCGGCAGCAGGCGAAGCGGGACCAGATGATCGCCTACGTACCGAGCTGGCTGGCATGGGCCGCGCTCAAGGCGGAACGGTTTCAATTGAGCCGGCCGTTGCTGGATTTCATTGGCGGCTTGCAGGATCCATCTTCAGGCGGGTTCTTTGCCGGCACCGATGAACGGGACAGCCAAAGTGGCGCGATCGACCTCGACAGTACGACCATGAGCATTCTGGCGCTCGCCCAGGGGGGGCGTACGGAGGCGGCTGCCAGGGGCGGCGATTATCTGCTGAACCTGTGTCGGGTTCAGCCGGAGCCGGAGCGGCAGTTTTGCACCGGGTGGTCCGAACCGGAAGGGCTGCGGACGTCGGCCGATCAAGTTGCGGCGACCACGATACTGCAGTGGGACCAGCCGCAACAGCACTATTACAAGGTGGGACTGATCGTCGAGGCGCTGGTACATGTCCACGGCGCCACCGGCAACAGCGACTGCCTGGATGCCGCCGTGACAATTAACCTCGACCAAATCTTCTCCGGTAAAACTGTCTTGTTCTCCCAGTATGTTTACGATAACCTCGTCAATTGCTGTACTGTTTAAACAAATATCGCCATAGTA
>JASLZG010000110.1:11332-13896 GCA_030754995.1 Lentisphaeria bacterium
GTGGACGAACACGTTCAGTCACAAGATGTGCTGGGCGGCCACGACGTTGCACGCCGTCACCGGCGAGGCCGGCTACCTGGAACACGCTTGCCGGTTTGCCGACCACATCGTCGGCCTGCAGCAGCCGGATGACGCCTTCACCTATCCTGAAATATGGCCGAGCTATCCGCCGGAGCCCTGGGAGTCGCTGGCCAACATCGGCCCCCAGTTCGCCCTTTGGATTGTGCGGACGCTGCGGGCTGTGGAGGGGGTTGGTGTGACGGCTGAGGCCTCACAACCTGACAGGTGACACATTGCTGATGAACAAACTGACGACACTCCCTGACATCCGATTCACGGTCGCCTGGCCCATCGCCTTCCTCCTCCTCCTCGGGCCGTTGGCGTTGGCGGCGCAGGAGGCGCCGGTGAAGGCCGCCACGGCCGAGATCCTCAGCGATACCCGGCACATCGAACGTGTTCGTGCTGCGGTGGACAAGGCGCTGGCGTACCTGGCCAACCAACAGCGGGACGACGGCGCCTTTGACGGCAACAATGCGCCAAACGCCTTGGCGCTGCTTGCCTTTATGGGGCGCGGTCATGTGCCGGGCCGCGGTCCGTATGCCGACGTGCTGGAGAAGGGCAAGCGGTTTATCCTGCGTTCACAGAATGATGCCGGAGTCTTTGTCCCGGAGCGTACCGCCAGCTCGGGCCCGATGTACCAGCAGGCGTTGGCAACGCTGGCGATGGCCGAAATGTACGGCATGGATCCCGACCCCGAGCTGGAGGAGAAGCTGCGCAAGGCCGTCGATTGTATTGTCAACTGCCAGGCGGATAACGGTGGTTGGCGCTACCAGTCGAGCGCCGGTGATCACGACCTCAGTGTGACAGTGATGCAGATCGTTGCCCTGCGCGCCGCGAACAATGCCGAGATCGGGGTGCCGGAATCGACGATCGAAAAAGCTGTCGCGTATGTCCGCTCCTGCAACATCGGCGGCGGCGGTTACGGCTATCAGCCGGGCGGCGGTCCGTCACCGCAAATGAGTGCGGCAGGTACCGTGTCGCTGCAACTGCTCGGCTACTTCGACGACCCGACGATCCCGCCGGCCTTGAAGCACCTGTCGGGCATTCCCGTCGCCTGGGGGACGGACGGGGGCGTGAGCCATTTCTTTTACTTCCATTATTATGCCATCCAGGCCAACTACCAGGCCGGTGGTGCATACTGGGCTGACTGGCATCCGCGCGTGCGTGAGTTGTTCCTGGAGAATCAGAAACCCGACGGCAGTTGGGACAATGTCCCGGGGGGCGCCGAGAACGCCGGTCTCGCGGGCGTCAACAATGTATACTGGACCAGCATGGCGTCACTCGTGCTCGAGGTGTACATGCATTTCCTTCCAGCATATCAAAGGTGAGTGCGGCGATGAATTGCTTCCTGGTTCGTTGCGGGTGCTCCATCAGGCTTTAATCATGAATAGACGAATACAATTCCTGATCGGCATAATAGTCGCAAGTGCCTACGTGGCACAGGCTGCCGACGGCAGCATTGGCGGCCGGCTGACACAACCCGATGGCGCTGTCGCAGCAGCGGCGGTCGACCGTGAAAACGGCAACCGATACAACGGCACCATCGATCCGCAGACCGGGCAGTTCAAAATCGCCGGGCTGCCGCTCGGCAGGTCATATGACTGCATCATCGATTACGCCGGCGCCCGGCTCGAAGGGGTCAGCATGATTGTGCCGCCGTCCGACTACGTGGAGGAGCAGCCGCTCTCGGAGGAGGACATCGAAATCATTACGAGGAAGGTGCGGCGACTCAACACGTTCGAGAACGAGGTCGAGATCATGACGATCGAGGGCAATATCCAGCACGCCGCGGTGCTGTTGAACAAACTGCGCACGGGCGGCTTTTATGACTCGGCCAGTGGCGAGGTGATCTGGCGCGCCGAGCTTTGGAATTTCGAACGCCCGGAGGAGACCTGGGTCAGGGTGCAGGAGACAATGTTTATCCTGTACTACCGGGAGCGCATCCAAGCTTCGCAGTACGCGGCGAAGAGCCTGACCTTCGACAGTGCACTGGGGGGCATCGAGATCAAGGCGGCATTGCCGCCGGTCGACCTCGGCGATATCGCCCCGCCGGTAGCCGGGAAAGGGGTTCACTACCGGGGCAAGCCAGCAACGGGCGAAGCGGAATAAAAAAGATTCACCGCGGAAACCCGAATGGTGACGGTAAAGGGCGGGCGGACAAAAGGAATTTTCTCCGGCATTCGTCGCTCCTTCGCATCCAGGTTGTTGATCAGCTGACGAAAAACGGCTGCGTCCAGGCGAACTGTTCACCGCGTCCCCAGCATTCGAAGCGGACGTAGTTGACGTAATCCGGCACATCGATCTCGATCGTCGGATGGTCAGCGACCGCCAGGCGCCCGCCGCTGTCGGTAACGGCCACGATGCGGTCCGCATCCGCGGTCTGCAGCACGATCCGCTGACCGTCCACCAGGATATCGGTAATCGTCACCCCGGTCGAAGCATAGAACCGCCCACTGGCGAGGGCGTCAATCAGCCCCGATGCGGAACGTTCCTTGACATAGGCA
>JASLZG010000111.1 GCA_030754995.1 Lentisphaeria bacterium
TCTTCGGCTCTTTCTTCGCGTTCGGCTTCTTCTCCGGCCTTAATGCCTGAAGCAGGATGACATTCTCTGGCAATGTCTCGAACGCATCGAGAATGCGCCGGCGGTCGTCACCGATATTGATTGCCACCACATCGACCTTTTCACCGTCCAGTTTTCGCGACACCCGGGCCAACGCACGCGTCGCCGCAACCGATGCCGGCGACTTGCTCGACCAGAACGTCACGACGATGTATTTCTTGCCGAGCTTGGCCGACGTGCTGTAGACCTCGCCACCAAGCGTCCGGCCCGTCAGCTTCGGCGTGTTGCGGCTTTTCAGCGAATGCACGGAATTCCTGGCGGCACCCACAGCGGGATTGAGGTCACCGCGAAAGGCATCATAGAGCAGCTCTTGTCGTTGCTTCTCCGACTGCGCTGCCGCCAGCTCGCCCGGCTCGGGATTATCGCTGTTCTCCAGACGCGCAACCCGGCGCGCCGCTGCTTTCAGCCGGCCCCGCATCCGTGAAATATGCTTCTCCGCTTCATACTTGACAACCGTCGACAGGCCATAGTTCTGTTCACTGTAATACTCCTGCAGCCGCCTTGTCCGGCCGCTATCGTCGCCGCGGCGGCGGCGATTGTCCAGGTCCCGCTTCTGTGAGGACAGGAACGCATAGCGACAGCCGAGCGTGACGAGTTTGCGCGGTGGGTCAAAGTCCATCGACGACGTCGGCTGCAACAGGCCGGCCACGGCCTTGGCAGCTTCGGCTGCGGCGGCCTGCTGCTGCTGACGGCGCAGCGCGCGCACGACAACCCGCCCCGGATTGCTGCGAGCCAATGATTCCGCCGCCGTCTTGCGGTTCTCCTCGCTGCCGAAGTAGAGCAGATGCACGGCATACGGCTCCAGCCGAAATTTCCTCATGTCCCGCCTGCCGCCATCGATCAGGTCATACGACGAACCGAGCAGGCGATCGCCGAGCTTGAACGCCACCGGCACAGCTTGCCGACGCGGATTGGTGATAGCTGCGAGAATGCCTCCGTTCCAGGGGATCTGGCGCCACACAAGCCCGGCCAGCGACTTGCCGTCGGCCGTGATGCACGACAACGGCGGCCGTGTGCGCAGCTCGGCGGCTCGCGCGGCGAGGGCCGGGAACAAAGCGGCCGCGGTCCCCGGTGCCAGCCGATGCAGATCGGCGACCCACGCGACCGCCGCGGCATCATGCGCCCGACCGTGCAGATCGTGTGCCAGGCAGTCACCGACCAGCGACACATGCCCGCCGTTTGCGACGAACCCGCGCAGTTGCTCGAGTGCTGTTTCGCCGATCCAGTCAACCGCCGGCACGACCAACCATCGGCAACTCTCGGGAACACCCGTCTCGAGCATCGATTCACTGATAAAAGACACACCGCCGCCGAGCGCAACAAGCGACTCGTACGTCTCGAGCAGCGCCAACATATGATCACCGCTTTGCGCCGCCGCCGGCGGCGAGTACAAGAGATGGATGGCCGACGGCGCCCGGGCGACACTGTCGATGATCGACGCCCAGGCATTCACTTCGTACACGGTGCGGGCGTATTCGTCCAGCATTCGCGGTTGTGTCAGGATGCTGGCGTGAAAATCTTCGGCCGCGGCCTTGACCGGCTTCGACTCGGCCCGCAACCAGCCCGCCGCCTGTGAGCCGCCGGCGCCGTGCAGGTGCAGCATCCACAACGCACAACGGATGTGCCCGGCGGCCAGTTCCGGATGCCGCTGCTCACCCACACCCAATCCCTGCCAATCCGTCGCCAGCAGCAAAGTATCCGGGGCGATCGACCGCATGAGACCAAAGGTCAGCGCGCTCGCACGCCAGTCGAAGACCCAGGGGCCATCCGGCAGCGCCGGTGTCGGGGCGCTGAAAGCGACCACCGGGAAGGCGGTCGCGATCGACTCCAGGTCGATGCCACTGGCCGCATGACCATCCCGCGGCCGCTCACCGGCGACCGGCAATCCGACGATCTCGCCAAGCATCGGATAGGCCACCGCAGATTCCAGGTATGTCCGGCCGAGATCCTGCAGCATTGCCAGCCACTGATCGACCCGCCAGCGGTTGAACGCACACCAGTCATGCCACTCGCCGGCAGCTGATTTCTTGCCGGGTGCAGCGATTACATCAAACGATGCATGCTTTGTGCCCCAGTGCCCGTTGAGTGCGGCGATGCCGGCGTGGCGTGCCTGCAGCCACCCCCGGTACTTCGCGATCGTGTGGGCCGACACCTTGGCGCCTGCCGGGAAGGCGGGACGTTCAACCAGGCGCCAGGCGAAGAATTTCCCGGCCTCCGCGGCCTTGGGCGCAACCGTCTCGATCACGCGCTTCCACATGCGCCGCACATCCGGGTGGTCGATGTCGTACTGAACGGCGCCGTACTTGACATCGCGGATACCGCCGTAGCGTCTGCCGACACCAGTCCTCGTCAGGTGCGACAGGGTCAGTTCACTTTGCATGCCCACAGCGCGTGTGCGTTCGAAATGTTTCCGAATCTGCCCGATCGTGCGGCTGTTGACATCACCGTCCGTCTTGATGACCCCGTCGGGGGCGGCCCAGCCGGCGGCGAAGGCGCTGCCGAGCGCCGCCACCGCGCCAAGGTCGTCGGCATCGGCAATCTCTCCGAAGCCGCCGGGAAAGACGATCCGGTCACCGCTGCGGAAGGTGTGCTCCCGAATCGTCAACTCCTGCCAGTCGACCGGACCGGGAGTGCGGCGCAAGCCCTGCCGTCTCGCGAGCGCGTCGAGGCGCTCCAGCGCATCCTCCAGCAGGCCGATCACCTGCCGCCCCTGGCGTTCCGGCAACGCCGCCGCCTGGGCGGCGGCCTGGGCATCGGAAAGGTGCGACGCCGCGAGCGCCTTCGCCAGGTCCTGGCGATTGGCACTGTCCCAGCTGATGTGCTCGATGAACTGCTGCGCCACCTGCAGGCTCAAGGCTTCCGGCCGCGTATCGACACGCGCCTTGTCGATACGCGCCTGCAGCCGGGCGATGTGCCCTTCAATATCCTCGATAGAGGCGGGATCGGCTTTCCCGGCAGCCGCCTGGACGGCGAATAAAAGGGTAAAAAAAAGGGTGGCTGCGAGGAAACCGCGGCGGTAAAGCAAAAGCATTGGAATACCCGGGAGTCATGAACTCTGGCAACGCGCAGAACTTACAACCGTGCGGGTGCCATGGCAATACCGCTGGTTCTATCTTCGCGTCGTGCGTTCGGCGTGCTGCAGCATAAGCTCCATAACCTGGTCAATCTCGAAGTCCGGCCCCGTGCAGTAGTCAATAACCGTCTTTTCCGATGCCAGGAATTCAGCAATAAACGTAACCAGTCCCGGCAGATCGATCTCGCCCGGAATTACCATCACGCCGTGTTCGTCGCCGTGCAGCAGATCGCCCGGACACACCCGCAGTGAGCCGATCGTGACCGGCGTGTTTATCTCGACCCAGCGCATATACCCATGACCAACGGCCGGGCCCGACGCAAAAAGCTGAAAGCCCAGAGCCTCGACCTCCCGCAAATCACGGGCGTTGCCGTTGGTGACGGCGCCAACGGCACCGAGCTGCAGGAAAATGCTCGCCGCTACATCGCCCCAGGCACAACATCTGCAGGGTGGCTGATCGAGGTCCTGGACAACCATGACGTTCGGGGCGGGCGCCTGCTGCACGTAGCTCCAGATCTCCGTCCACTCGATCGAACGGTCACCCTCGGCCGCCGGGTATTCGCCGGCGATCTTGGCGGTCGTGGCGTATCCCACCAGCGGGCCAAGCCCCGGCAGCAACGACCTGATGGAGGTGTCCATCAGCCCGTCCGTACGCGATTGCAGCTCGTATTTCTCAACCGCATCGCAAACGATCGGCGTACGGATACCGGCAAGTGCGGCAATGGCTTCCTCGTTGGTCATCGGCAACGCTCCAGATGTAGTTTACTATTTCTTTGCGACACAATGCATCAGTCGCGAGTCGGTACGAGATTGACGAACCAGGTCGACAATACGCACATCCAGACATAGGGCTTGAACCAGTCCGCGCGACCGCCGAAGATGGCGCCGAGCAACAATAACGCCGCACCCAGCGCATAGAGTGTGGTCAGCACCTTCGGGCCGACCGGCCGCGCGCGACAGGCGGTCACGGTCGGGAATACGAGGAGCACCGGGAACAGCAGCACCCACAGGCTGAAGACGCCATGGCTGATGAGAAACCCATCCATTGCGACAATCAGCAGCAGGACAATGCCGAGGCAGGTGGCGGAGCGGCGCTCCCGGCCGTTCAGGGCGTGCCGGCCCTCGTGATGAAAACGCAGCAGCAGGTTGAATAACGGCACGGCACACCAGCTCGTCAAGACAAACAGGATGTAAACGAACACCAGGACCTGGCCGGCCAGCTCCAGCGCCGGCACCGCTTGCGAGATGTACAGGATGAGCTGGACGCCGACGACGGCGCCGATGACCAGTGCGATCTGCACCCGGGGCTTGAGCTTCGACATCCACAGGAAATAGCGCAGGATGCAGGCGTACACCGGGTTGCGTGCCTTGAGCGCTTCGACCAGGCCGGCGCGGGCCCACTCCGAATTGGGATCGAGGCGCAGGGCTTCCTTGAAACTGTCGACCGCGCTGTGGGGTTCGCCGGTGTGCAGTTCATTCCAGCCTTTGTTGGCGTGCGACCAGGAATCCTCAGGGTCGCGGCTGAGGGCGGAATCGATCGACAGCCCGGATTCATCGGTCATCCCGAGTGAGCGCAAAGCGATTGCCCGGACGTTCAGGCAACCGCCGTTCTGCGGGTCGAGGCGCAGTCCCGCCTCGGCGGCCTCGCGGGCCTGGCGCCAGTTTCTGAGCATCATGTGCACGACGGCAACGATCCCGTGGTTGGTCGGATTGTCGGTCTCCAGCCGCACCGCCTCCGTGGCCGGCGCCAGCGCCTGACGCTGCTTGCCGGCGGCCAGCAGCACACTGGCGTAGGCATAATGGGCATAGGCGTACCCGGGCTGTCGCGCGATTGCGGACTCCGCATGCTCAATCGCCTTGGCATGATTCCCCTTTTCACTCATGCAGAAAGCCATCAGCAGATGGACGTCCGGATGATCCGGCGTCTGCGCCAGCGCTACCATGAGCACCTTGCAGGCATCGTCATAGCGCCCCTGATCAATCAACAGTTGGGCCCGTTGCAGATATTCACTCATAAGCGGGGCGGCGTGGGGAAACAGCGAAGTGGCAAACTCTTATTACTCCGCCACTCCATTACTTTCTGATCTTCAGATAGGAGAGCACGTCGTCGTAGAGACCGGACTCGTTCGAGTACAGGGCGTAGTTGCGCGCCGAAGCGAGCCAGTCCCTGGTCGTCGGCTTGAGCTTGCCCGAGGCCTTGAGCAGGTCCGCCGTGGTGATCGGCACCGGCACCCCGGACTGCATCGCCTCGCGCAGTTTATCCTCAACCGTCACGTCGACGATCGCGGCAATGTCGGCGCCGGAGAAATCGGTGAGTTTCCGGGCAATTTTTTTGCAATCGACATCATCGGCCGGCTTACCGTGGAGCTGCAGGCCAAGGATCTCTTCGCGGGCCAGGCCGTCGGGCGGCGGCACGAAAATAACGCGGTCAAACCGACCGGGCCGTCGAAAGGCGCTGTCGACGTGCCAGGGCGCGTTGGTCGCGGCGAGGATCAGGACGCCCTCGTTGTTGCTGTCGACGCCATCGAGCTCGGCCAGAAACTGGTTGATCAAATGGCGACCGCCGGTACCCGAGCGAATATCGCTGCGGCTGGCGCCAAGGGCATCGACCTCGTCGAAAAACAGGACGCACGGCGTGTTGTTGCGGGCCTGCTCGAAGACGGCGTGCAGCTTTTCCTCGCTGCGGCCGATCCACATGTCGAGCACATCGTTGAGGCCGATCGACATGAACCCCGCCTTGACTTCACCGGCCGTGGCTCGGGCGATGTGCGTCTTGCCGCAACCCGGCGGGCCATACAGGAGAATTCCGCCGCCGGCCTTCTTGCCGTAAGTGGCGTACAGCTCCTGGTTACTCATCGGCAGAATAATCTTCAGGCGGATCTCGTCCTTGACGTCTTCCATGCCGCCGACAGCGGCAAAGTCGATATCCGGTCGCTCGGCCTCCGTGAACATGTCCTCGTCGTCGCCTTCCGTACTTTGCCGGCGGCGGCCGCCGATGATAAAGCTGTCGCGGCCTTCCTCTTCTTCTCCCAGGTCCTCCTCCGGGACATCCCCGGGCCGGGTTTCCGGGGTGATTCCGAGGCGCGCCGCCAGAACAGTGTCGGCAACTCCGGGGTCGCGGTCGAGGGCCCGCCGATAGGTGGCCAGGGCATCGTCGCGCAGGTTGTTCTTCAGAAAAACCTCCGCACAGGTCACCAGCACCGCGCCAGGGGCATCGGGCGCTGCCGCCAGATCCTCGACGATGACCAGGGCGGCACTGTTCTTTCCCTGTGCACCGTAGGCGCGACTGAGGCCCAACTTCGCCCGGTCCGATCGCGGATCGAAACCCAGCACTTTGCGGAACTCTGTCTCGGCGCTTTCGATGTCGTTGTCGGCCAGCAGAGTCTCACCCAGGTGACACCGCAACGGCACGTTGTCCGGTGAAATCCCCAGCGCCTCGCGCAAGGCGGTGATTGTCGCATTGTTGTCGGGCATGATTAAATCTCTGGAAGCCTCATTTTTCATCAATTTACCGTGTGGCCCGGGAGAATCCACAACGCCTGGCCATGAGACGACACGATAGCCGCCGGCATGACCGCAGAGTGATTGCCGTATCAACCGGAAGCGCGGCCGGCCTCAAGGTCCGCACCGCCCGACGCATCCGGATGGCTGGAATCGATGCCGGCCGGGCCCGATGTCATGCGGCGATGCGAGTCGAGCTTGAAGCGGGCATACGCCAGCACCTGTTCGGCGATGTGCGGCGGCAACTGCTGCAGAACGGTCACAAATTCGGTTGCCGGCGGGTGATGTCCGGCGCCCTCCGCCATCGTCCCTGCCACCGCCGGTGCCACTCGGCCGTCATATCCAGGGTCATCGTACCCGGCCCCGGACCGTGCGCTGTCCACCGCGCCGCAGGTAAAGAAGATGAGGTTCAGCCCGGCGTCGCCGGCCGATTTCATCAACTGCCGGCGGGCAAAAACATTGGGCCGGCGCGTACCCTTCTTCCACGTCGATACAGTCTGTTGTGCCACCTTGCAGCGCTTTGCCAGTTCTGCCTGAGAAATGGCCAGGCGATCCATGATGGCCACGACCTGCTTCGCCCAATCAATGTTCTTCATGCCCCCCCCGAAAGCCGGAATCTGCCGGCCAAATTTTCAGGACTGATAAATTGCCCGACAACCAGGTTGACTGGCAGGATAAGCGGCACTGCGAAAGCGCCTATAGTACGCAGCCGTCGGGGAATAACAAGTGAAAAAGCGACAAGAAGTGACGAGCACGTCAATCAGTGGACCGGTTCCTTGAACTCACGAAAGAACATGATGGAGATCACGCCCATTCCAACGGCCCCCAAAACCGTGTTCTCAAGCGCCGCGCGCGGCGGCAGATAGCCCGTGCCCAGAACAAACGCAATGCCTGTGACCACCGCGATCAGCGTCACAAAAAGCCGTGTCAGCGGCAGTTTCCGCGCCGCCTCGCGATCGCTGTCGAGGACCAGCCGCAGATATACCTGCGACAGCCAGATATAGGCGGCCATGGCAAACAGGCTCATCCCTTCCAGCACGACATCCATCGTCAGCAGCAAATCGTAAAGGCCATGGATCGCCGACATCTTCAAAGTCTGGAGGGCAAAGACATTCCAATGCCAGCCGCCGTCCTGGACCGCCCGAACCAGGTAATAGCCGCAGTAGCCGGTCAGTACCATGTGAAAGAAGTTCGCCGTCAGGAATCGTGACACGACGACACTGCCGCCGCCGAGGAAATAGCCGATATTCTCGTTCATCGCGAAACCGAGGCCAACGATGGAGGTGATCGTCAGAATTTTCAGGCGGTCTCGCTGCCGGACCAGGTACGGCAGCAGCGGGACCACCAACAGCAGCTTGACGAACTCCTCCTTGATGCCGATGGCGATCACACAGTAGAAAAAATTATAGACCAGGTCCTCCGAAGGAAACACAAAACGCGATTCCATCAGGTAGACCGGGATGAGACAGACAATCGCACTGGCGAAACCGCAGAGCAGGGCCACGGCAGCGACCCCCCGGTCACATCGTGACCAGGCCGACACTCGCCCCATGTGCAGCACAAACACCAGCCAGGCCAGGCCACAGGCCAGTGCCGCAACCACCGTCGGTGCGCGCTGCGGGTAGCTGCTTACTTCATGCACCATCACGGCGATCGACAGGCGCACATAATCGCCGGTGTGCAGATAGATCCGGGTCTTGGCGCCGGCGGTCCCGGGCACCCGGTGGTCGGCGTCCTCAAGCAACGCATGCGCCTCGTCAAAACGCCCGAAGTGGGTCAGCAGATCGATCGCATGGGCGCGCACCTTCGCACTGTCGGGATGCGCCACAACAGCGTCCCCTGCCGCAACGAGTGCCGCTTCCAAAGCCGCGCTGGCGAGGCAAATCCGGATTCGCGCCAGGTGAATCCGGACATCCTCGCCGCCATCCAGTTCGCGCAAAGCGCGCCCGGCACCGGCCGTATACAGATAGTACCAGGCCCGCAAAACAGCCGGCGGCAGTACCGGACAGGCCTCCAATCGCGACAGCAGCTCGGACCTGCCCAGTCCGGCACCACCGGGTCGCGCCTGCTTCACCAGTGTGTACCAGGCCCATGTCGCGTCCGGGGAACGCTCGAGATATTCAATCAGCAGACGGTCGCCGGCGGCCAATCCGTCTTCATACGCCCGCGAGATGCGCTCCCGCTCACTCACCAATGGAACGAGATATGGCCAGGAGAGACCGATAATCACAAAACCCCCGAACACAACGGCGAACTGACGGGCCAACCCCTGCACCGTCATCGACGACCTGTCGAAGCCGACATAATTCCACAGCATCCGCATCCCTCAGAATATCCCCGTTTGCCCGGCGTCATAGCCCCGCCTGACGATTTCCAATTCCCCGAAGCACACGATGTGCACGACCACATTGAGTCGAACTGATCAAGCCAACAGCGGCTGCCGGGACCTTTCCGTATCGAATGGACCATCCCCAACCGGATCCGGCAAATTTGCCAACTCCGCAACGAACCGTAGATTGAACCCGGCGGCATCTTTTTGGCGAACTGAACTTTCATGCCGTCAGAAAAAATGGCAAATGTCGGGCAGCGGGCAGCTTTCACCGCCACGCGCCGCGACGTTGCACCAGGACAATTTGGGAGGAAGTCGATGGCAAGGCAAGCCGTGGTCTTACCAGGAACCTGTCGCGGCGGCTGTGCGAGAGCAGCCATTGCGTGTCGGCACCAGCGGCATTCCGTCAAACAGCCGACACCGACATGCTGCTTCAATAACCGTGGGGCTGACTGATGGCGGATGACCTGCGAGAATGGCGCCGTCACTGGCAGGATGAAGTAGACGCCGCGTTTCTGTACCGCACGCTGGCGGCCATAGAGTCCGACGCCGATACGCGCGGATTGTACACCCGCCTGGCGAACATGGAGGAACGCCATACTGCGGCTTGGGAGCACCTGCTGGCCGAGAAAAACATCGAACTGCTGGCGCCGTCCCCGCGTATACGAAGCCGTATACTGGCGTGGTGGGCACGACGATTTGGCCCCGGCAGCGTCGTCAAGGTGCTGCTGCATGGGGAAGGCCATGAAGTGCGCACCTATCTCGACCTGCATGCCCGCACCAACCCCGGCGAAGCGGCGGACACAGCGCTGACCCTGGCCCAGGATTCCGCCGATCATGCCGAGGCCCTGGCGAAAATCGCTCATGTCGAGGGCGAACCCTGGCACCGCATCGACTCGCGCGGCACGCTGGCCAACATAGTTTATGGATTCAACGACGGGCTAACCGCCAATTTCGGATTGATCGCCGGAATCATTGGCGCTCATGCCGATCCGAAATTCATTCTGCTGACCGGTCTCGCCGGCGCTGTGGCCGATGCGCTGTCCATGGGTTCTTCCAGCTATCTCGCCGCGAAGAGCACGCAGGAAGTCAGGACGCACGAGATCGCCATGGAGAAAAAAGAAATCGAGCTTATGCCGGAGCTCGAGAAAGAAGAACTGGCGCTGATGTACGAACATCGCGGCATCCCGGCGGCGCGGGCGAAACAGCTCGCCACAGAGGTCATGGCATCGCCGCAACAGGCACTCCAGGAAATGATCCGCGAGGAACTGCGTCTCGGCGACCAGCTGGCAACGCCGAGACGCGAGGGTTGGATCACCGGGCTGGCAACCGCTATCGGGGCAATTATCCCGGTGGTTCCCTTCTTCGTCCAGAGTGGCGGCGCCGCGATCTGGTCAGCATTTGCGCTGGCCATGATTTCACATTTCGTCGTCGGCGCTGCCCGCAGTTTTTTCACCGGCCGCAGCCTCTGGCGCAGCGGCTTCGACATGTTCGTGGTCGGACTGGGCGTTGCCGTCATCGGCTATTTGGTCGGTGACCTGGCCACAGGACTCTCTCCGCGCTGATCATTTTGTGTACACATCCTGGATCACTGCTATAGTAGGGTTGCATGTGTTCACCCACACGGGGGTAACAGGACATGGCTGAACCGGTCATCCAGCGGGTTTTGGTAATCGACGAAGACGCCAACCTGCGAAACTTCTATGCGCACCTGCTGACGGCGCAGGGCCACGAGGTCGTCACCGCCGCCGACACCACCGAAGCGGATTACATCCTCGACTCCGAAAGTGAACCGTTCAACCTGGTGATTGTCGACATTCCGACCCTCGGCCACACCTACGATTACCTCGGCGAGCTGCGCCGGAAACATGGCCAGGCAGCATTGCTCGGCATCGCCGGCAACGAGACTGACCGCGAAATGTTGAAGGATCTGCGCCGCCACTGCCATGACACGGTCATTCGTACGCAATTCGAGATCGCGGTGTTCACCGAAAAAGCGAACTTTCTTCTCGCCCCGGACGAGAGCCCGGGCAGCCGCCTGCGCCCACCGAAGATCCGCCGTGACGCGCAGACGGAGGTCATGGACTGAACAGTTCGGCACCGGGTGTCTGCAGCTGGGCGTTCAACCCATCGAGTCCCGCCTGCACCGCCTTCTCCCACTCGTCCGTCAACACCTGCACCGCCTGTCTGGGACTCTCCTCAAACGCCGAACGATATGCGGACAAGGACACGGGGGTGCCCAGGCGGACGTACGCATGCCGCTCGGCGTACGCCGGCGGCATCGTCGAAGTCTGGTCCTCCATGAGTTTCTCAACCGTCTCGCCAACGCGATCGACAGTCGGTTTCGTCGCGACATAGTCGCCGCTGTAGCTCGACACCCGGAACGCCAGCATGGCCTGGCGCGCCCAGGCATGCGCTTGCGCGTGCCGATCGGCCTGCTCCGGGTCAAGCAAAAACTCATGCACAAACCGACGGATGGCTCGGATCCGGTCGACCAGCGTATCGCGCGGCTTCGGCTGCCGTGGAATCTCCGCTTCCAGTGCCTCGACGATCGCCGTGGCAACGGCGCGCAGCACCGCCCCGAGATCATCGTCGGCGCCTTCCGGCAGTGGATAATCGTGCTTCTCCAGTTCCCGGCGGAGGACGATCATGCCGATGCGGCGCAGCTCGGCCTGAACGTCGCGGTCCCGGTCAAACCCGGTACCGGCAGTCACCGCAATGTCCGTGAGGCGCCGGCAAATCGCCGGTCTCGCATCGGTGACGTGCGTCGCCTTGATCGACACCGGCACGGCGTGAATGTCGCCCGGCCCATCAAGCGATTTCGCCGCCTTCAAAGCGATGAAGGCAGCACCTTGAAGGAAGTCTTCAACACTGTCATTGGTAAACAGTACGTTGCCTTCCGGGAAAATTGTCAGGGCAAAGCGCCCGGCCGTCAGCGTTTCCATGGCGGTAGCGATGGCGCGGCGATCACTGCCGTCGCGATCGATCGAGAAAACGCCGCAATGCTGAATGACCCAGGCCTCCAGGCGGCTGCGCAGGAAAATGTCATAGGCTGCCATGAACAACGATCTGACGCCAAGTTGCCGGTGGCACTCGATCATGATCTCCGAATCGCAGTGGGTCGAGTGATTCGGCAGAAAGAGCAGACGGTTGCCGGCCGTCGACCGCACCGCATGCAGCAGTTCAGGATTTGTCACGATGACGCGGGACAGGCGCTTTGCCGGGCTGCCCAGCAAGCGCCGCAGGTTGTACTGGCGCATCAGCGCCAGGACCAGCCGATTCATCTTCGGCGGCACGAAAACATAGGGTCTGTCGCTGAATTCAAGCATCAGTGCCGAGGTGCCTGGCGAGATGTTCGATGACTTCTTCGATCGGCAGCCCGACGACGTTGCTGCGGAGTCCGCAAATCTTTTCGATGATCAAATCGCCTTGATCCTGGATGGCATAGGCACCGGCCTTGTCGAGCGGTTCGGTGCAGGCGAGATAGTTTTCGACATCGTCCGCAGTGAGTGATCTGAACGTGACATCGGTACAGGCGTACCAAACATCGAGCAAATCGGGATTCTCCCGGTAGAGACAGACACCGGTGTAGACCTGATGCGTCTTGCCGCTGAGCCTGGCAAGGAACTCACCTGCCTCCGGGAAGTCGCGGGGTTTCCCCATCACATCAGGTTCCAGGTAGACGATGGTGTCCGCGCCGAGGACGATGTCACTGGGAAACTGCGGCGCGACAGCGACGGCCTTGAGCCGGGCAAGCCGGCAGACGAGAACCTCGGGCAGTTCGTCGGGCAAGATGAGTTCCTCGACATCCGCGACCACCGGCCGGCAGCGAATTCCGGCAGCGGTCAGCAGGTCCAGCCGCCGTTGCGAACGCGAGGCGAGAATAATTTCAGTGTCGATCACTTCGAGGCAATACTCTTGCCGCGCTTCTTATCAGGCGCCTTGTGGAAGTCGCCACGGCGGCGTTCCCGGAACTCGATGAAAATCGGCAGCCCGTCGAGGCCGAAGGCGCGACGGAACTGGTTCTTCAGGAAGGCGACATAGTTGCCACGGCAACTCTTGACATCGTTCACGAAGAGTATGAAGGTCGGCGGTCGTTGCGACTTGTAGGTGCCGTAATAAATCTTCAGCCGCGTACTGCCGCCGGCCGGCGGCGGTACGCGCGCCACCAGGTCCTGGACCACGCGATTGACGAGCGGCGTCGGAATATCGATGCTCATCTGCTCGTGAATCGTGATGACGGACGGCAGGATTTCACGAAAATTGTAGCCGCTGACGGCGCAACAGGTCAGGATCGGGGCGTAATCGAGGAATGGAATTTCCCGGGCGATGTGTTCGAACAGCTCTTTCTGTTTGACTTCCTTACCGGCAAGATCCCATTTGTTGGCCAGCAGCACACACGGCTTGCCCTCATCGAGAACCAGCCGGCAGATGCGCTTGTCCTGCGCCGTCCCGGGCTCGGTGGCATCGATCAGCACGAGGACGATATCGGCGCGGCGAATGGCGGTGCGAGCCCGGGCCAGGCCGAAAAACTCAACTGGTGAATTGGTCTTCGTACGCTTCTTGATGCCGGCGGTATCGATCAGGTTGGCCTTGATCCTGGCCCCGTGCAGCTCGATCTCGAAGGGAATATCAACGGCATCACGGGTGGTGCCGGGCACCTCGCTGACAATAACCCGATTCTCGCCGAGCAGACGGTTGGCCGTGGACGACTTGCCGACGTTTGGCCGGCCGACCAGCGCGATGTTGACCGGCGGCGCCTCGTCACGCTGCGCCAGGTGCTGGCGGCACCGCCCCTGCACACTAGCGTGGTGGCGGGAGCGCGCCGCCGCGCACCGCGCCGACGAGGCGGCGTGCACGGAGGAACGGCTCCCCGCCGCTCGCGAGTGTACCGTGC
>JASLZG010000112.1 GCA_030754995.1 Lentisphaeria bacterium
TGGCATCGTTGCTCAAGTTGAGCGCCAGGCCCGTCTCACGGCATTCAGCCATCTGACGCACCAGCGTGTCGGCGATGAAGTTGCCGTATTCGGCGTCGTTGATGAAGTTGAAGTGCTGCTTGCCAGCGGTAAGCGACATGTTGTCACTCAGACCGACGGTAACAGACGCTTCATACACACCAATGGTATCGAGGTCGTTGAAGTCGCCAGCGGTATTTTCGTTCTGCAAGCTGACATAAGCGCTTACATTATCGCTCACGTCGATTGCCAGACCGAGATACACCTGGTCAACAAACACGTCATTCGAATCACCGTTGGCGTCGTCGTCAGTCGAACTGTAAATGACATCAACGTTACCACTCAGTTCCACCCGATCACTCAGCTCTTTCAGGGCGCCGAGGCTTTCGAGGTACGTCATGGCTTCTTCTTCGATTTGGACCTGACGTTCTTGGATGACGCCAGTTTGCGCTTCGAGCTGTTCCAAACGTTGTTCCAGAGCCTGGATGTAGTTCTGGAGTGCATCAACATCCACTTCATCAGCGGCGTTGAGGGTCGGAATAGCAAGTGCTACAGCAAATATGAGAGCTAAAACTCGATTCATTGTGAGTTTCCTCTTTCTTAAAGGTTTGGTTCCCCGGGTCATACATTAACCCATTGAACTTTCACCGGGCTAATTCAGCGTGCCGCGATAACATATCCCGACACATAACCCGGATATCGCTCAGTATGCTCGGATACACCTCCTGTCCGTTTCGGGGTTCATGGCTGGCTTAGTTGTTTTTGGCGCGATATGTCAGTCATTGCGCTTGTCAACTCAAAAAATAAATTCCCATACAATAGTGGGATTCGGCTGTGAGGCAAGAGCTGTGAAGAACAAAGCTAAGTGACGACCAATTCCGGTGTGGCAAACCCGGTTAGTCGAGTGTTCAAGTCTTGTTAACCACATATTTTATCCCCACCCCGATTCATGTCAAATCACTTTTTGAAAAAAAATAAGACTATTTTTTGCCCTCTTTTTGCGGTACCGCGGCCGGATCATGCCAGTTGATCGGCCCGCGCCCGCCTCCTTTGGTCTAGGCCAGGGTCGATGTGATGTGTTCGCGCACAGCCGCTTCCGTCGCCGGCAGGACCGCACAGCGTGTCTCCAGCGTAGTCAGCGCATCCAGGGCCGGATGCCGGGCCGCTTCGCCGATCGCCTCCGTCACCGCCGCCGCGAACTTCGCAGGATGCGCCGTTGCCAGGCACAGCAGCGGCACCTCCTCTTCCTTGCGCGCGCGTGCGCCCACCTCCACACCCACCGCCGTGTGGGGATCGAGGATGTATCCTGCCGCCTCGTGATAGCCGCAGATCGTCGACAGCGTCGCCGCGGTGTCGCAGGACCCCGTACGCATGCCCGGATCCATGCAGCCCGGCGCCGCCGGCGACAACGCAATCTCCCCGGCCTCGGCAAATGCCGCCATCAGGCCGCACAGCCGTTTACTGTCCTCGCCCACCGCATAATAGAGATACCGCTCGAAATTGCTGGCGATCTGGATATCCATCGACGGGCTCAGCGTCGGCACCACGGTCGAACGGCTGTAGACCCCGGTCGCGAAGAATCTCGACAGAATGTCGTTCTCGTTCGTTGCCACCACCAGGTTCGTAATCGGCGCCCCCATGCGCCTGGCGAGGTAGCCGGCAAACACATCGCCGAAGTTGCCCGTCGGCACGCTGCATTGCACGGCTGCTGCACCGGTCGCCTCCTGAACCCGGAAGGCGCCCCAGAAATAGTACACGATCTGCGCCGCCACCCGCGCCCAGTTCACCGAATTCACCGCCCCCAGGCTGTAATCCTGCTTGAACCCCAGGTCGTTGAACAACGCCTTCATGATCCGCTGCCCGTCGTCGAACGTCCCTTCGATCGCGATATTGTGCACATTATCATCGAGCACCGTGGTCATTTGACGCTCCTGCAGCGGGCTGACGCGGTTGTGCGGGTGCATGACGAAAATACTGATGTTGCCCTTGCCGCGCACCCCGGCGATCGCCGCACTGCCGGTGTCGCCGCTGGTGGCACCGACGATGTTGAGCCGCTGCCCGCGCCGGGCCAGGATATGCTCGAACAGATTTCCCAGCAATTGCAGGGCAAAATCCTTGAAAGCCAGCGTTGGCCCGTGAAACAGCTCCATCACGTAGATATCGCCCACCGGCACTACTGGCGCGATCTCCGGGTGGTCGAACGTCGCGTAACTGCGCGTCACCAGTGTTTGCAGCTCCTCATCGGAAATGTCCTCGGTGTTGACAAACAGCCGCAGCACTTCGAAGGCCAGCGATGGATAGTCGAGCTGGCGCCATGCCTCCAGCCGATCCGTGACTGCCGGAATCGATACCGGCAGCAGCAGCCCGCCGTCGTTCCCCAGCCCCATCATCACGGCATCGGCGAATCCTACCGGCTCGACCTGCCCGCGTGTGCTGAAATAGTTCACCTGTAACTCCTTACGGCTGAATAGGTATTGTATTGCGCACTGGTGATTTTTCCAATTGAGCGTATAATTTATATACCTATGAATAAAACAATCCTTTTCCTCACCGACGGCATGTCGGACGACCCGCTGCCCGAGCTCGACGGCAAAACCCCGCTCGAGCACGCGTCGATGCCGAACCTGGACGCAATCGCCGCGGAAGGCGCCTCCGGAATGTTTCAAAGCCTTCCCTATCAAGATATTCCGACTTCCTCCGACGTTGCCAACATGGCCGTCATGGGCTATGACACCAGGCAGTTCTACTGCGGTCGCGGCCCCCTCGAGGCGCTGGCCCAGGGCATCGAGCTCGGGCCCGACGATATCGCTTTCCGCTGCAACCTGGTCCAGTCGGACGGTGAAAAACTGATCGACTTTTCCGGCGGCCATATAGCTCGCGACGATGCCGGGCGGATCATGGCCGACCTGGCCGACACCTTCAACACCGATGATTTCACCTTCCGCACCGGTGTCAGCTACCGCAACCTGCTCATCCTGCACGGCCCCCAATTCAGCGCCAATGTCATTTTCAACAAGCCCGATGACCACCAGGACGACCCGATCACCCTCAACCGCATCGACCCCAAAGACGACAGTCCCGCGGCCCGTCGCACAGCCGATGTCGCCAACGACCTGATTGCTCGCACCGCCACGTTCCTCGCAGAACATCCATACAATCAGGGCCGTGCTGCACCTGCCAACATGATCTGGCTGCAGAGTCCCGGCAAGAAACCCGCCTTGCCCTCGTTCTCCGAGAAGTATGGCGTTTCCGGCGCGATCATCAGTGCTGTGGACGTCATTTTCGGTCTCGGCGCCTGTGTTGGCATGACCAACATCCGGGTCGAGGGCGCTACCGGCTTCATTGACACCGATTACGAGGCCAAGGCCGATGCTGCCGTCGCTGCCCTTGCCACCCATGATTTTGTGTACCTGCATGTTGAAGCTGTCGACGAATGTGGACACATGGGCCGGCTCGACCTCAAACTTCAGGCCATCGAGGACATTGACCGCCGGCTCGTTGGCCGGGTCCGCGAGCAATTAGCCGGTCAGCCCATCACTTTTGCCGTGTTACCGGACCATCCTGTCCCGGTCAAACTGCGCAAGCACACACGCGATCCGGTGCCCGTCCTCATTGCCGGTTCCCACATCAGTCCGGACGCTGTCACTGTCTACAGCGAATCCGCCGCCCGCTCCGGTGGTCTCGGTGATTTCCAGGGTGACCAGCTCATGCGCCGCATTCTTGGCCTTTAGGACGTTTGCCAGCCGCCGCGACCCCGATTGCCTTTTCAACTGCTTATAGAAGCAATTTCTGAAGCCTGATAAATATAAAAGTCGTTGATTTTCAATATGTTACATAATTATATCTGGTCATTACCCCAAAAATTCCCGCTGGGGAAGGCTAAAATCCTTAAAATGTTGAACCCCACCGTGCCTTGGAGGCCAAGGGCTCTTGGAATACCTTGGTTTGCAATAGGTTATGAAATAATTATCAGTCAAGGAGAGTAAGCCCCAGGGGCAGGGTGTCGCCGAGGATGCGGGCCTGGTCTTCGGCCGTCTCGAGAGTCTGGGGTTCAAGGAAATCGATCCAGTGCTGCGGACAATCGGCGCCGGCAAGATGGTCGGTGACACGGGCGGCAAGGTCGCGGTCGATGTCAAGGCGGCGAACCCCCGTGCCGGCGGCAACACGCGTGATGGCGAAAAGGCGCATGTGGTTTGCCGCACCATCGGCGGGGGTTTCCAGCAAGGCATTCAGCCATGCGGCCGCGTCATCCGGCGGTATGATGGTTTCCTCCGGCGCATGGAACAGGCGCCGGGCGCCAAGGCGCGCCAGCACCCAGTACTCGAATGCCGCCAGGCCGGCGCCGCGCTCGAGCAAAAGGCGGCCGGTGGCGACTTTTTTCCGGGCGGGCACCAGCTCGAAGGCTCCGAGACAGCGCCAGCGTTCCTGTCGGGCCTGCTCGCCGTCGCGGATCATGTCACGTAAAGATTGCTTGGGAAACAAAATTTTGGCGTTGTTGTCGAAGATGGTCTGCTGCTGGCCGTTGCGCAGGCCGGCGGCGATGCGACGCCACAGAACCCACCATTCTGCTGCGGTCTGCGGATGCTTTTCGTGGACCGGCCCCTGAAACCAGAACTGCCAGACACGGCGCAAACGCAGGTCGTCGGCGGCATCGCCGAAGCCGGGACGCAGACAGTAGCCGAGCATATTGAGCCAGCGCAACTCATGTTCGGGCGACCGTGTCCGTGCGGATTCCAGCTCGAGGAGAACGTCGGCGAGGTCACGCAGCAGCAGGACGGACCATTCGTTGCGCGGCAGCCCGACGATCTGCTCGAGACGGTTGACGAGTTTCGGCAACGCCCGTGCTGAATCGTCGAAGGCCTGACGCACGGTTGCTACCGCCTGGCTTATTGCAGTGCTGTCGATCAGATTCATCGCCGGGCTGTCGGGGTCGGGCGTCTCGAGCTCGGCCAGCAGGCGCAGATCGAACCGCAACGGCCATCGGTGTTCGCTTTCGCCGCTTTGCAAAGCGACTTCGAGGGTGCCGACTTCGGTGAGTTCAGAGGTGATGGTGACGGTGATTTGCCGGACTTTCGCCTTGCCGTATTGCAGTACCGAAACCAAGGGCGAAACCAGGGACAATTCGTCACAGGTGGTGACGGCGTCACCGGGCGTGTCGAGCAGGCGCGTGGCGCTGCTGTACAGGTTGAACAACACTTTGCGGTTGGTCTGCAGTTTGAACTGACGGGGCACTTCGACCGCGGTTCCCTCATCGGTGTCGCGGGAGATGATGCAGACAACCTGGCGCACCCCTTCGGCGTGTTGTGCTTCGAGGTAATACGACCGGGCCAGGCCGCCGCGCACTTTGACACCCTCGCCTCTCCGCACGCGCCCGTAATAGGCAGCGCCAACGGCGACGGCGAGCGAATAATCCTCACCCGGCAATTCCTCGATCGTTTTTCCGTCGAACCAGCCGGAGACGGTGGTGAGAATCTGCTGCCGTACGACGGGGGCGATCATGCTGCCGCCGTTGAACAGGATACGGGCAGGAAAGACGGCGTCGGTCCCTGCGGCATCGGTCCCTGGATGGGTGAGGCGGTGGGCATATCGCAGGAATTCGAGCAGATGCCGGGTCACAGCGGGTTCGCTGGCGTAGGGCAGGCCCATGGCACGAATACCCGAACGTCTTGGGATCGGCGGTTCGTCGGCCACGACTTCGGGGTAGAAGCCGTCGACGAGCATGGTCATTAACACGTCGCGTTGCAGCTTGGCCTTGCGTGTGTTTTTCAGCACAGAACTGCCTTTGGCCAGCAGGGTGATATCGGCGCTCTTGCGCTTTGTGTTGAGGAGCGTCTCCTTGGCCTGGCGACAGAGTTGACAGAGCAGCGACCAGTCGGCACCCTCGAGCTCGGTGTTCCACTGTTTCTCGATATCGCGGGCGATGGCTATATCGATGTTGTCGCCGCCGAGCAGCAGGTGGTCGCCGACTGCCAGCCGGTGCAGGGCGCCGCCGGTATCGAGTTCGACCAGCGAGAAGTCTGTGGTACCGCCGCCGACATCGACGATGAGGATTTTCTCACCGGGCTCGATCCATTGCTGCCAGTCGTTTTCATGGTGATTAAGCCAGGCATAGAAAGCGGCGAGCGGTTCCTCGAGCAGCGCCAATTGCTGGTAGCCGGCCTGGCGCGCGGCGCTGATGGTGAGTTCACGGGCGGTTTCGTCGAAGCTCGCCGGAATGGTGACGATCACCTGCTGGTGTTCGAGCAGGCACGGCGATTCGTCCTTGTCGAGAGCGTGTGCAAAGCGGTGGTTCCAGGCCCGCCGGACGTGGTCGAGATAGGTTGCGGTGACGGCCACCGGCGAGAGCGCCTGGTGCCCGAGCTCGTTGCCCCAGGGCAGGATTGGCCGGGTACGGTCGACGCCGGCGTGGGCCAGCCAGGACTTGGCCGAGGTGACGAGTCGATCGGGTACCTGGGCACCCTGGTCACGGGCAAATGTGCCAACGATGTGGTCCGGCTCATCCCAGGGCAGGATAGTGGCGTCTTCGGGCAGGTCGGCGGTGCCGGGCAGGTAGCAGTAGGACGGCAGCAGCGGCCGGTCGTCGATTTCCCCGGCCGCCACGAGCTGGGGTATCGGAAAGTTGTTGATCGTCGGCGTCTCGGCATACGTATCGACATAGAATACCACGATATTCGTAGTGCCGAGGTCGATGCCGACGATGTATCTGGAGTGTTCCACGTGCAGGACAGACGGGTACCGGGTGCAAAAAAGGTGGGTAATATAGTCCTGCGCTCAACTTACCAAAGCAATCGCGGCCGACCGGGACCGATTATTCCCCGGCTTCCTCGTCCCCGTCGGCGGCCGGTTCGGCATCGCGAATTTCGTATTCGAGCTTCCATTCGCGTTTACTGCCGCCTTCCTCGAGGCACCAGAGTTGCAACGTGCCGATTTCGGACAGCACGGCGCGGAGCCGTACCGGGACAAGCGTGCCGGCCGGTGTGTTTTTGTCCTCAACCGGCAACTTGGCTGAGAGGCTGGGCAGACTGTGCAGGTCGTCGTGATTGACGCTCGGCAGGATTTCTCCGGCGTTGTCCTCGGTGCGATCAGCGGAGCCGAAAAATTTGAACTCCGTGGTTTCGCCGACGACGAGGCCGAGGCCGCTGTACGGGATTTCCTGGGAGGTGCCTTCTTCCATGCCGAACTGAACGACGCAAAGGGCGGCGACCGGCGGTGAAATGTTGGGGACCGCCGGCATCGAGGATTCGATGGCGACGTAGTAGGAATGCGCGCTGCCGGCGCGGATGCGGATGGCGTTGCCCTGGCGGACATTGCCGTACCAGCAGGCGCCGCGTGCGACGGCCAGGTCTGCGTCGGTGCCGTCGAGTACGGTCAGGTCCTTCTTGCCGCGCCAGCCGTTGATCGTTTCGACGATCCGCGAGGTGAGCGCGTTGGCCTTGGTGACTCCGCCGTTGAACAGGATGGCGGCCGGCAGCTCGTCGCCGTGCCGTGAGAGGAATGCCGCGAGATGCTTGGTGACGGCGGGATCAGCTTCGTAGTCGAGGCCAAAGGTGCGCAATCCCGCCTTGGTGCTCTGCTGCGGGCTGTCGTCGATAGCGCACAGGGGGAAGAAGCCGTCGACGAGTGATTCCTGCATCTGCTCCATGGTCACTTCAGTGGTGATGGTGCCACCGACGACGCTGCTGCCGCGCCCGAGTACGGTCAGCTTCTGGGGGCCGGCATTGGCGTCGGCGCACAGGACTTCCTTGGCTTCGCGGCAGGCGTGCGTGAGTCCGGCAATCTGGTACTGGTCGAGTTCCATGCCCTTTTCCTCGAGCAGCCGGGCGGCGACGCCGTAGGCCATGGCGAGGTCCATATTGTCGCCGCCGAGCAGGATGTGATTGCCGACCGCAACGCGCTGCAGGTCGAGGTCGCCGCCTTCGTCGGTGACTTTGATCAACGAGAAGTCGGTGGTACCGCCACCGATGTCGCAGACGAGGATGAGCTCACCGGCGGCAACCCGGTCGCGCCAGTTTTCGTTGTGTGTCTGCAACCAGGCGTAGAAGGCGGCCTGCGGTTCCTCCAGCAGGGTGACTTCGAGCCGCGCCTTCTTGGCGGCCTGCATGGTCATGTCGCGGGCCACCGCGTCGAAGGAGGCGGGGACCGTGAGGACGATGTCCTGTTTCTGGAATTTCTTCTTGGCGTCGTCGGCGCCGATGCTGTCGTTCCAGGCGTCACGCAGGTGTTCGAGGAACCGCTGGGTGGCGGTTACGGGTGAAATTTTGCGGCTGGGATCCTCGTGGTTCCACGGCAGGATCTTGCTGTCGGGGTCAACGTTCTGGGCGCACAGCCAGGATTTGGCGGATGAAATAACCTTGTCGGGCAGCAGCTGGGCGTTTTTCCGGGCGAAGGCGCCGACGCAGTAGTCACGCTCGGCGGCCCAGGGCAGGTCGAGCGCCTTTTTCGAGACCTCCTTGTCGTCCGGGAGGTAGAGAAACGACGGCAGCGTAGAGCGGTTGTCACGCTCGCCCTGGTCGGTGACCTGGATGATCGTGAACAGTTCGGGTACGGCTTCTTCCGCTTCTTCCGCGTTCAGGTACGAGACGGCGATGTTGGTAGTGCCAAGATCAATGCCGATGATGTATTGCGACATGCTTGCTCTCCTGGTTGAGGAGGTTTGTTAACAGGTGCCGGCGGCGAACCTGTAAAGTTGAATTGACCTGGGTAATCCGGGTCAAATGAACTCAACTTCCGCCGCCTGGACCACTGTCGGATCGATTTTGCCGCTGCGGGTTGGGAAATGCACTTTGGTGGCACGCCAGCCCTTGTGTCGCAGAAACCCCTTGTACGGCGGTTCCGACGGTACTTTGCCGGTCAGCTTGATGGCGGACGGGTCGAAATCCTCGGCCACCACCGTCTTTTCATTTTCCGACTCATCGACAATTGCGGTCATTGCAAAGTTTTCCTGCAGCACTTTGCCGCAGTCCCGGTGGATTTGGCGCACCGCGGCACCGATTTGTTCATCCTCGTAGTCGTCGACATTTTCCTGCAGAAAGTCGATCAGGCGTCCTTCGCGCTGCAGCAGCAGCAGGCCATAGACGGCGCCGTCACGAAAGTGCGCTTCGGCGGCTTCGGTCCGGGCGGCTTCGGCGGCGCTCAGGCTCGCTGCTGCTTCTGCCAGCTTCGCCTCGGCCTCCACGAGTTTCTTTTCGGTTTGCGGATCAGGTTCCGGAGCTTTCGGCTCCGGGGGCGGCGGCAGCGTTGCCTGGTCGACAAGGTCGGCGCCGCCGAGGACTCGGAAGAATGCCTGGAATGCATCGCTGATTCTCATGATATGCCTCTGGATGAAAAAGATACCACTGACGGGACAGACAGGCTGGTGAGAAATAACGGCATCATACTATAACGAGAGGCTTTACGTGATGCAAGTCAACCCGGGCACAGCGCCGGGATGGAATTCAAGCCACATTGACGGTCATGATACAGGGCGCCGGCCCTTCGGCTCAAGGCGGGATGGCCGCTCCCGTCCCGGCCGAGTTGCTACGGGGTGAGACGGTCAAAGCCAGTATATGGCCGCAGCACTTCGGGCACGGTCACACAGCCGTCGGCGTCCTGGAAGTTTTCCATGATGGCGCAGGCGACGCGATCGGTCACAGCGGTAGCCGAAATAGTATGTACGAATCCTTTACCGCCGCCGCCGTCGTTGTAGCGGATGCCGAGGCGTCGCGACTGGAAATCGGTCAGGTTCGTATTTGACGTCACCTCGCGGTAGCCGCCGTGGCCGGGGAACCATGCCTCGATGTCGAACTTCTTGTAGCCGGGCGCCCCCATGTCGCCGACGCAGACATTGACGACGCGGTAGGGGAGGCCGAGCAGTTCCATGAGCGCCTGCTCATTGTCCTGGCACATTTGATGGTATTTCGGCGACTCGTCGGGCATGCAGAAGACGATCTGCTCGACCTTGTGGAACTGGTGAACGCGGAAAATGCCGCGCGTCTCCTTGCCGTAGCTGCCCGCTTCGGTGCGAAAGCACGGGGTGAAGGCGGTGTAGCAATACGGCAGTTCCGCGGCCGTCAATGTCTCGTCGCTGTGATAGGCGACAAGGGTTTGCTCCGAGGTGCCGATCAGCGAGAGGTCCTCGCTTTCAAGGTTGTAGGTCTGGTCGGCAAAGAACGGCAGGTACCCGGTGCCGAAGAGCGTCTGCTGCTTGGCGGCGCACGGCGAGAAGAAGAGGGTGAAACCGCGCTTGATCAGTTCCTGCTGGGTCCAGAAAAACAGTGCGGCGGCAAGCTGGGCACCCTGCCCCTTCCAGTAATAGAAGCCTGATTGCGCCACCTTGGCGCCGCGCTTCGTGTCGATGATATCCAGTTGTTCGCCAAGCGCCTGGTGATCGCGCGCCTCAAAGTCGAAGGTCGGCATCTCGCCCCATGTAGCGATCTGGAAGTTGTCCTCGTCGCCGTGGCCATCCGGCACGGAGTCGTCGAGAAAGTTGGGCAGCCATGCCAAGCCTTCCTCGACTTTTGCCTTGATCTCCCCGAGTTGCTGTTCCTTGGCGCTGAGCTCCTGCTTGAGCGTCTTCATCTGTTCGCGGGCGTCGGGATTGTTCTTGCATTCGTCGGCCAGCTCGTTGCGTTGCGCGCGGATGCCTTCGACGTCCTGCAGGAGCTGCAGGTACGACTTGTCCAGTTCAAAGAGGGCGTCGATGTCGATGTCGGTGCCGCGCCTGGCGCAGTTGGCTTTGACCCGTTCGGGGTCGGTGCGGAGGATTTTTATGTCTATCATGATTACGGCTCGGTGAATGGCGGGCCTGCGGTGCAACCGCAGGTCAATAAGGTAAGATCGAGTTGCCGCCCGTCAACCTGCGACCCACATGGACAGGTTGGCGAGGTGCTTCGGCTTACAACAAAACAGTTGGTACGCCCGACAGGATTCGAACCTGTGACCTTCTGCTCCGGAGGCAGACGCTCTATCCAGCTGAGCTACGGGCGCAATGGTGGGGCGAAGTAACACTGTTCCAACCAGCAGGTTAATCTGTGTCCGACGGAATGTCAAGGATGACAATTTTCAATAACACGGTTTGACGCCGGCCGGTTGACGATTGACCGTGGAGGGGGTAAACGGCAACATAACGACACAACTGCCGGCGGGTGAACTGTCGTGGACGCTGAACATTTCAACCAACTCTCGAACGAACCCGGTTGCACGCTGTACGAGCTGGCGCCAGACACCCTGCCGATCCGGCGGCTGCTGGCGTCGACCCCAGGCACCCGGAGCATCTGCAACGACCCGCTGGTCGTCGGCGTTGAATACACCGAGGCGCTCATGCAGGCGTGCGCCGCAGTGTTGACCGCGATGCAGCGGACGGGGACAGTGGCGCTGGCCGAGGCACAGACCGTGGTGCTGCATATCCTGCGCGGCGGTTTGAACTTCGGGCTGCGGCATGCTCTCGCCGAAGCTTTCGGCTGGAACCGGCACGCCTCGGCATTTATCAGCGCTCAACGTGCCCGCAACAGTGACGACCCGCAGGACTGGTATATTTCCGAGAACGAATACCGCAAGATCAACCTGCCGCCCGCCGCGACCATTGTCTTCGGCGATGTCGTTGCAACGGGCACCAGCCTGCTGTACGCGTTGCGGCAGATTCTCGATGTCGTTGACCGCCAGCAGACGCAGGTGCACGAGCTCCTTTTTGTCTGCATCGGCGGGCCGCGGGCCGAAGAGATCATGGTTGAGGTCGACGCCCTCTGCCGCCACCGTTTCCCGGAGTATCGTGGCGCCACCGTAATTTATTTGGAGGGCCGCTTCAGCGTCGCCCGCCGCGACAGCGGACTGTCCGTGATGATTCCGGACACCGACCTGCTGCGAACCGGCGCTTTGCTGGCCCCGGAGTTCATCCGTTCACAATCCGACTCGCCAAGCTACCCGCTGGAGCGATGCACCATCTATGACGCCGGTTCCCGCGCCTTCTGGCTGCCGGAGTATTTTGACGACGTCCGCGACTACTGGCGGCGGACGCTGGCGCTGGCGGAAGAGGGGATGACCTACGCCGACTTGTTGCGGCAGCGCCTGCCGGAGCTGGACCCGGGAAGTCTCAAGGACAACGACCTGGGCGAAGTTTGCAGAAAACAACTCGGGCGGATACCAACATTATGAAAAGGACATCTCCATGAAATTGCCCAACCACGGCATCACACTCATGCTCCTGCTGGGCCTGGCGATCGGCGATTGCAAAGCCCGGGAACCGGAGGGCGCGGTGCCGGGGGGAGCCGTGAAGCCGGCCACCGTCGTTGTCGGCTGGCGTACCGACGGTACCGGCGAATACCCCGACGCCAAGGCCGCCACCACGTTTTCGGAGACCGACAATGTGGTGTGGAAGACGCCGCTGCCCGGGACCTCCAACGCGACGCCGGTCATCACCGGCAACCGCATCTTCGTCTGCAGTGAACCGACGACGCTGATCTGCGTCGCCAAAGACAGCGGTGCGATCCTCTGGCAGAAGGCCAACAGCTACGGGGAGGTCGAGGGCGCCGCCGGCAATTTCCCACCAACCCACGGCGACAACGGCCAGGCAACGCCGACACCGGTAACCGATGGCCGGTATGTGTACGTCCTGTTCGGCACCGGTGTAGCCGCCTGCTACGACCTGGACGGCAACCGGCAGTGGGCGACGTTCCTGGAGAAATCCACTGACCACTGGGGGCACAGCGCCTCACCGGTGCTGTCGGGCGGCACGCTGATTGTGCATATCCTCAGCGTCGCCGGTCTCGACAGTGGCAGTGGCAAGGTCAAGTGGCGGACGCCGGCAAGCCCGAAGTGGGGCAGTCCGGCCCTGGCCAACATCGGCGGCCAGGACGTCGTCATTACGCCGTACTCCGGCGATGTCATCCGGGTCAGTGACGGCAGGAAGCTGGCATCAGGTATCGCCAGGCTGCAGTACGCGACGCCGGTGGTCGACGGTGACACCGTGTATTTCATCGAGAAGATTGCCCGCAAGGTGCGGCTCAGGCCGGCCGGCGACGGCGTCAAGGCCGAGACGTTGTGGACGGCAAAGATCAAGGGCAGCCGGCACTACAGTTCGGCAGTTGTTGACAACGGTCTCATCTATGCGGCTTCACGCGAAGGGCATTTTGCGGTGATCGACGACGAGACCGGGGATGTGCTGCTCCAGGAGCGGCTCAACATCGGCGGCGGAAAAAACAGCGTCTATTCCAGCCTGGTTTTGGGCGGCAACTATCTGTATATCGGCTCGGTCGGCGGCGTTACCGTGGTGCTCGAGCCTGGCCGGGCGTTTGAGGAGGTGGCACGCAACCGTATCGAGGGGTATCGCAGCAGCCCGGTCTTCGACGGCGACCGCATGTACGTGCGCACGTTCAGGCACCTGTACTGCATCGGCAACTGAAAAGTGCGTGGTCGGCGGTTTGCGGCGCGGCGCATTTCTGTCGGCGTTGCGGGAAAGGCCCGGGCACAAAGGCATAACGGACTGGTCCTTTGTGTCTCGATGCCACGGGCCGGAACACGTCGTGCCTGGAGGATGCCCGGCGGCAGCCAAAATCCACCGGCGGCAGCGAACTACACCGTTGCGGTATCGGCCGTGCAGCGCTTGGTGGCGAGGTGCGTCCTTGGCAGGTGCAGGTAAAAGGTGGTGCCGTCGGGGCCCGTGTCGAAGTTCAGCCGTCCCTGGTGCGCGTCGACGATTCCCTTGCAGATCGACAGGCCGAGCCCGGTGCCGCCCTGCTTGCCGTGACTGACGAAAGGCTCGAACAGGCG
>JASLZG010000113.1 GCA_030754995.1 Lentisphaeria bacterium
GCGCGATTCTGTTTCGCCAGTGGTCCGAACATGAGAAGCTGACATTTCCGTTGACCGTGCTGCCACTGGCCCTGACCGAACCGGATGCGGACCGGCCGGGCGGTCTGCCGAAGATCCTGCGCAGCCGGGCGCTGTGGGCCGGCGTGGCGACAGCCTGTGTTGTCTATGTCTTCAACGGCCTGCACTTCTACAACAACAACGTGCCGGGCTTTCCCACGAATGTGGATCTGGCGCCGTTGTTCGCCAAGCCGCCCGGGCGCGCCTTGCTGGGGGACGGCAATGGCCTGATGCTGCGCATCGTGCTGCTGGGAATCGGCGTTGCCTATTTCATGGACTTGAACATGTCGTTCAACCTCTGGTTCTTTTTCGTGGCCTGCAAGCTGTGGATGCTGGTCCCGTTTTATCGGGGCACCCTCGATATGTGGGCGTGGGAGGGCGGGCCGAGCAACGGACAGGCCTTGTGGTATCTGCAAGGGATTGGTTCGGCGATCGGTATCGTACTCATCGCGTTGTGGCTGGCGCGCAAACACCTGTGGCGCGTGCTCCAGAGCCTCTGGCAGCCGCGATCAAAGATCGATGACGCAAACGAGCCATTGCCTTACCGCGGTGCGATATTGCTGCTGCTGACAAGTTTTGTGCTGCTTGCCGCCTGGGGGCACATTTCCGGCGCCGGCTGGTGGTTCGGCGTGTGGGGCATGGGGCTGATGTTGGCCTTTGCGATGATGGCCGCCCGGGTCCGGGCGGAGTGCGCGGCACCCGGCATGTGGATCGTGCCGGCGGCACCGGTGATCTTGTTGATCGCGCTGGGCAGCATGGTGCAGTTCGGCGTGCTGCCGATTTCGTACATGATCCTCATCGGCAGCTTCATGTGCGTGGGCTACTTCCTGATGATCATGCCGGCGCTGATGGAGACGTTTCAGATTGCCAGGCTGACATCGATTCCGCGACGCGCTGTGTTGTTTGCCATGATGATCGGGTTTGTCGTTGCCGTGGCATCCGGCGGTTACATGCTGTTGAACTGGGGCTATGCGCAAGGATTGACAAGCATGCGCGGCAGCCTGCAGGACGAAGTCGGCTGGGCCGGCGTGGCAGGGACGTACACCGGAGAAGGCGTGCTCTGGCGTTTTCGGCTGGAACAGCAGGCCAGTCGCGATACGCTGTCGAAGCGGGAGGCGTTTGCAGACCGCCTGGCGGCAGGTGAAACGTTGAACTCGGAAGAGCAAAAAAAACATCAGCAGGTAACCGGTTGGCAAATCAAGAAGCAAAGCGGCATAGCCGGCCTGGCGCTGCTCTTCACGTGCCTGCTCGGTGGTGCGCGCCTGCTCTTTCTGAACTTTCCCTTTCATCCCGTGGGCTATGCCCTCGCCACGACACAGGTGATGACCTACTTCTGGTTCAGCATTTTCCTGGCCTGGCTGGCCCGGTTCATCGGCCTGCGGCTCGGGGGCGTGCGGTTCCTGAAGGAAAAAATGCAACCATACATGATCGGCCTGATTGTCGGCAGTGTGCTGGCGTTGCTGTTGTGGGATCTGGTGGGCGTGCTCAAGATCATGAACGGCTTTACCGGCAAGGTGTACGTGACATGGTGAGACGGCGACGACACGTGATATAAACCGACATGCGAACTATCATCAAAATCCTGATCGGCCTGCTGCTCAGCACCGCGGCGATCCTCGCACTCGCCCTGCTGAGCTCGGGCACAAGCGGCGTGCGCCAACGCCTGCCGCCGGTCGAGGCGACGTCGGCACTGACCGCGGAAAAGGTTGTCGGCGGCATCACGGCGGCATCCCTGCAATACCACCTCGACGCCTTCTCGCAGTACCCGACCCGCATGGCCGGCACGCCGGGCAGCGATCATGCCGCCCGCCACATTCGCGAGACGTTTGATCGCGCCGGCCTGCAGGTTCTCGAACAGTCCGTTCCAATCACCGTACCGGTCACCCGCTACTGTGAAATCCTGGATGCCGACGGCAATCCGGTGCCCGGCGTGTCACTGCATCCGTTCTGGCCGAATGTGGCGCGAACCTGCACGATACCGGAACCTGGTTTGAGCGGGACCGCCGTTATCCCACCACGGGGCAGTGCATTTTTCTACGGCTTCAAAGGGTACGATCCGGGTGAGACAATTCCGGTGATCCGCACGAGCAACGCAGAGCAATGGATCGGCCTTGCCGACGCCGGCTTCGAGGCGATCGTGTTTTTCGACGATGCTTCCGTGCAGACGCAGGACTATTTCATGAAGGAGCTGGACATCCCGGCGGACATTCCGCGCTTCTATCTGCAGGGCGACCCGAAAAAGCTGGACGGCCAAAGCATTCGCATTCGATGCCGGGTGGACTGGCAGACCTGCCATGTGCCGCAGATTGTCGGTGTGCTCGAACCGCCGAAGCCGCCGCCGGTCCGCGAAGGGGTGATCGTGACCGCCCACTACGACAGTATCGGCTGCGTTCCGGATGCTGCGCCGGGTGCGGAAGAAGCAAGCTCCCTGTTGGGTCTGCTTGCGCTTGCGGAGTTTGCAGCGGGTCAACGCGAGCATCTGCGCCGGCCCATGCTCTTTGTGGCCCTGGCCGGACATGGCCAGGCCTGCGCCGGCGCCCGCTGGTTCGCGCATCTCTGGGGTGCTGCCGGAAGTGAATCAGTCACCGCCAATCGGACACGGGATGAATTGCGCGCCGTCGAGCGCCGATTCGAGTTGTGCAAGCAGCAGCAGGTGCTGATGACAGACGATGCCTACTGGGCCATCCTTGGCGACGACAAAAAAAATCGCGACGCCGAGCGCGCATTCTGGAAGCAGCAGGCGGGTGGACTCGAATCTGAAATGGTCCATGATGTCCGTGCCTTGACCGACCGGCAAATCGAAGCTGCGCAGGAAGCCATGATCAACTGCGATCTCGATCGCAAGCGCGCGATGGTCCTGGACCCGGCGGAACAATCCGATACGCGCCCGGCGCTCGAGGCGGTGTACCAGGGCGCGCGGGAAACGGTCGAGCGCCGCCGCATCGCGGCAACGGCCACCCTGTTGGAAATGAAGGTCTATCACGGACTGGCCCGCGAAGGCGATCTGTGGATCGAGTTGAAAGAGCGGCTGAGTGCAAAACACGACCGGCTGCAGGCCGGGATCTCGCGCCTTGAGCAGGCACAGCAGGTGCAGCAGGTGCTGCACGGTTTGGACAATCATTTCGTGTTCAGCCTCTCCTACACTTCCGGTGCGCCGGGTACCAGTATTGTCGCGCACTATCCGGAAACCGCCATGCGTCACGGTGCCCGAAACTGGTTCGGCCAGATTGCTGCTCAGATTGCCGAAGATGCGCGACCGCTGCTGCCGACACTGGCCGGGATTGCGCCCGACGATGAAACCGCCCAGGCATACGCCAGGGGGTTGCTGATCAATCGATTGAGCGAGCCCGGCTCGAAGTACCCGCAGGGCGAGCTCGATGGCGGCTCGATGGAGTTTCCGTTTACCTACTACTACGAGTACCTGGCGATACTGGCGGAAGGCCGGCATGCGATGACCTGGTGTACGCCCCTCGATCAGGCCCGGCAAATCGGCACGCCACAGGACACCTTCGATCGATTGAACATCGACAACCTGGTGGTCGCTACGCGCGTGGCAACAGCTGTCACCACGCGCGTGGCTGCCGGGCACGTACAACTCAATCCGGCCGAGCATATTGCCCGTACCAAACAAGCCAATGGCCAGGTGCTCCAGGCCGCCGACGCCAGCAGCGCCATCCCGACCCGGGGCGTGCCCGGGGCCGTTGTCGTGGCGCGGCAGTACAGACGAATGTTTGTCGGTGGCGTGCGCCTGGAAGATGTCACCATCACCGACGACCGCGGGTACTTCCGGTTGCCACCGAGTGACAGCATCAAGCCGGCACGCCAGTTTCTCGCGTTTCGCATCGATGCCGAATCGGGCAGCATCATCGGCGTCAATGACATGGGCGAGAAAGGAGAAGGCAGCTCACCGACGACGCGGGCCTGGAATAATTTCGACAATCCCCTGCGCATGGTGTTGTTCCGCTGTGCACAAACGGACATTTTTTACCCGCTCCATCCGCTGCAGGGCACCGAGCTGGGATCGGCGTTTGCAGTCGACCGGGCGACCCTCACAACGCCGTTGTCCCATGGGGTTCGCCGGGGTAATGAACTGGACAATTACTGGGGTACGGTGCGGATTTTTGGCCAGGGCTACAGCTTCTTCAATCCGCCGGCGACGCGATTGTACTTCGGGATTCGCGACGCGAGCCTGCTCGACCCGACGCTGCAGACCCTTGGCACTTTCCTGGTGGGTGACGGCGAGCTGCCGGCGGAACCGCCTGCCGGCAAGACGATCTGGGGCCCGGGCTACCTGGCGGCGGACACGCAGTCCATTCGGATGTGGCCGCGTCATGCGGCCAACGCAATGGCGACAATCAACAGCCATCGCCTGGCGCGTCAGCAACGTCATCGCGTCGCCGACCCGGTCGTTCTCCAGCAGCAGGAAACCGCCACGGCGACGAACAAGAAGGCGCTTACCCACGCGGCCGCCGCCGAGTATCCGGAGGCACTCAGCGACGCGCTGGATTCGCTGGCGATTTCCATGCAGGTCTATCCGCGGATCGGTGAGACAGAGCGCGACGCGGTCATCGCCGTCATCATGTACCTGTTCCTGCTGATCCCGTTTTCGATTTTCCTCGAGCGCCTGGTGTTCGGCTTTGCCGATATCCGCACGCAAGTGACGACGGTGGTGGTCATTTTTATCCTTGCTTTCGGCCTGCTGCGCATCATGCATCCGGCATTCGAGCTGGTGAACTCCGGGTTGATGATTCTGATCGGCTTTCTCACACTGGCAATGTCGATCTTCGTGACCTTCTTTTTGTTCGTCCGATTTCAAAACAACATCAAACAGCTGCGACTGCATCTTCAGAAGACGGCGGAAGCGGCGGACGTGAGCCGCCTGTCGGCAGCCGGCACGGCGTTTGTGCTGGGCATCAACAACATGCGCAAGCGCAAGGTACGCACGGCATTTACCTGTGCCACACTGGTCCTGCTGACTTTCGCACTGTTGTCGCTTACTGCGGTCGGCCGGCAGTCGACCTTCAAGAAGATTGCCGTCGGCAACTCGGCGTACACCGGGTTGCAGATTCGCGGCCACAACGGTGCCGCGGTCCCGGGTACGGCATCGTTGTTGGAGCGATTCGGCCAGTCGTTTCCAACCAGCCGGGTGGTGTGGGACGAATACTATTATCATACACCGAAAGGGGAGACGAAAATTTCGGTCGTGCACCCCTCGCAGCATTCGTTCGGCGAGCATCCTGTTTCGCAGGTGACAAAGATCGTCGGGCTCGATCCGCAGGAGCCCGAAGTGACGCCGGTGATGGATGCGTTGTTGTATGGTCGCTGGTTCAAGACCGATTCGGAACGTGCCTGTATCGTCCCGCTGCGGGTCGTTCAGCGGCTCGGTATCAGCCGGGAATCGGTCGAGTCCGGCGAAGCCAGGGTATGGCTTACCAAAGGTCAGATGCAGCTGTCGGTCATCGCTGTGTTCGACGCCGCGATCATGGACACGATTCGCGATCTCGACGGCAACAGCTTCCTGCCGTACGACGCCGCCGTGAAACGCGGCGGCGAGGCGGGCGACGCGCTGTTGGCGCCGGCGCAGTTTCCAAGATTCCCGGCCGACGAGGTCGCCTTTGTCAGCCCGCGACTGATCCCGACGCCCGATGTCTACCGGGTGGCGGTCAATATGAACGACGTGCCGCCGGAGCAGGCGATGACGGAGATCAAGGACTACGTCCAGCGATCGACGGACTTTGTCTATTACGGCATCGGCGGTGTGGCGTATATGGGCCGCATTTATCACGGGACACAGATCCGCGGGCTCGGGGATGTTCTGGTACCGCTGTTGATTGCGGCGGCCATCGTGCTCAACACCATGCTTGGCAGTGTTTACGAAAGGGCGGACGAGATCGGGGTGTACAGCGCGGTCGGGTTGTCACCGACTCATGTGCATTATCTGTTCCTGGCGGAAGCATGCGTGTACGCGACGATCGGCGCTGTTGGTGGCTATATCTTTGCCCATGGCCTGGGTGCTGTATTGGGTGCTACCGGCCTCGCCGGCGATCTCTCGTTCAACTACACGACGCTGTCGACGGTGTACACGACAGGGGCCCTGGCGGTCGCCGTATTTTTGTCCACCCTCTATCCCGCGCGCAAGGCGGCGCGCATGGCGATGCCATCGGAAAGCACAACCATCACCGTGCCCGAAGCGGTTGGGGATGTCATGGGGATCGAGCTGCCGTTCACCTATGTCGAGCTGGATGCGGTCAGCGTCGTTCCCTATTTGTATGACGTTCTTGAAGATCATGGCGAAGGATCGGCCGGCGAATTTTATTGTCAACCGCCGACATTGATCGAAAGCGGGCAGCAGGCGGGCAGTTTCGACTCGTCGCGGGCGTATGGCCTCGAAGCGCGTTGCTGGTTAAAGCCGTACGATCTCGGCGTCAGCCAGCAAATGATCTTCATCGTGCACGAGACGGATTCACCGGGGATGTGGAGCGGTCATTTGCAGCTGCGGCGATTGACCGGCGACGTAAGTTCCTGGCGCCGCGGGAATCAATCGTTTCTGAAGATCCTGCGCCGGCAGCTGCTGGCCTGGCGCGGTCTGGAAGACGAACAGCGAGATGAATACCTTGTACGCGGAATGGCCGCGCTCGGTATACCGCTGGAAAAATTTGTGTAGGCAGGGCATCGGGTTTCGGCACATGAAATTCGAACCATTTATGGGCTTCTTGAAAGCCGGAACCCGGGCCAAGGCCGGGCAGTGGAAGGAAAACTCGAAGTGAACGGCCAACCACCTGAAGGTGGAACGACAAGCGAAAGCTGAACCATGGCAGATCCCAACCAACCGAACCCGGACACGCGCCGCAGCGGCGATGCGGAGCTGGAAGAGTACCGCACACTGATGGAACCGTCGCGGACGTTCCGCGACGGCTTCGGCGCCAGCAGCGTTGTCGGCGCGTTGTTCTGCGGATTTCTCATGGTTCCCGGGGCGATATATCTGCAGCTGATCATCGGGCAGAGCATGGGCCCGGCGGCGACCTGGGTAACCGTCATCCTGTTCATGGAAGTCGGGCGCCGGGCGTTGAAGAAATTCGACCAGGCACAGGTTGTCGTGCTGCTGATGGTGGCTGGTACGATGGTCGGCGGTGTCGGTTACTTTGGCGAGCTGGTGTGGCGGGCGTACCTGACGACGTCCCAGGCATCGCAGGACGCCGGGCTGGTCGGCCAGTTCCCGACTTGGTGGATTCCCCCGCCGGATTCGCCGGCCCTCGCCGAGCGCACCTTCCTGCACGGCCACTGGCTGGTACCGGTGGGTATCATGGTTGTGTTGACCGTCATCGGCGCGATAAACGCCTACTGCATGGGCTATGTCTTTTTCCGCCTGACCAGCGACGTGGAAGAGCTTCCCTATCCCATGGCGCCGGTGGATGCGATGGGCACCCTCGCGCTGTGTGAAGGGGAGACCGGGGAATCGACCTCCCGCTGGACCGTGTTTACAACCGGCGCCATGATCGGTGTCGGTTTCGGGGTCATCAATGTCCTCATCCCCACAGTGACCGGCGCGATGTTCGACGAGCCCATCATGCTGCTGCCGCTGCCCTGGCTGGAGATGACGCCGCTGACCCAGTCGCTGCTGCCGGCGGTGGCGTTTGGCGCAGTGCTCGAGCTGGGTCTTGTTTTCGTCGGCATGGTGTTGCCGTTCTGGGCGGTCATGGGTACGGCCGCGGCCGTGTTGCTGACCATGATACTCAATCCGCTGCTGTACAATATCGGTGTCCTGCACACCTGGCAGCCCGGCATGGACACGGTGAATACCATGTACGCCAACAGCCTGGACTTTTGGTGGAGCGCCGGCATGGGCGTGATGCTGGGGCTGGCGGCGGTCAGTATTTTTCAGACCGTGGTCAGCTTGCGGCGGGCGAGGCGCAACAAGCGCTCCTTTTCCAGTGACCTGCCGGAGGGCCGCGGGGATTTCAAGATCCGCTACGCCATCGGGATCTATGTGTTCAACAGTTTGATCATCCTGGCGCTCTGCTGGGTGCTGCTGCCGGGCTTCCGCCACATGATGTGGCTGATGGTGATCATTGTTTTCGTGTACAATCCGCTGATCTCGTATGTCAGCGCCCGTATTCTGGGTATTGCCGGGCAGCCTGTCGATGTACCGTTCGTCAAGGAAGGCATGTTTGTCCTGAGCGGTTACAAAGGCGCGGACATCTGGGCGGCGCCGGTGCCGGTCGCCAATTACGGATTGCAGGCCCAACAGTTTCGGACGATGGAACTGCTCGGCGTAAAGTTCTGGAGCCTGGCCAAGGCCCATCTGCTGACGATTCCGTTGTTGCTCATCGTGAGCTTGATCTTCTGGTCGTATATCTGGCACTCTGACGCGATACCCTCCTCGACATTTCCGTTTGCCCAAAAAACCTGGGAGCTCAACGCGCGCAACACCATGCTGATGTTTTCCGCGACGACTGGCGAGGTCGGCGGCCAGAGCATGTTCGAACAGGCGTTCAACGTCTGGTACCTGTCCGCCGGGGCACTGCTTTGTGTCGTTGCATTCGGTGCCATGAGCTGGCTGCAGCTGCCGACGATGGCAATCTATGGTTTTGTCCGCGGTCTCGGTGGTATCCCGCACCTGTTCGTATTGGAAATCATCGGTGCGTTGATTGCGCGGTTTGTGCTGTACAAGCGTTTCGGCAAACAGAATTTCCTGCGCATGGCTCCCGTTTTGTTGGCCGGATACTTTACCGGCATGGGGCTCGTCGGGATGCTTGGGGCCGCCTTTGCGTTGATCGCAAATTCAGTATCGAAAGGGATTTTTTAGGTTTCTGGTTTTGGCTTTCTGATTTCGGGGTTTTTGAATGAGTGATCAGAACAATCTCGTTCCGGGGCAGACGCAGTCGGTGCCGTTTTCGACGGTAATTTCGATGGTGATCGGCAACGTCCGCAGCCGGATTGGCCGTTCGGTGGTCACTTTGTTCGGCGTCGTTCTCGGCGCGTCGTTCCTGATGGCGGCGGGTACAGGGGATATCCTCCGGGCGCATTTCGCGCAGGAGGAAGCGGATCGATTGTCGGCAGCGACAGCAGCCGTCAATGTGCTCTCGGAGCTCGGCACCTTGGATGGTCGCACACTGGCGGTGTGGGTGGCAAAGCCGAGTCGTCGAACACCTTGGATACTGGAAAACATCAACAAGCTGGGCGACGTGAAATTGCAGATCTATTCGCCGAGCTCCGTGCTGTCGAAGACTGTCGGCAACAGCGCCGGCGACCTGGCGGGCGCTTTAGCCGGCGCCGATGCGTTGATCGTGTGCAACGACGGTGTCGATGATGCCGCGCCATTGCCGGCGGCGGTCGACGGATTGCCGGGGCAAGTTGTCATGGATCTCTCCGGCGTGTTTGACCCGGAGGCACTTGCGGCGCAGGGCTTACGCTATCGCCACTTGTTCGGCGCCGGCGCCCTCGGTGAGCTCGAGGGCATGCCGAGTGTGAAACTGGCCGCGGGCAGCGGCAGACGCACCTGGCTCATCGTGATCTCCCTGTTGGTCAGCGGTATCGGTATCGCCAACGCACTGTTGATGTCGGTGACCGAACGGTTTCGTGAGATCGGCACGCTGAAATGCATCGGCGCGCAGAACAAGCTCGTCGTCCAGATGTTCACGATCGAAAGTGCCTTGCAGGGGCTGTTCGGCTCGGTGCTCGGGGTGGTGTGCGGCTGGTTGATCGCGCTGACGGCGTCCGCATTCAATATTGGTTGGGGAGTCGTCTGGTCCAACCTGCCCTGGCCGCCGGTGATTCAATTTGCGGTGATTTGTCTTTTTGTGGGTATCGTGGTTGCCATGATCGCGGCGATTTACCCCGCGGCCGTGGCCACCCGCATGGTGCCTGCACTGGCACTGCGCAGTGAGATTTAAGGAGCGTAACCATGTCGATGTCGATCGATAAATCGAAACTCGAGGCGATCCGCGCGAAGCTCCCGGAATTGCGGGACCGGCGGCATTCCGAGAATTCTGTGCAGACCGTTGATGTGACGCGGCAGTTCCAGCTTGGTGAGAATGTCATTCACGCGTTGCGGGGTGTCGATCTGACGGTCAAGCGCGGTGAGTACACGTCCCTCATGGGGCCCAGCGGCACCGGCAAGACCACCCTGTTCAACATGATCGGCGGGCTCGACAAACCGACCGCCGGCAAGGTGTTTATCGATGGCGTGGACATCGCTCAGCTCGACCCCTTCGAGCTGGCTTGGCTGCGCTGCCGAAAGATCGGGTACATCTTTCAAAACTTTCGCCTCATCCCCGTGATGACAGCGCTCGAAAACGTGACATTACCCATGATCTTCGCCGGTGCCAAGGCGGATGAAGCGCGCGATCGCGGCGTTGATATCCTGACGAAAGTCGGACTTGGCGATCGTCTGAAACACAAACCGGGGCGCATGTCGGGTGGTCAGCAGCAGCGGGTGGCGGTGGCAAGGGCCCTGGCCAACAGCCCGGTTATCGTGCTGGCCGATGAACCGACCGGCAACCTCGACACGAAAACGGGTGAAGAGATTATTGAACAGCTCAGTGTGCTTTGCCGCGAGCGCGGCGTTACAGTAATCGCCGCGACACACGATCACAAAATGCTGTCGGTCTCCGATCGCGTGATCTCGCTGCTCGACGGCCGTATCGAGAAAATCCGTATGCGCGAGGACATCGATATCAAAGTAGGTTCGATCCGATAAAGCGCGACTGCAATGGAGCCGACAAACCCCGGAATCAACAAGGACAACGGCCATGAGCAACGACATCAGGATTTTCCTCACCGACGACGGCAACATCGTGGGCGGCCCCCCGTTGCCCCTGGGCCCCGGCGAAAAGCCGCCGGTCGACAGGATAGAGGATTACTTTCAAGGTTATGCCAACCAGGGCATCGACGCCGTGAGCTTCGACTTTTGCGGCGGACAGATGAGTTCGTTCCCGTCAAAGGTCGCCGATCCGCATCCCGGTGAAGCTTATCAGTACATGGATGCCGGGATCGATGTCGGCAAGATCATGGAAAAGACCCTGCATGACGCCGGCGTGGAGTTCTGGGCCGGTGTCCGGATGGGCGCCAGCCTGATCTACCGCTCGAAGTTTCACGAGACGCATGCGGATTGGTTGATGACCGAACAGCATTGGTGGGGGTTCTTCCGGCCGATGCTCAATTACGAGCTGCCGGAAGTACGCGCCTACATGATGGCCATCTTTCGCGAAGTCGTCGAGAACTACGACACCGATGGACTGCTGCTGAACTTCCTGCGGTATTCCCCGCTGTTTCATCCGGACCGGGACCTGCAATGCGCCGGCTTGCTCACCGACTACATCTCCGAAATCAGGGCCATGCTCGACGAAGTGGGCAAGGCGAAAGGCAAGCGACTGGGGTTTGCCGTACAGGTGTGTGCCCGCCCCAATGACGGCCGTCGCCATGGCCACAACGTCGAGGACTGGATCAAGCAGGGCTCAGTGGATTACGTGATGCCGACTCGGGCCAACAACACGGATCTCGGCATGCCGGTCGATCTCTGGGTTGAGATGACCCAGGGCACGGACTGCCGCATTCTGCCGACCGTGCACTCACGCATCAGCTATCCATGGGAATCTTATACATTGCAAACTCGCGATACGCTGCGAACCGCGGCTCACGTTTTTTACGGGCAGGGCGCCCATGGAATTTCCGGAATGAACCTCATGTGTATTTCCCAGGAGGTCATCGAAGGGTGGTTTCACTGGCTGCGTGATCCGCAGGCGTGCGCGCCCCTGCCACATCACCACCGGTACGCCATGAAGGCGAATAACAGCGAAGAAGGCATTCTCCGTATGCCGATCCTCAATTTCAATACAGACGAACAGTCGGAGATCCCCAGCAGTCAGCAGAAATGGTACAACACGCTCGCGGTCCGAATCGTCGACGATCCCGCGACGTTCGAGTCGACGAATGTCCACGTGACAATCGAGACCGAGCAACCCGGCGCCCGCCTGCAGATACTTGTAAACGGCACGCCGGCCCCGACGCCGACATGGCCGGGGCATCGGCTCGGTTACAAATACGAGCCAATGGCGACCGACGATTTTTATTTTGTGGATTATTCAGTGCCACCCGACCTTTTCGTCAAAGGCGTCAATCAAATCGGTTTTCAATCCCTGGACGGTGAAGATGCTCACGGTCACGCACCGCCCCCGGGATCGATGACGGTGCAGGAGGTTGCACTAATGGTGCGGTAGGATCGAGCAAGGACAGCGGACCCCTGCCTGTTTTCGATATGATTCCGATCGCCGCAAACGGGCAAAGTGACCGTTCTGCCTTGCGGCGGCTTAAACTGTCAGGACCAGGGATACTTTCATGCAAAACAGGCCTTCTCTATTTTTTATCTGTATCACAGCACTTGGCTGCTTTTTCGGCGTTACCGTAAACAGCAACGCCGAACCTGCGGTTCATGCGGGGCCGGACAGTATCGTCCTGCAAACCGACCATCTCGTTTACACCATCGGCACCGACGGCCTGAATCGCAGCGTGCGCGACCGGCGCACGGGCCGGGAGCTGCTTAATACCGATGAACCGCGGCATTTCATGGCGTTTTTTCGGGACAACAAGACCATCGGCTCGACCGCTGTCGAGCTTACCCGGGGATTCCTTTATGTCACCTTTGGCGACTCCGGTGTGTGGGCGAAGATCCATGTGCGGGCGTTTCCGAATTATCTGACGCTGGAATTGACCGCGCTCAACGACCGGACGATCGAGTCCATCTTCCTTTTGCATCTCCACATGAACCTCACGAAATACATTGGCAGCAGTCTGACCAATTGCCGGGACGATGATTATGCGGTGGGCTTGATTCCGCTGAACCGGCACACCAACGTGGCGGGGCGCCGCAAAGTACCGGCGGAACTGTTTGCGAAAGCCGACCGCGTGGTGCGGCTGGACAAGGCAAAGTTCGCAATGTACGGCTGCCCGGCATCGCAGCAGCTCGACCTGGTCGAACAGATCGAGCTCGAGAACGGTTTGCCGCACCCGACCCTCGACGGTGTCTGGGCACGCAGGTCGCCGCGGCTGATGCAGTCGTCCTTATACACCGAACTGACCGAGGACACGGTTGATGAAGCGATCGATTTCGCCAAGGCCGGCGGCTTCGGCACCATCGTGCTCTACAAGCATGTGTGGTGCAAGACGCAGGGCAGCTATACGATCAACAAGGAGAACTTTCCCAATGGCGAGGCCGGATTGAAAGCCGTGAGCGACAAGGTCCATGCGGCCGGCTTGCGCTTCGGGCTGCACAACCTCGAGTTGGTCATTCACAAGCACGACCCACTCGTCTGGCCGGTGCCGGCCAAGGGCTTTCAAATGTATCCGGGCCGGCAGCGCATCCTGGCCGCGGACATCGGCCCGAATGACACGTTCATCCCAACGACCACTTCGCCGTATGGTCTCATGAAAGCAACGGACAAGTCGATGTTCCACGGGCGCAACCTGCGGATCGGCGACGAGATCATCGAGTACAGGTCGCTGCAGACAACCGAGCCGTTCGGTTTCAAGGACTGCGCGCGCGGCGCGCTCAGGACACGGAAGGCCGCTCACAAGGCAAATGCGGCCATTGACAACTTTGCCGAATTCTTCTGGAGCTATTTCCTGCCGGACCTGGAGAGTGGCCTGTTCGACACGGTGATGCGCAACGAGGCAGGTGTGTTAGACAAATACAAC
>JASLZG010000114.1:0-13435 GCA_030754995.1 Lentisphaeria bacterium
AGCCGCCGCCGCAGTACCCGGCACAACACCCGACGCAGGACCCACAGCCCCCGGCGCCACCGCAGCAGCAGCCGCCGCAGCCGTACCCGCCGCCGCCGCAGCCGTACCCGCCGCCGCCGCAGCCGTACCCGCCGCTGCCGCAGCCGTACCCGCCGCCGCCGCCACCGCAGCAGCAGCCGTACCCGCCGCCGCCGCAGCCGTACCCGCCGCCGCCGCAGCAGCCGCCGCCGCAGCCGGGGTTCGAGCACACTTGGGTGTCGGTGCCCACGCCAGTTCCAGGTACCTATCCACCGCCGGATCCGAATCGGCCGCCACCGGCTCCGCCGCCGGCCGAGAACTGGCCGCCTGCTCCCGGCGAGATGCAAGCTGCTTCCGAACTGGCACCGCTCGATGACACCGCGGACTCTGCCGCGTCGACCCTCGAAGGCATGGCGCCGGAGCAGATCATCAAGGCGAAGCGGCTGTACAACGAGGTGGTGATGCAGATGTGTGCCGTTGCCGACAATCTGGCACAAGGCACCGCGGTCGACGCCACGCCTGTGCTGCGGCGCGTCGAAAAGGTGATCATCGAGTTGCGCAACGATGACCGCATGCTCCTGGCAATGTCCCACGCGCCGTTGGCCATGGTCGAGCGCGCCGTCGGCACCATCCGTTCGCCGGAAGTCGTGTTGTATGGTGTGAACGCGATGATCTACGGCCTCAAGATCGGCATCTCCCTGGAGTTGGCGCCAGACCAACTGTCCTATCTCGGGATGAGCGCTGTTCTGCAGAACGTCGGCTATCTGGGCATGTCGCGTGACCGCCTGCCGACGACACCGGACGCTGTCCTGGCGACCCTCAGTGAGCGGCCCGGCGAGTTCGACCGCTACCTCGATCTTATCACCATTCTCCATTTCAACGTCGACACCGTCAAGAGCATCGTCGGCATTGCCAAGTTCAACGACTCCGCGATGACCGACACGTACAACGACAATCTCGAGATAAAATTCGCCACGCTCAATCAGATCTGTGATGTTTTCGTGCATCTGATCAATTGTCGTGACCAGGGCTCCCGTTTGTCGCCGCACGATGCCATGCGTATTCTCAGCAAGGATCTCAAGGATCAATTTCATCCGACCTACGTCAAGCTGTTTTTGAATCAGCTGACAATTTTCCCGGTCGGCACGTGGGTGCGGCTCAGCACCGGGGAGACTGCCAAGGTGGTTGCGGTCAACCGCGGCTACCTCATGCGTCCGGTCGTCATGGTCGTGCTCGACAAGTTCCAACATTTCAAGCCTACTCCCGAGCGGCTCGATTTGCGCCGGAGCGTTGCCACATACGTCACCGAAGCGATCAACGACGACGACCTGTCCGAACGCTTCATCGACCTGGTATGATCGACGTCAGCGCTGCCATCCTGATCGAGGCCGGAGCGATTTTCATCGCCCGGCGCCAGGACGACGACCTTTGCGGTTGGGAATTTCCGGGCGGCAAGGTCGCCCCGGGCGAGACGCCGGAGATTTGCCTGCGCCGCGAGTTGCAGGAGGAGTTTGCCATCGATGTTACCGTCGGCGGATTTGTCGGTGAATCGGTTTGCTGCTACGGTGCCCGCACTATCCGGCTGCTTGCCTACGACTGCCACCACCGCGTCGGTATACCCGAGTGCCGGGTCCACACGGAGTATCGTTGGGTGCCGCTGTCCGACCTTGCCGGCTATGATCTGTTGCCGGCGGACGTGCCGCTGGCGCAACTTGTCCTGCAGCGGCACCTGGCGGAAGCCTGAGGCTCAACGCGGGCCGCCTGCTTCAATTTCCCCCCAACGAACAGTGATGGTTGACCGCCGCGCGAACTTTTCCGAACGAGCGCCGTGCGCCGCTGAACGCGAGACGTTCGTGCGGAAAACCTGGCGCTGCTGGAGACCGCTGCCGCGACCCTGATTCCGGCGAGATTTCGCGACCGGTTTTACAGCCTGCCGATGCCGATTATATTGCCATTTCAATCCAGCCCAGCCCCGGGACCCAGCCAATGTTCAACAGCAACAGCCAGATTCGCGGATTTCCGATTGCCATTCTCGCCACCCCTGGAGGCCGTCAACTGGCGACCGTCGTTGACCAGCGGTTGCGGGAGATCTTCAAGGAGAACGGCGAACAGGCGCCCCCCACGTTCTTGCGCGAGTCGGACAATCCTCGCTTCCAGAACGGCGAAGGCAAGGCGGTGATCGTCGACAGCATCCGCGGTACGGATCTGTTCATCATCGTTGATATCGGCAATTACGGCGTGACCTATCAGCGCTACGGTACCGAAGTGACCATGGGGCCGGACGAGCATTTTCAGGATCTCAAGCGGCATCTTAGCGCGGCGAAAAACATGGCCCAGCGTGTTACCGTGGTCATGCCGCTGCTTTACGAAAGCCGACAGCACAAGATGTACGGCCGCGAATCGCTCGACTGCGCCCTGGCCCTGCAGGAGCTGGTCAATCTCGGTGTCGACTCCGTCATGACGATCGATGCCCACAATTCACATGTGATGAATGCGATACCCAGGCACGGCCTCGAGAACCTGCACGGTGCCTATCAACTGATCGAATGTATGCTGCAGGACGCCGGTGATCAGATCAAGATCCATCCCGACAGCTTCGTGCTCTGCAGCCCGGATCTCGGCGGCATGGAACGTGCCCGGTATTTCGCCGAGCATTTCCAGGTGCACCTCACCGGCTTCTATAAATACCGCGACCTGACCCATGTCGTCGAGGGCAAGAATCCTGTCATCGAGCACAAGTTCCTCGGTGATGATCTGGCCGACAAGGACGTACTCGTTGTTGATGACATGCTGGCTTCCGGCGGCAGCCTGCTCGAAACCGCCGCCGAACTTCGCGCCCGCCACGCCAAAGGGGTCTACTTCGCCGTCACCTATGCCTTGTTTTCCGGTGGTGTCACGGCCTTTGACAAGGCCTACGAGGACGGCTTGTTCAACCGCCTCTATGCCACCAACGCCACGTACATTCCACTGGAACTTCTGGAACGTGAATGGTTCGTTGTCGCCGACTCGACCCGGTTTATTGCCAAGTTCATACACAGCTTCAATCAGGACCATTCCATCACGCGGCTTCTCGACAGCACCGAGAAGATCAATAAATTGCTCGGTCGCGAATTGATGAGATAGTGGCGCCTGCAGCAACACAAACAGGAAACGGAACCGGGACGGATGAGTCGGGAAACTTCACTCCTGCAGCAACTCCGCCTGGCATTCATGCCGGAGCTGCCGCGCGTTTTTCAGCAACACGGAGCGTGCGTCGCCGCCGATGGTATTGACGGGGTGCCGCTCCTCAACGACCAGACCGGCATTCCTGAGCAGTTCCCGCACACTCATGGCCTGCCGCTCATCCAGTTCACCCGCGGCGACGACACCCGGCGTTCTGCCATCAACGTTGGCGTGATCCTTTCGGGCGGCCAGGCACCGGGCGGCCACAACGTGATCGCCGGCCTGTTCGACGGGCTGAAATCGCAACACCCCGAGTCGCGGCTCTGCGGTTTCCGCGGCGGTCCCGACGGACTTGTCGACGATGATGGAATCGAGCTCACCGCCGACATCATCGATGCCCATCGCAACACCGGCGGCTTCGACATGGTCGGTTCCGGCCGCGGCAAGCTCGAAAAGGTTGGCCAGTACGACAAAGTCGCGGCCAACTGCAAGGCCCGCGGCATCACCGGTATCGTCATCGTCGGCGGCGACGACTCGAACACCAACGCCTGCGTCCTCGCCGAGTATTTCGTTCAGCACGGCGCCGGCATCCAGGTCATCGGCTGTCCCAAAACCATCGACGGCGACCTGAAGAACGCCGTCATCGAAACCTCCTTCGGCTTCGATTCCGCCAGCAAGGAGTACAGCGATGTCATCGGCAATATTGCCCGCGACGCGGCGTCGGCCCGCAAATACTGGCACTTCATCAAGCTCATGGGGCGCACCGCATCGCACATCACCCTTGAATGCGCGCTGCAGACGCGGCCCAACCTGGCCCTGATCTCCGAGGAAGTTGCCGACCGCAAACAGACGCTCAACGAAATCGTCAACGAAATAGCCGATGCCATCGCCGTCCGCGCCCGGCTCGGCAAGAACTACGGTGTTGTCCTCGTGCCCGAAGGGCTCATCGAGTTTATTCCCGAGGTCAAGGCGCTGATCGCCGAGCTCAACGATCTGTTGGCCGATGCAGCCGTGGACGACCTGGCCGAACCGCTGTCGGTTGCCGATACCGGGGTACTGATCGAGATCGGGCTTACGGAACAGTCCGCGGTGGTCTATCATTCGCTTCCCGGTTCCATCCGCCGCCAGCTCGTCGAGGACCGGGATCCCCATGGCAACGTGCAGGTCTCACTGGTCGATACCGAAAAGCTGCTGATCAGAATGGTCGGGCATCGCCTCGACCAGATGAAAGCCGACAACTCCTATATCGGCAATTACGGGACCCAGCACCATTTTTTCGGCTACGAAGGGCGCTGTGCCATGCCGACGAATTTTGACGTCAACTACACGTACGGCCTCGGCTACTCCGCGGCCGCCCTGCTGGGCGCCGGGCGTACCGGCTACATTTCGTGCGTGCGCAACCTCACCGCGCCGGCGGCCGACTGGCAGCCGGGCGGTGTGCCGGCAACCGCCATGCTGCACATCGAACAGCGCCGCGGCAGGCCGACCCCGGTGATCCTCAAGGCGCTGGTCGATCTCGATGGCGGCCCGTTCAAGGCTTTCGCGGCGCAACGTCAGCGTTGGGCCATCGAGGATTGTTATCTCTTCCCGGGGGCGATTCAGTATTTCGGCCCACCCGAACTGTGCGACCGCACGACGATAACCCTGCAGCTCGAGCAGTCCGAGTAGGGCGACTTGCGTTCGACGAGCTTCGGTGCCGGTCATTCCACGGCGATTGGGTATGGCACCGCGCATCCAGAAAAGAAACAGGCACGGGACCGGCTAGCCTTCCCAAACAAGCCGGCCCCATGCCTGTACAAAAAAATCAGTTCACCCGCGCGTCGATCGTCTGCGGGAAAAATCCGTTCAGCTTATTGCGCAGCACCTTGACCAGCGGATAGCCGTTACCCGGCAGGTTGCTGAGATGGGTGATACGCATCAGTTCACGATTGTTCTGGTCGAACAGGATGATGTGCTCACCGGTAAACAGCCCGTTCGGGATGTACTCCGCGTCGCCGATATAGGACCACACCGCGGCGCGGCGCTTGAACGGCCGAATCTGCCGGATCCCGGCGTCGTCGCACAGGTAGCGCGTCTTCGATTCCTGCAACATACGGAACAGCCCGCAGGCGATGACCGCATCCATTGCCAGCAGGGTGGCGCCCAGCACCAGGCCCAGTGCCACGGTCCAGCCGTTGTACACCATGCCGCCGGTCATACCGACCAGGGCGCCGGCCATCAGAAAGATCATCAATGACAGACCCAGCACCAGCCAACCGCACCAGAACAGCCAGCCCCGCAGCGGCTTCGCGCGAATCTCCAAGTTCGATCTGGCTTTTAGTTTGTCATCCATGTTCATACCCTCGTCAGTGGGGAGTATAAAGGAAGCACGAACCATGCCAGTGGCGCTGCACAGATGTATCCTGTTACTATTTGGTAGATTACAATCATCAATGGGGGCACGCGGAGGCGCCGAAATTTTATCGTCCTGGCACATTATGTGTGAAAATCACGCATAGTCACTGTGCCGGCACGACGCTGGGCGTCCATCTGCCCCGGGGGGGGCGGTACCTGCCCGCGATCGCCGAGCGCATGGCGTCGGCCGCACCGCGGAGCCACGGCACCTTCACCCCTGGCCGATTTCCTCGAGCACAGCGGGATTGACGATATCCATCTGCCCGTAACTTTCCGCCATCGCCAGTTTGACGTTTTGCAAGGCGCGCTGCGCCATGGCAACACAAGTCTCCGGCGTGGCACTGCCGACGTGTGGTGTCATGATGATGTTCGGCAAGGTGCGGAGGTCCTTGCCGTCTGCCGCCGGCACGTACGGTTCGGCCGCGTAGACATCGACCGCGGCGCCGCCGATCGTCCTGGCAGCCAGGGCATCGTATAAGGCAACCTCATCGACCACCGGCCCGCGTGCCGTATTGATCAGCCATGCTCCCGGCTTCATCGCCTGCAGGCGCGACGCATCGATGAAGTGCCGGGTGGCCGGCAGGCTCGGGACGTGCAGCGTGACGTAATCAGCGGCGTCCGCAACTTCGTCGAACTCCCTGACGATGCGGCTGTAGCCGTATTGCGTTTTGAACGCCTCCTCGTCGAAATCGCACACTTCGACGCCGACGACGTTCATGCGCAGGCCCAGCGCGGCGGTGCGGGCGACACGATTGCCGATAGCTCCGCAACCTGCCACCACCAGCGTCTTGCCGCGCAGTTCGGCCGGCCGGAGCACCGGCTGCCATTCGAAGGACTGCCCGCTGCTGCCGTGAAAGATTTCGCCGTTGGCGATCGACAGCAGCAGGTAAATCGTGAATTCGGCAACGGCATGCGACAACACGCCGGGTGTATTGGTCACGATGATGCCGGCCGCCGTTGCCTTGTCGAGATCAATGTTGTCGTAGCCAACGCCGAATCGTGCCAGCACACCGCCGCGCGGCATTGCCTCGTAGATTGCCCCGACAAAGGGATGGACGCCGACGACCGCATAGCGGCTTGACCACTGGCGGACGCCCGCTGCAATGTCGGCTTCCGGCTCATCGACGCAGCGGCAGTCCAGTCCGTCTGCTGCCGCCGCTTCGAAGACGGCTGTTGCTTTGGCGTAGGAGATTTTGGTAGTCGGAACGATGGTCATAACGTTGCTCGATGTTTGAAGTTGCCGTGCAGTGCTGGTGCGGACCAGTTACGTTACCGAGAGATTCCCCGTTCGCCAGTTTGCCTGCCGCAGCCGCCGAATCCCGGGAACTCACGCCGCTGCCGCCAGCGGGCGGATACAACCCGGAACCGGGTGTTCTTCAGGGCTTCGCCGTCGGCGACCTCGACCGCGCCGGGGGAAAACAATTATCGCCGGCTGTATCGAGGTGGCTGCACTGCAGGAGGGGGCTGGCCGCACCGCTTCGGAACCAAAAGGGCGGTCCCGGGTGGAACCGCCCTGAAGCCTGCTGCGGAATATTGCGAAGCCCGCTATTCTTCCGGCTTCGCCGTGATGTCGATCGTCACCAAAACGTTCTGCTTGATCAAGTTGTCTTTCTTGCCTGGGTACGCGATGTCGAAGGCGAACCGGTCGAGCGCAAACTCCGATTTGATGCTCAGGACACCGTCTTTCTCCATCACATCAGCGGCGACTTCCAATTGTTTCCTGACGCCGTGGAAATCGAGGTCGCCGACCAGCGTGTGGGTACCGCCTTCTTGATTCCCGGTAACCGACTTCAGTTCGAAAACGGCTTCCGGATACTTCGCGACATTGAAGAAATCAGCGCTCTTGAGGTGCCCCGTCAGCCTCGCGGTATCGCTCCAGGTCGATGCCATATCGATCGTGACCTTGTGATCGCTGCCCGTGAGTTCGCCTTCGGACATGTGGAAATAACCGGTGAACTCATTGAACCCGCCGTCGTGCTGGCCGGTAACCTTGGCGCCGACAAACTTGATCGTCGAGCCCGGGTCGATGACGTACTTCACCGCACTCGCCGCCACCTCCGACGTCTTTGCAACGCCCGGTGTGGAGGTCTTTGCCTCGGCGGCGGCGTCTGCCGGGTTATTGGCGCAGCCGGTCATCAGGACGGTGGTGACCAGGGCGAGGGCACTCATCTGGCTGATTGTGTGCTTCATGTTCACTCTTATTTCAGTTTTTGGTTGACAGTAGCCATGAAAGGCGGTGGGAGGGGGGGGAACTTACCGCATGGTGCGCGGGCCTGCCAGTCGCTCCCGGCAACGTGACGCCGGCCGGGCGCCCGGTCAGCTGTTCTGTATCCAGTCGGCATCACGGCCTCTTGATAACCGGTAGTTCCGGCCAGGTAGCCATCTCCGTCAAAAACGCTTTCATATCGCTCACCGCCGCGGCGCAGATCGCCTCACCCTTGTCGGCCGTCGCCGCTTCCGGTTTGCCCATGTGGCCGCTGTCCGTGATCCGATGGAAGCGGCGGAAAATGGGGATGTGGTTGGACACGCTGTCGATCGTGTGCCACTCCGATGACAGCGGTGATGTCCACGGTTTGATCTTCGTCATGTCGACCAGGTCCGGCCGCACATGCAGCATGAACGACGTCTCGAACTCGCAGGCGTGCGAGACGCCCGCCGTCGCCGCTTCGATCTTGTCCTGACTGATGCTGTCCTGTGCGACCTCCCACCACGACGACAGGCAGAGGTAGGCGTTGTCGGCATCGTCGTTATCGACCACCAGCTCGGACAGGGCCGCCGAGGCCGGCACGGCATTGCCGCCGTGCCCGTTGAGAAATACGATGCGCCGAAAGCCCGTGTTGAGGATGCTCTCGGCGATGCTCATAATCATCTCGCTGAACAACGACGGCCGCACACTGATCGTCCCGGCAAAATCCTTGTGGTGATGTGAGGACCCGAGCCACAGGGACGGCACCAGCAGAATCCGGTCCGGCATCTCGGCCTCGACGCGGGTGGCAATCTCGTGGACCTGAATCGTGTCGACAAAGACCGGCAGGTGATGCCCGTGCTGTTCGCAGGAAGCGATCGGCACCACCACCGGCAGATTCTTGTCCAGGGCGTCAATCGCGGGTGAGCTGAGTTCGTGCCAGAGCATTGGATTTCGCACTCGTTACAGGTTAGCTGGTGCAGTCACTGCCGGGACGGGGGTCGATGTTGACAGTGCAGCGGAATCTACCGACGCATGTTGCGGTATGCAATGGGGCAGCGGCGAGCTCGCCCGCCGAATGCTTCCCCCGTCAACCGGGCCAGGACCGCCAGGGGGGAATCGGGGCGGGAAATCAAGCCGTGTCCGGCCGAAAGTTCAGTGCCGCCGAGTTCATGCAATAACGCCGGCCCGTCGGTGGCGGCCCGTCGGGGAAAACGTGGCCGAGATGCGCCTCGCAACGGGCACACAGGATTTCCGTCCGCGACCTGAACAAACTTTTGTCGACGCGTTCCTCGATACTTTCCTCGTCGACGCTCTCCCAGAAACTCGGCCAACCGGTACCGGAGTCGAACTTCGTGTCGGAGTTGAACAGGTCGGCGCCGCAGCAGACGCATTCGTAGGTGCCGTTCTCGTGGTTGTCCCAGTACTCGCCGGTGAAGGCGGGTTCGGTACCGGCACAGCGGGTGACATTGAACTGTTCGGGCGACAGCAAGTCACGCCATTCGTCATCGGCCCGGTGGATTTTTTCAGACATCTTCTGCCACTTCACCCTTTCGGTCCGGCCGCGAACTGCAGCAGGACGCGGCAGGCGTCGAGATATTCCGGGACATCGAGATATTCGTTGACCGTGTGGGGGTTGTGATCACCGGCGCCGATGGTCACCGCCGGGATGCCGTGTATCGCGGTCAGGCAATTGGCATCGAGCCCGCCGTCAATGACTCGAAAATTCGGGCGCCTTCGCGTCACCGCGAGGGCATCGACAACCGCCCCGACTGCCGGGTGCCGTTTCGACATGCTGAAGGGCGGGTACGTGTTGGTCACCTTGAACTCGACGCTGGCACCCTGGCCGCTGGCGTTTTTCGTTTGCCTGGCTGCCTTGGTGAAGGCGTTTTCATAGGTGCGCATCATGCGGTTGAGAAAGCTCTTGCTGTGGCTGCGGCATTCGCCGGTCACTTCGAGGCGGTCCATCACGACATTGGTCGCGTCGCCACCCTCGAGCGAGCCGATGTTCGCCGTGCCGCGGTTGCGGCCCTGCTCGACTTTACCGTGCCAGCCGCCGTCGACCAGGGCGGCGTGGGCGATGGCAAAAACGCTTGCGGCCGACGCACCGTTTTCCGGGTGGCAGCCGGCGTGCGCCGCGATGCCGTCAATGTCGGCCTGCCACTGGTGGCCGCCGATCGCGCCGATCACCAGGTCGGCGGGGTCGCCGCCGTCGACGTTGACGGCCAGTTGCGGACTCCGCAAAAGCGATGCGTCGAGATGCTGGGCGCCGGACAGGCCAACTTCTTCCTGCACCGTGAACAGCAGGGTCAGCGGCGGATGATCGCAGCCGCTGCCGTGCAGCTCGCGGATCGCCGTGAGGACCGAGGCGCAACCGGAGCGGTTGTCGCCGCCGAGTGCGGTGTCGCCGGCGGGGACGATGCGATTCCTTGACTTGCGCAGCGGCACCGCACCGACGCACAGCGGCACCGTATCCATGTGTGTCGACAGCAGGCGTCGCGCGGCGTTGCGCAGTTTGCCGCGGCCCGGCAGGCAGGCGATCATGTTGCCGGTCGGACTGGGGCAGCGGGTGTGGCGGTTGGCCTTGTCGTGCCGGATGTTGCGCGCCGCGAAACCGTTCTTGATCAGCTCCGCCTTGATCCGTGCGGCAACGGCGGCTTCGTCGCCCGGGCCGCCGGGGACGGCAATCAATTCCATGACAAGTTCGATCGCGGCATGCTCATTGATGGATGTAAGGTCGGGGCTCACTGGTCGTAGTACTCCATGTCGGGTGGTTGTGGCGCGTAACCTAGTCCCGCCGCACCAGCCGTGCAAGCGTTGCCACGGGCGCCTTGCCTGGCCCCAGGGAAGAAAGAGCTGTGAGGGGTGCCATTGCCTGGTACAACCGGTAGATTTAATGCAATGCTCCGGTTCTGTTCCATACTTGTTGTCGCTGCAGTTGCCGTTGTCGCTGCTCCCGGTCCCGGCGGTGCGTCCGCGCCCGTCGTGCCGGGTACTCTGATGATCAAGTTCTCGGCGGCCGACGACGGGGCGGCGAAGGAGGCTGTCCTGGCAGCCCTGGCGCCGCACGGCGGCGACGTGCTGACGAGCTGCTGGTTGCCGGAGTACGACGGCTGCGTGGCGGCGCTGCGGGCAGGCGGCCGGACGCTGGCCCCGGCTGCGGATGCTTGTGTGACCTCGTTGAAGCAGCTCTATGCCGCATCGTTCGATGCCGGCGTCGATCCTGCCAAACTGGCGGCGGCGCTCGCCAGGCTGCCGGGCGTCGACTACGCCGAGCCCCGGCTCGTCCGCCGCACCCTGGCGATACCGGATGACCCGCAATTCGGAAATCTTGGCCAGGATCATTTTGCCTTCCACAACTTCCCGGCGGGGTGGGATGTCAGCCAGGGGTCGGCGGATGTCGTCATCGCGATTGTCGACAGCGGCGTCAACTATGCCCACCCCGACCTGGCCGCCAACGCCTGGACCAATCCCGGCGAGATTCCCGACAACGGCATCGACGATGACGGCAACGGTTATATCGACGATTTTTTCGGCTGGGATTTCTGGGCCTCCGGCTCCCTGTTTGACGCCGGCCAGGACAACGACCCCATGGAGGACGCGTCCGACCACGGCACGCACGTTGCGGGTATTGCCGCGGCGGTCACCGACAACGGTATCGGCGTTGCGGGCGCCGGCTGGAATTGCCGGTTCATGGCGGTGAAAGCCGGCGGCGTCCAGTCGAGCGAGGATGCGATCGGTTTCGGGTTCGACGGCATTCTGTACGCCGCCGTCAACGGTGCCCAGGTGATCAATTGCAGTTGGGGCGGTTTAGCCCGGCTGCAGCACGAGGAGGAGATGGTCGAGACGGCGGTGGCGCTCGGCGCCGTGATCATTGCGGCGGCGGGCAACGAGGCGTCGGAGGCGTTTTTGTACCCCGCGGCCTATCCCGATGTACTGTCGGTGGGCAACGTCAGCCGCCCGACAAACCGCCGGTATTCCACGTCGAACTTCGGCTACTGGATTGATGTCATGGCCAGCGGCGTGAGCATCAAGAGCACCGAGTCTAACGATGGCTATGGCTTCAAAACCGGCACCTCGATGTCGTCGCCGATCGTTGCCGGCGTCGCGGGCCTGCTGCGGGCGCATCAACCCGCCTGGCCGGCCTCGCGGGTGCGGGCGCAATTGCGCGGCACCGCCGTCTCTGTCGATGCCGAAAACGAGCCGTCCATGGCGCACAAGTCCGGCAACGGCCGCCTCGATGCGCAGCGCGCCCTGACCTTGGCGATACCGGGGTTTCGCGTGGTCACGGCAGCCCTGGAGGATGCCGGTGGCGACCGCCTGGTGCCGGGTAGCAGCGGCTTTCTGCGCTTGAACGTGGTCAACGACAACGCCCCCTCCGTCAACGCCATGTTCAGCGTTGAGTCGTTGACCGCCGGCCTTGTCGTGCCGGCCGGCGGGGTGAACGTCGGCACGGTCGCGACTGATGCGCCGGCGACCATCGACATCCCGGTGCAGCTCCTTGACGATGTCGACCTGGCGCAGACGATCGAATTCATCGTCACCATGACTGACAGCGCTGTCGGCTACAGCGATTTCGTTAAGATCGACATCAGCGACCTGGCCATTGCGACGTTCGCGGTGAACCGCGTCGAGACGACCATGACCTCCGCCGGAAGCATCGGTTACCTCGACGGCCTGACCGGTGTCGGGGGGGTTGGCTTCGTGCCGCGGCAGGGCGAGGAGAACAGTCCCGGCAGCGTGCTCTTCGAAGGCGGCCTGATCATCGATGCCGATGGCATTATTGTCGATCGCGTTCGCCAATCCGGTACGCTTTCCGCCGACTTTGCGCCGCGGACACCGTTCGATGTGCAAATACCGGGAACCGTCTCGGCCGCGGACGGCATCGGCAGTTTCGATTCATCGGCGAAGCCGGCGGCGCCGCCGTTCGATGTTACCCTCGAGAGTTTTGCCTTCGACCAGCCGGACGTCGACCAGGTTGTGTTCCTTAAGTACACCATTCACAATCCCAGTGCGGCGCCCTTGTACAACTGTTTCTCCGGGCTGTTCACCGACTGGGACATCGGCCCGAATGCGTTCGCCGACTCGGTCGCTTTCAGCGCCGGCGATTCGGTCATGTACGCCGGTGTTTCCAATGACCCGACGCTGCCATCCGTTGCCGTTGTGCCGATGGGTGCCCTGTACAGCCTGTTTGCCGTCGACAACAGTCACGACGGTGCCGAGGATCCGTTGAACTTCGGGATTTACCATGACGGCGACACCAACGCCAACGGCTTCACCGACGAGGAAAAATCATGGGCCCTGCACGCCCGGTTCGACAAGACCGCGATCGCCTTGGCCGACATTTCGACGGTCTGTACCAGCGGCCCGTACACCGTCCCGGCGGACGGCACGGTTGTCGCCGGCTTCATTATCGCCTACGGCGACAGTGTCGCCGACCTGCAGACGCAGGTGGCGGCGGCGCGCGCGCTGAATGTTTTTGCCGTATCCGATGCCGATACGCTGCAGCCGCAGAACCAGCGCCCGGTCATCGCCGCGAACCGCCCGACGGCGGATTTCGTGGTGCTGCCAAGCGCAACTGCACGACTGGCTCTCGACTTTTCCGTGACCGACGATAATCGCCCGGTACCCGACGGCCTGTCAATGGCCTGGACAACCGTGTCCGGACCTGCCGCG
>JASLZG010000114.1:13445-13687 GCA_030754995.1 Lentisphaeria bacterium
GTTGTCTTCGACACCGGCACGACACCAGCGACGGCGACCTTTCCAGCGCCCGGTATTTACGAGATAGTGCTGACCGCCGACGATGGCCTGCTCACGGCCGTTCACGGTCTGACTGTAGCGGTCGATCACGCCGCTGTCTTGACGGACCAGCTGCTTGCCCACTGGCCGATGGACGACACCGGTGCCACCGCGACCGATGCCAGCGGCAGTGGCCGCACCGCGACCCTCAGCGACATTGTCGC
>JASLZG010000115.1 GCA_030754995.1 Lentisphaeria bacterium
CCGAGCTCAAGAACGTCGTGCTGATGGACAATGGCAACTACCCGCATCCGTCGTATATCGGCGACTCCCTGTGCGGCTATGCCGGCCATTTCGGCAACCAGGCAACGGCCGCCAACCTGGGTATTTTCCAGGGGTTGAAGCCGGGCAACTACGATCCGCTGATCCTCGAGTGTGGCGGCAGTCGGTACAACACCGGGGCGGCCAAGATGGGCGTTTGCCTGGGTGACTGGAGCCAGGTCGGCTGCAGCGCCGTGCTTGACCCCGGTACCTTCCTTGGCCCGCGCACCATTGTCTATTCGCTGAGCCGGGTCAGCAAAGGATTCTATGGGCCGGACGAGATTATCAAGAACAAGCCGCACGAGCATGGCGTCCTCGAACGGGCACCGCTGCGGGGTACGTCATGAGCGCAATTTCCTGTCCCGGCTTTATCGACATCCAGGTGAACGGCTACGCCGGCATCGACTATTGCGACCCGGACACCGGTGTCGATCGTATTGTTGAAAGTACCGAGATCCTGGCCGCCTGCGGCACCGCCGGTTTGCTCGCGACAGTGATCACCAATGAGCCGGCGGCGCTGGAGCAGTGTGTTGCCAATATCGTAGCTGCGAAGAAACGGCAGGGCGCTGACAGTCCGATTCTGGGCATCCACGTCGAGGGCCCCTTCATTTCACCGGAAGACGGCTATCGTGGTGCCCATCCGGTGAGCGCCATCGGCGACCCGGATCTCGAACAGTTTCGGCGCCTGTGCGAGATCGGCGAAGGCGAAGTGCGCCTGGTGACGTTGGCGCCCGAGCTGAAAGGCGCCGCCGATTTCGTGCGCGCCGTCGCGCCGGGTGTCCTGGTGGCGGCCGGTCACACCAATGCGGACTTCGCAACTTTACAGGCGTCGGTCGACGCCGGGTTGTCGCTGTTCACCCATGTCGGCAACGGCTGTTGCCAGATGATCGACCGCCACGACAACATCATCATGAACGCCTTCGGCATCGAAAATTTGCAGCTTTGCTTCATCGCCGACGGCTTCCACTTGCCCGAAGCGTTTCTGCGGGCACTGTTTCTTTGCCGGCCGCCTGGGGGGCTGATCGCGGTCAGCGATTCAGTGGCGTTCGCTGGACTGCCGCCGGGCACCTACGAGTTGATCGGCCGCGAAGTTGTGGTGACGGAAAGCGGTCGCGTACATTTGGCTTCGGACGCCAATGTGATGGCCGGTTCGAGCGCCAATCTGCTGACCTGCGCGAACAACCTGGCGCTCATGGACATTGCGGCGCCGGAGATCATTCGCCAGGTTGCCTTCGAAAATCCACTTCGTTTGCTCGGCCTGGATCCCGCGACCTATCGAAAAGGGCAGGGCGGCGTCACCTATAATCCGGAAACCAGACAATTCGAGATCACCTCATGACTGACCAGAAGCTGGACGTCGCCATTGTCGGCGGCGGAATGATTGTAAACGACCAGATCCTGCCGTCCCTGTACCACCTGCAGCGTCTCGGCGTGGTCGGCCGGATCAGCATCTGCGCGCGCCACTGCACGCCGTTGAAGGCGTTGGCCGAGAGTGCGGAGCTGGCAACGGCATTTCCCGGCCACGGCTTCACGCCGCACCCGGCGCTGGACGAGCCGGCGGATGTCTATCATGCGGAGTTGTACAAGGAAATCATTGCCGGGCTGGCGCCGCGACAGATCGTCATTGCCGCCGTGCCCGAGAACATGCATTACCCGGTGACCATGACCGCGCTGGCACATGACCAGAACGTGCTGTGCGTGAAACCGCTGGTGATGACCCACAACGAAGCGGCCGAGATCGAGTTCGCTGCTTTTGACAAGGGCTTGTTTGTCGGCGTCGAGTACCACAAGCGTTTCGACCGTCGCGCGTTGCTGGCGCGCAAATCGCATCAGGCCGGGCAGTTTGGCGACTTTGTAATGGGCGACGCGAAGCTGCTGGAACCGTATCTGTACCGTGATTCCAATTTCCAGAACTGGTTCACCTGCGACCACACCGACCCGTTTGTGTACATCGGCTGCCACTATGTCGACCAGGTCCACTTCATCACGGGACTGCTGCCGCAGTCCGTTTCTGTGGTCGGTGTCAAGGGCACCTTTCCGAACGGCAACGTCGGTTTTATGTGGGCCAACGGCCGTGTCGTGTTCGACAACGGCGGCGTCCTGTCCGTCGTCACCGGCCTGGGCTACCCGAACGAGGGCGCCGGCAGCAACGACCAGGGCATGATCATGTATTTCGAAGGTGACGGCTGCACCGGCATGATCGAGCACGATGACCAGTTCCGGGGCATGGCGCATACGTTCACGAAAGGGGCCGGGCCTGGTGGCTCGGCCTACAACTATGTCAACCCGGACTATTTCAAGCTCATCCCCTGGATCGGCGATGGCCTGCAACCGGTCGGCTATGGTTATGAATCGATTGCTGCCAACCTGCAGACGATACAGCGGATCGAGGCCGAGACGCGCGACCTGCCAGCCGATGAGGTGTTGGAAAGACGGCAACAGCTTATCGCCCAGGTCGATGCACAAGGCCTGATCGCGACACCGGCAAATTCCGCCTTCAACGAGCTGGTCACGGAAGCCGCGCGCTTGTCGATCCTCAACGACGGCGTGACGGTCGACATTGTCTACGGCGACCAGCCGCATGTTCAAAGGCGCCGGTCCGCATGACATCCGCGCAGCTAAGCGACATCCTTTCGCGCCTCGGGTCGGTCCGCTGTGGTGTTGTCGGCGATTTCGCGCTGGACGTGTACGTCGACTACAGTGACGATACCGGCGAACATTCTGTCGAGACCGGCAAACCGATTCACCACGGCCAGGATATTCGCTGCGCCCCTGGCGGTGCCGGCAACGTCGCAAAGAATCTCGCCGCGCTCGGGCCTGCAGCGATCCACGCCTTTGGCCTTGTCGGCGACGATATCTATGGGCGTGAACTTGTCCGTTGCCTCGATCAACTGGGTGTCGATACCAGCGCCATGCTGGTGCAGTACCTCGACTGGCACACATCGACATACGTCAAGCCGCTGCTGGACCGGATCGAGCAGAACCGCCTCGACTTCGGCGCCCGCAATCGGCCGACGTCCGACAGCATTGAAGCGCTGGCCAATCGCCTCGAGGCGGCCGTGGCTTCGCTCGACGTGCTGATCATCAATCAGCAGATGCTGGCGCCACTGATGACCGTCGACTTCGCCGAACAACTGGCATCGCTGGCGGTGAGGAACCCGGCGCTGCTGATCATCGCTGACTGCCGCGATGTGTCACTGCTGCGTCCGGGCGTCATGGCGAAAGTCAACACCACGGAGGTGGCGCGCCTGCTGGGCCGCACCGTCGATGAGCGTGATTCGGAGCAGTGTATTACAGCCTGCCGTGAAACTTCGGAACGACTCGGCGGTCCCGTCATGATGACGCGCGGCGAGAACGGCCTGATTGTTGTCGGCGACGACCATCTGGTCAACGTGCCGGCCGTTGCGGTCGTGGGCGAGACGGACACCGTCGGAGCCGGCGACACCTGCCTTGCCGCCTACGCCCTGGCGACGGCCGCCGGTGCCGACACCGGCGCATCTGCGGAGTTGGCAAATCTGGCGGCGTCGATTACGGTGACCAAACTGAATCAGACCGGCACGGCAAATGCCGATGAGCTGGCGGCACAGGTCGTTGATGCCCGCTACATTCACGCTCCGGAGATCGCTTCCGGGCTGCGTTCGCCGGATCTGCTCGCCGGCACTGCCATCGAATGCATTACCGGGCGCACCAGCGGCGCGATCAGCCACGCAGTCTTCGACCACGACGGCACGATCTCCACCCTGCGCCGGGGATGGAACGAAATGATGTACGACATGGGGCTCAACGTTGTCAGCGGCGGCAGGTTGGCGGAATTGCCACCCGACCAGCGGGCCAGGATTGCAGAGAGAGTCCGCAAGATGGTCGATGAAACCACCGGCATCCAGACGATCCGGCAGATGATGTTTCTGGTGGATATGGTCAGCAGCGAAGGATTGGTCGAGCCATCGGCTGTCCGCACCGCGTCCGAATACAAACGGCAGTATCTCGAGCATCTGATGGCGACGGTGAATGCGCGGATGGCCAGTGTCCGCGACGGCAGCCGGCCGGTGGCGGCGTTTACTGTACCCGGTGCCGTGGCGCTGCTTGAACAATTCCATGGCGCCGGTGTCGAATTGATCCTGACCAGCGGCACCGACCAGGACGATGTCGAGAAGGAAGCGGCGCTGCTCGGTTACGGTTGCCGTTTCAGCAGCATCCACGGTTCGCAGGGCGATGAGATTGGCGATGCCAAACGCCTGGTCATGCAGCGATTGCTTGCCGGCCGCCAGGCATTGGCCGGCATTGTTGTCTTCGGGGATGGTTCGGTCGAAATTGCCGAGGGGCGTCATGCCGGCGCGGTGACCGTGGGGATCGCGAACGACGAGGACATTCCCGGCAAACTTTGCAACGACAAACGGCGGCGTCTCATCCGCGCCGGTGCCGACTGGATCGTACCGGATTTCACCGAGACGTCACAGTTGATCGGGGCGATTCATGGCGATTGAGGCATTTGATTCACCGGCGGGCACCCGCCTGGTTTATGGATGCGGAGCCATCGCGCGGCTCGGCGAGCTGGCCCGCGAATACGGCAGCCGGGTGCTGGTTGTCAGCGATCACGGCGTGGCCGAGGCCGGGCATACGCAGCATGCGGTCGACAGCCTCGAGGCGGCCGGGCTGTCTGTCACCTCCTTTGTTGACGTGCACCAGAACCCGACGACCGATGACGTTGCCTCCTGCCTGGCGGTGGCGCGGTCGGCAGGTGTCGACCTGTTTGTCGGCCTCGGCGGCGGCAGCGCCATCGATACTGCCAAGGGCTGCAACTTTTTGTTGACCAACGGTGGTGACATGCACGACTACCAGGGGTTCAGCAAGGCGGGCAAACCGCTGCTGCCCCTGATCGCCGTGCCAACGACAGCCGGCACCGGATCGGAATGCCAGTCGTTTGCGCTTATCGCGGAGCCGAACAGCCACCGCAAGATGGCCTGTGGCGACCGCAAAGCGATGGCGGTGATCGCGCTGCTCGATCCGGTCCTGACGGTGACGCAACCGGCGCTGGTCACCGCCTGTACCGGCATCGATGCCGTCGGCCATGCGGTCGAGGCCGCAGTGACGACCAGGCATACGCCAATCTCCAGCCTCCATGCCATGGAAGCCTTCCGATTGACCAGCGCCAACTTCACCCGCGTTCTCGAAGCCCCCGACGACCTGGCCGCGCGCGGAGCGATGTTGCTCGGTGCGGCCCATGCCGGCATCGCCATCGAGAACAGCATGCTCGGCGCGGCTCACGCGATGGCCAACCCGTTGACGGCGCAGTTCGGTATCGTGCACGGCCAGGCGGTTGGCACGATGTTGCCGCATGTCGTCGGCTACAACTGCGCCGATGCGCCGACGGCAACGATCTATCTGGAACTGGCGGCGGTTGCCGGGTTGGCGTCGGTCGATGCCTTGATCGACCTGCTTGCGGGCTTCGTCGAGGTGGCGCCTTTTCCGTCACGCCTCACCGCTGCCGGTATCGTTGCCGACGCCGTCCCGGGGCTTGCGGCGAACGCCGCCGAGCAGTGGACCGCCGCCTTCAACCCGGTGGCGATTGCCGCCGCCGATTTCGAAGATCTGTATCGTGCCGCGATCTGAGGGCGAATTCGGATTGCGGTGGAACGGTCGTCTTCGGCCGTTGCCGCAAACCGTACAGTGGGCGGCACGGTATCGATTTTTCTTGATGCATGTGCTTGACGGCAGGTGGCGGGCAAAAATCGGCCGGTGCCGTACCGCCGCACTTTTCAGCGCTTATCCTGGTGCCATTGAACCGTACAGTTCAAATGTGCATGCAATGAAGACAAACGGTACTGTAATGCCGTGTAAGAATGCAAGGAGACCGGGCGACGGTGAATGAGCTATACACCGATTCAGGCGGCGACGAGCCGACGAAGGAGCACCTGCCGCTGCCGGCTGCGGTCGCCGAACGCTATGTGATCAGGGAATGCATCGGTCACGGTGGTTTCGGTGTCGTCTATCTGGCCGACGATCAGCACATCGGCCGCGACACGGCAATCAAGCTGCTTTTCGAAAAATGGTCTGAGAACGAAAATATCGATGCCCGGTTCGTGCAGGAAGCACGGATCGCCGGGCAGCTCGAGCATCCGAATATTGTCATCGTTTACGATTTGCAGCGCCACCCGGAAGGCTCCTGCATCATCATGGAGTATATCCGTGGCGGCAACCTGCGCGACTGCCTGCGCCTGGCCGGGCAGCTGCCGCTCGACCGCAGCCTGTCGATTGTCACGGATATTCTGCATGGGCTGCAGGCGGCGCATGAGCTCGGCGTTGTCCATCGAGACATCAAACCGGCAAACATTCTTTTCGGCGTGCGCGGCGAAGCGAAGATCTCGGATTTCGGCATTGCGCATCTGCCGTCGGATCGCGGCGGCCTGTTGAGCGATGATGACCGGCATCAACGCCTTGGCTCACCTTATTACGTTGCGCCCGAGCAGTGGCGCGGGCACGGTGTGGATCAACGCACGGACCTGTACGCCGCCGGGGTGATCCTGTACGAGATGTTGAGCGGCCAGCGGGCTCACCGGTTGCCGGATAATTCGTCGGGACTCGAAGTGGTGAAGGCGCTGGGAAAGAATCGTCCGCTGCCGCTGGGGGGGCTCTGTCCCGAATTGCCTGCCGCGGTGGCCGAGGTGGTGATGAATCTGCTGGCACGCGACCCGGAAGACCGCCCTCAAACCGCCGCCCAAGCGCGGTTGGCACTGGAAGCCGCGGCCGGTGTCGTTGCCGGCCAGGCAACGGGTGACCTCCATGCTGCCACAAGCCCGTCGACAGGCGCCGAGCCGAAGATCACCGACGTCATCCGCCTGTTGCTGATCGACGGGGTCATGGCGCCGGCCGAGCGCATCGAGTTGTATCGTCGGGCGGCGGATCTCGGGGTCAGCCGTGAGCGCGTGCATCAGCTTGAACTGGGGGTGCGTCAGGTGATGAACATTCCGACAACGGACAATGCCGATGTCGATTCGATTGACGCCACGCAGAAGAGCGATGACGGCAATGCGGCCACGCAGCGGCTCGGCAAGCTGTTCGGCAATTCAAGCGATTGACCGGGGACGGTGCCGCCGCCGGTTCATTCGTCGTCGAGTCGATCGATCTCATCCTTGATCCAGCCTTCCCAGCGCTCGCGCTGCTCCTTTTCATAGCCGCTGCCCTCGGCGTTCTTTGAATCAATTTCGTCGGGTGCCTTCCCGATGCCCGGCGGTTTGTCGATTTTTGCCGATGGGATTTCGGAGTGCATCGTTGCGGCTGCTGCCGAATCGTCCGCGCCCTCTTGAACGGCTTGGACGGGCTTCTTTTCGCGGCTGGTGATCCAGAATGAAAAGAGCAGGGCCAGGGCAGTAACAGAAGCAATGATGCCCGGCACCAGGCTGGCCACGATGGCGCCGAACATGGAGAAAACGGTCCACCACTGGTCAGGGTTCTTCGTCAGCCGCGTCATGATGATTCGACTGGTGTTGGCAAACCAGGTCTGTTTCTCCGGCACCCCGATTCCAGCGCGGCGCACCATGACGGCCGTGGCAACTGCAACGATCACATAGATGATCCGCAGCGCCACCCCCGACGGGGGAATCAGGGCGTTGATCAGAATGCCCAAGCCGACGGCGGCGAGCAGATGATTGGGCTCTCGTGCTTGGGCAACTCCGGCGGAGTTGGGGGCATTGGTTTGGGGGCTATCGGACATTGACACCGTGGACTATGCGGGTAGCAGCCTTGCTGTCGTTGGGGTAATTCTACCGCGCTGACACCGGCTTACAACCGCCGGGCCGTCGCAAGGCGGCCTAATTCACGGCGAGAGCCGCTCGGGCCATACTCGAAAATGCCCGTTGGCCTGTGCAACTGAACGGAAATACGGTAGATTCCCTGTCCATCCTTCATGCCCACAACTCTGTGCCGACACAGCCATGTACTTCCAAGATCTTATTCTGAATCTGCAGCAATACTGGAATGCGCAAGGTTGCCTGCTGACCCAGCCATACGACATCGAGACGGGCGCCGGCACCTTCAATCCGAACACCTTTCTCAGGGCGCTCGGGCCGGAGCCGTTCAATGCCGCCTACGTGGAGCCCTGTCGGCGCCCGACCGACGGCCGCTACGGCGACAACCCGAACCGGATGCAGCATTATTTCCAGTTCCAGGTCGTCATGAAGCCGAACCCGAAGAACTACGTCGAACTCTATCTTGGTTCACTGGCGGCGATCGGTGTCAAGCCTTCGGAACATGACATCCGTTTCGTGCACGACGACTGGGAATCACCGACGCTGGGCGCCTGGGGTCTCGGCTGGGAAGTTTGGGTCGACGGTATGGAAGTGACACAGTTCACCTATTTCCAACAGGTCGGCGGTATCGAACTGCCGTTGATCATGGGCGAGATCACCTATGGCCTCGAACGCATCTGCATGTTTCTGCAGCAGGTCGACAACGTCTACGACCTGGCGTACAACCAGCACTTTTCCTACGGTGACCTGTACCACCAGAACGAGGTGCAGTTTTCGGCGCACAACTTCGAGCTGGCCGATGTCAGCCTGCAGCTCGACTCCTTTGCGCGCTACGAGGCACAGTGCATGTCGCTGTGCGCTGCCGACAAGCCGCTGCCGGCAACCGACTACTGCCTGAAGGCGAGTCATGCCTTCAACCTGCTCGATGCGCGCGGCGCCATATCCGTCAATGAGCGACAGGGCTATATCCTGCGCGTCCGAACGCTGGCCAGGGCGATTGCCGAAGCCTGGTTGAAGAACCGTGAGGTGCTCGGGCATCCGTTGGCCTCGAAGCCACCCGTCACCATGGACGCAGCCCCGCCGGCCGCTTCAATTGCCGACGAGCTGGCCGCTGCCGTCGCCGCTGCCCCGGCGGGCGACGGGCGTGTGTCGCTGCTGCTGGAGCTCGGCGTCGAGGAGATGCCCGCCCAGGTGTTCGGCCGCTTGCTGGCCGACCTGCCCGAGCTGTTCCGCAAACATTTTGAACCGACCGGACTCGACCCGCAGGACGTGCGCTTCTTCGTGACGCCCCGGCGCATCGCCGTCTCTGTGGGTGCCGTTTCGGTGAACCAGGCCGACCAGACGGTCGAAGCCAAGGGGCCGCCGATGAAGATCGCCAGGGATGCCGACGGCAACTGGACCAAGGCAGCCCTGGGCTTTGCCGCCAAGAACGGAATTTCGATTGACGATGCCGAAGTGCGCGAGATCAAGGGCGCCGACTACCTCTTCGCCTGTATCGACCGTGCCGGCCGGCCGGCCGTGGAACTGCTCGCCGAAATCATCCCCGAATTTTTCGGTGCGATCCACTGGTACAAGACGATGCGCTGGGCCAGCGAATCGACGCCGTTCGTCCGGCCGGTCCACTGGCTGGCGGCAGTGCTGGGTGATGCCGTTATTCCAACGGAATTCGCCGGGGTCCGCGGTGGCAACCAGTCGCAGGGGCATCGTTTCCTGGCACCGCAGCCGGTTGCCGTGACAGCCGAGCGTGAGGCCTACCTGCAGACCCTGCGCGAGGCGTACGTCTATGTCGACCAGGACGAGCGCCGGCAGCGCATCCGCGACAAGATTGAGGAGTCCGCAGCAGGCGCCGGCCTGACCTGGCGCGAGGATGACGGGCTGCTCGAGCAAGTGACAAATCTTGTCGAGTATCCGGTGTCCGTTCTGTGCTCATTTGCCGAGCGCTATCTCGAGATCCCGGCAGAGGTGCTGGTGTCGGAGATGCGGGAGCACCAGAAGTACCTGGCACTCAACGGCACGGACGGCACCCTCAGCCACTCGTTTATCGCCGTGTCGAACACGATCTGCGACGACGAGGCGGTGATCCGCGACGGGTACGAGGCGGTGTTGCGGGCGCGTTTTGCCGATGCCGAGTTTTTCCTGCGCGAAGACCGCAAACAGAAACTGGAAGAGCGCCTGCCCAAGCTGGCGGAAGCGATTTTTCAGGCTGACCTCGGCAGTGTTCTCGACAAGGTGGAGCGCGTCCGCAAGCTGGCGGCGGCGATCGGCGGCGAGCTCGGCATGTCGGCCGATCAGCTCGCGACAGTCGACACGATTGCCCACCTGTGCAAGACGGACCTGACGACGCACCTGGTCGGGGAATTTCCTGACTTGCAGGGGCAGGTCGGCTGCTACTATGCAGTTGGTGAAGGGCTGCCGGCAGTGGTTGCCAAAGGTCTGCGCGACCACTACCTGCCGCGCAACGTCAACGACGACTATCCGTCCTCGGACGAAGCGGCGGTCGTTGGCATTGCCGACCGCGTCGACACCATGGTCGGTATCTTCGGCGTCGGCAAGGCACCGACCGGCTCGGCGGACCCGTATGCCTTGCGGCGCGCCTGCCTGACGAGCATTGCGATCATCGCGAATCGCGGTTTCCGGATCGACATATCAAAAGTCGTGGCGGCAAGCATTGAACAGTACGCCAACGTGCTGCCGGCGACGGCGACGGAGGGCTTGCAGGATACCATCCTTGACTTTTACCTGTCGCGCGGCACCCGGCTCTTTGCCGACAAGACACGCGCCGGCATTCCCGGTGGTTTCGCCAAGGACACTATAGAGGCGGTTGTCCGGGCCTCGACGCCGTGGCATGATTTCACCGATTTGGTGGCGCGTCTCGAGGCGATGATGCAGTTCCGCAGCCGCGACGATTTCGAGGCGGTTGCAGCGACATTCAAACGCACCAACAACATTCTCGACCGCGACGTTGCCCCGGGTGCCGTGGATCGATCCCTGTTCAGCCACGATGCGGAGACAGGGTTGCAGAAAGCCCTCGACGCGACTGCTGCGGCGATGGGCGTCTGCCTGGAGAAGCAGGATCACATCGGTGCGCTGGCGGCGGTTGCGCCCTTGCGCGAGACGGTCGACACCTTCTTCGACGACGGCCCGCTGGTCAACGATCCCGATGAGACATTGCGGGTCAATCGTCATCGCCTGGTTCGCGCCGTCGTTGACCTGGTGATACAGGTGGCGGATTTTTCGGCGATTCGGGAAGGCTACCAATCGGTTCCGTGCCCCCTGGACTTTTAGCCCTGGACCGCACCCTCGGTCAGTCCGCTGATTATTTTCCGCTGGGCGACCAGGAAGACGACGATCACCGGCAGTGCCGCCAACGTCAGCGCGGCGCAGGTTTGGGGAATCGCCAGGCCGGTGTCGTCGGCGAAGTTTCGGACCGCCAGTGGCAATGTCGCCAGTTTCGGTGAGCGTATCAAGACCAAAGCGAAGACAAACTCGTTCCAGATCATGACGATATCGACCAGTGCGACGACAACCAGGGCCGGCACACTGAGCGGCAGCATGATCCGCGTGAACACCCGCAGGCTGCCGCAGCCGTCGATCGCGGCGGCCTCGACCAGCGCGGAAGGCACCTGCGCAAAGAAGCCGCGCAGGTAAAACACCGAAAACGACAGGTTGAAGGCGACGTATACCGCTGCCAGGAAAACCAGCGACAACCAGCTGCGGGAGATGGCCAGATCGGCTTCGATCCGGTAGAGCGGGATCAGGGTTGCGTGGACCGGCAGAAACAATCCGGCCATGAGCGTGATCCACAGACATTTCTTGCCGACGAAGTTGAAGTGGGCGAAGGCATAACCTGCAAGCGCCGCGAGCGCCAGCAGCACCAGCACTGCCCCGGCAGTGACCGCCAGGCTGACCAGCAGACCGGTCGAGAAATTCGACTTGGCGACCTCTGCGAAGTTCGCAAGCGTCGGTTGCAGCGGCAGCGACCAGATGCCGGCGGTGACCGCCGCGTCGGTCTTGAACGCGGTACAGGCGGTCCACACCAGCGGCAGTACGCCGACAGCGGCGGCGATCCAGAGAATGGCCAGACGTGCAGCGGTTGCAGCTTTCATTGCCGACGGTCGCTCCATCGTTTCAGTTGCAGCATGGCCACCGTACTGCCCAGGGCCAGCACTACGAGGGCGACGGCGATTGCCGAGCTGTAACCCATGCGGTCATGGGCAAATCCCATTTTGAACAGGTAGGTCGCCAGCAGCTCCGTGGCGTGATCGGGATCACCGCCGGTCATCAGAAACACGATGTCGAAATACTTCATCGACCCGACAATCGCCAGGGTTGCGGAGACGATGATCACTGGCTTCATCAGCGGCAGGGTGATGTGCCGGAAGCATTGCCACTCGGATGTGCCGTCGAGGCGCGCAGCTTCGTACAACTGCCGGTCGATCATGCCAAGGCCGGCCAGGTACAGGACGGTGTGGAACCCGATGAATCGCCAGGTGACCGCCAGTAGAATGGCGCTCAGGCTCCAGTCCGGGCTGGCCAGCCATTCTGGTACCGAGGCGGTGATCAGCGAACGCCAGACCAGTGCAATAACGACCGTCGGCAGGACGTACGGCAGAAAGACGCAGGTGCGCATCAAGCCGTCCAGCCTCCGGGTACGTTCGAGCAGGACTGCCAGCAGCATGGCGACCGGCAACTGAACGGCCAGGGAAAAGGCGACGAGTACGAGGTTGTGCGCCAGCGAGCGCCAAAACACTTTGTCTTTGGCCATGTCGAGGTAATTGCCGATGCCGGCCGCCGTCCAGGCTGGCGCACGTCCGTCCCAGTAGTGAAATGACAGGTACAGCGAATAGGCGAGCGGGATGGCGATGAGCGGGAGGTAGACAACCGCGGCGGGCGCAGAGAACCACAGGCCGCGCAGATCACGGCATCGCGTCATGGTTTGCGCCTGGCCGTTGCCGCCATCGTTGCGGCCGCTTCCTGCGGCGTGGCAGTTTTTGCAAACAGTGCCTGGGTCGTGTTCTTGTGCATGGCGGCCAGCTCCGGCGGCAGGTACTGGTCGTAGTACAGCTGAATCGCTTCCGCCTCGAAGAGGATCTCGGCGGCGACCAGCGTTGCGGGCTGGAGCATGGGGGCCGCGGCATCGCGGGTCAATGCCGGGATTCGTCCGGTACCGGCCCAATCCTTCATGCCGTCATCATTGGTCAGTTCCTGCAGCAATGCGATGCAGTCGTCGCGCTGCTTTGTGTTTGCGGCGACAGCATAGCCGGCGTTGACGCCGCCAATGGCGATTCGGTTCCATTTTTCGTTGCCCATGCCGGGGAAGGTGAAGCATCCGAGCTTCTCCAGGATCTCCGGTGCCTCCTTCTGGGCGTGCGCCAGCATCCAGGTGCCCATCAGGATCATGGCAGCCTCTTCGTTGAAGAAAAGGCGCCGGGCTTCGTCGTAATCGATGCCGTTGAAACCGGAGTTGAAGCAGCCGGCATCGACGAGTTCCTGTATCTGCCGCCCCGCTTCGATGAATGCCGGGTCCTCGAACCGTTGTTCCGTAATCGGCGTGGTGCCGCCGGCGCGCGTTGCAAAGTACATGAAGTAGAAGGCGCCGGGCCACTTCTTGGAGTTTCCCAAGGCCAGCGGCGTGATGCCCTGCGCTTTCAATTCGGTGCAGACGCGCTGGAACTCATCGACGGTTTTCGGGACGTCGACACCGGCTTTCTCGAAGAGCGTCTTGTTGTACCACATGGGGACTATGGTGACGTCGACGGGCAGGGCGTAGAGGTTGCCGTTGACCCGGCAGAAGTCGAGGGCGGCCGGGTGAAAACGCCCGGTACTGCCGGGTGGCAGGT
>JASLZG010000116.1 GCA_030754995.1 Lentisphaeria bacterium
AAGCGAAGCTTACACCGCCAGCCCGCAGGCTGCGTACGCGGCGCTGCAGAGCACGCCGCACGCCATTGATGCGGCGGCTTCGGCTGCGACTGTGCCGGCCGCGGTTGCGAACCTGTTTTACCTGCCGCTCGGCGCCGTCAAACTGGTAATGTCTCCGTTGCCCGGCATCACTGCGGGCAGTGCCATGAGTGACATCGGCCGCGGTGTCCAGGCGCCATTCCAGATCATCGGGGCGGTGCTGAAGCTGCCGTTCGCGGTCCTGTCGTCGGTGTCGCGCATGCCGCTCAATGCACTGTCCCCCTGACGCCGGCCATCAGCTGATCCGCGAGCTCCGGCGGTAGGCGCCTCGGTTTGCGCGTGGCAATTGTTACACAGACGTGGATCGTGTGACCGGACGCCAGCAGTTCGCCGTCCCGGTGGATTTCGCAGCGCACTTTGAGCCTGGCGCCACGGCATTCCTCCACCCAGCCGGAGATCTCGATCAGGTCGTCATAACGCACCGGCAACTTATAGTCGCAGTGCGCCTCGATCACCGGCAGCTGCAGGCCCTGCACTTCCATTTCCCCATAGGTATAGCCCAGGTCGCGCAGCAACTCGTTGCGCAGCCGCTCGAAGTAGACGAAGTAGTTGGCGTAGTAAACGACGCCCATCTGGTCGGTATCGGCGTAAGGTACGCGATAGCTGATCCTTGACTTCTCCATTCAGGCCAGGCCCTCCCTGATAATTGCCGCCAGCTCGTTGACGACGGCTTCGACCGGGCGCCCGGTCGTATCGACGACAAGGGCGTCGTCGGCCGGCCGCAAAGGCGCGACCTCCCGGGTGCTGTCGAGTCGGTCGCGTTCCTCAATCGCCGCCGTCACCGATGCCAGTGTGGCGCCGTCGATCGTCTCACCGGTCTGCCGCAGGCGGCGCCTGGCCCGTTCCTCGGGGGTCGCGGTCACGAAGAATTTGAAACGCGCCTGCGGAAAAACGACGGTGCCGATATCGCGCCCCTCGGTGACCGTGAGGCCGAGGGTCGCGAGCGCTTGCTGGCGCGTCACGAGCCATTGGCGGACGGCGGGAATGCGGGCGAGGAAACTGACTGCGGCAGTGATGCCGGGGGCACGGATCTCGGCCGGCGGCACTTCGGTGCCGTTGAGGTAGACGCGCAACCGGTTGGCCGCGTCGGGGCGACAGGTCAGGTCGAGATGTTCGAGCAACGGGGCGACGGCACCAGGGTCGTTACGCGGATCGATGCCGTGCTTCATGACCTGCCAGGTGAGGGCCCGGTACATGTCTCCGGTGTTGACGAAGTAGGCGTTGAGCGCCTCTGCCAGCAGCCGTGCAACCGTGCTCTTGCCCGAGGCGGCGGGGCCGTCGATGGCGATCTGTTCCTGTTTCTGCATGGCAGTATCATGACGTGCTGTTGCGGCCAATGCCAGCAGGAAAATGAATAAGAGGTGGCAACCCTGTGTGTGGGAGGGGAATTTTAGCGGTACAGTGCGTTGCCGCCGGTGAAATCGAATCGTAAAAGTGCCGATCCATTATTCCTTTGCAGGACGCCTGACTTCCAGTTGTCCCGGCGATTTCGAATCGCCGGCAGCAATGGGTCACACCACAATAATCCGTGCCGGCTCAGATTTTTTCGGTGAGCTGGCGGTAGTTGCAGTATTTGGCGGTGGCATGGCGTTTGATCTTGAACGATGCCGGGGTATCGGCCAGCAGGTTTTTGAGATTCTCTTTGACCGCGGCTTCGAGGCCGCGGGCGCCGTCGTCCGGACAAAGCAGGCACCAGCGGTTGAGGCTGAGCTGGGCGGGCACGGTGCGGTTGCTGGCCAGGGACTGCTGCCACAACACCTCGGAGATGCGCCGGGACATAACTTCGGCGGCGATGGTGCCGCTTTCCTCCTGCAAACAGCCGAGGCCGCCGACCGTGACCGTAATCAGGCTGTGTGGCGGTGCGTCGCTGGCGGCGAGCTGGTCGAACTCGGATTGCAGCCGCGCTTCGCTGGGGATGCCGCTGAGCCAGTGCTGGTTGCGGGCCTGCCGCTGGCGATCGACGACGGCGTTGACCCGTGCCCGGATTTCGTGGACATCGAAAGGTTTGGTAATGTACTCGTCGGCACCGACACTCATGCCGCGGATGCGGTCCGGGGTGGTGTCCATGCCGGTGACCATGATGACCGGCAACGTGGCGGTGCGGACGTTGGCCTTCAACGTCTGGCAAACCTTGATGCCTTCGATGTCCGGCATCTGCCAGTCAAGCAGCACGATGTCCGGGTGTTCGTTGATGCAGGCGTTCAACGCCTTGTAGCCGTTCTCCACCGGGATGACGGCGAATTCGCGGTTGAAGGTGTCGAGGAGCAGCTTGCGGACGGTCTCATCATCATCGGCCACGACCATGCGGGGCTTCTCCTGGCCGGACTCCACGATGATACGGAATTTCCAGGGGGAGCGACTGGTGCCGAGCTGGATGGTGTTGGCGCCGCCGGAGAGGATGGCCGACTCGGCCTTGCGGTTGCCGCCGACCTCGACGTTGTTGACCAGTGTGCCTTTCATGCTGCCCAGGTCTTTGACATAGGCCCGGCCGCCGGAGAAGCCAATTTCGACATGGTTGCGCGAGGCGATGAACGGTGAGTGTTCTTCGCGCAGTTCCAGGTCGCTTTCGCGCAGGTCGAGATTGGTGATCTCGTTCTCGTCGGCGGACGGCATGCGGCCGATGGTAAACGGGAACCTGTGGATGATCAGCTCGCCATGTTGGCGGCTGGCGTCGACGTCTGAGTTGTCAATCAGCAGAATCCGTTCGTCCACAACGGCATCTCCGGTTGAATTCGCGCCGCACCTCGGGTATCCTGGACCGGCGGTGATCGGACCCCCGCGCATGCTCCGCCTGGCAACGATGTTTGCGATTGCTTACAATTACGGCACGCTGCTGGATTGTCAATCGGCAGAATCCGTTTGTCCAAAACGGCATTCCCGGTTGAATTTGCGCTGTACCTCAGGCATCTTGGACCGGCGGTGATCGAACCCCGCACATGCCCGCCCGGACAACACATGTTTACGATCGATTACAATTACGGCACGCTGCTGGTCGAAGTTGCGGAGTCCGCATCGGTCGATCCGATCGCACCGTACCTCACGTACGATGAGCGGATTGGCAGGTATCGTGCCGGGGCCCACCTGTACGCTGCAATCGTCCGCAAATTGCATTGCGGCGGGCTGCCGTACGACGACCGCGCCCGGGCCTTTGCGCCATCTCCCCTTGAACTGAGCGACGTGATGATGCCGCGGCCGCTGCAGCGGCAGGCGCTGGCCGCCTGGAACGCCGCACGGCGGCGGGGCGTGGCGGTGCTGCCGACGGGCGCCGGCAAGTCGTTCCTGGCGATGATGGCGATCGCCGATGTGCAGCGGCCGGCCCTGGTCGTCGTGCCGACACTCGATTTGATGCAGCAGTGGGCGACCCGGCTCGAGGAGGCGTTCGAGGTGCCGGTCGGCATGCTGGGCGGCGGCAGCAAGGACGTCCAGGACCTGACCGTCAGCACCTACGATTCGGCGGTGATCATGATGGAGTTCATCGGCAACCGTTTCGGCCTCATCGTCTTCGATGAATGCCACCACCTGCCGGGCCGGGTAAACCGCACGGCGGCGGCGATGTCGATTGCGCCGTATCGCCTCGGGTTGACGGCGACGCCGGAGTGTAACGACGACGGTGACGCGGTGCTGGAGGAACTGGTCGGGCCGATCTGTTTCCGGCGCGACATCGATGAGCTGGAAGGGGCAATCCTGGCGCCGTACGAGACCCATCGCATCGAGCTGCCGCTGGATGACGACGAGGCGGAGGCATACGAGTGCAACCGCAAGACGTATATCGACTTCGTCCGGGCCAACGGCGTGAATTTCGGCAACCCGCGCGGCTGGCAGCAGTTTACCGGGCTTTGCGCCCGCATGCCGGGCGGGCGCGCCGTGTTCAATGCGTACTTGGCGCAGAAACGCATCGCCGCCGCCAGCCGCGGCAAGTTCCGCATGATCTGGGACCTGATCCAGCGGCATGCGGGTGAGCGCACCTTGATTTTCACGGCCGACAACAACACGGCGTATGCGCTGGGCCGACAGTTCCTGGTGCCGGTGATTACACAGCATACGAAGGTGGTCGAGCGCAAGGCGTTCCTGGACAAGTTCCGTGCCGGCGATTACCCGGTGCTGGTATCGAGCAAGGTGCTGAACGAAGGCATCGACGTGCCCGAGGCGAGCGTCGGCATTGTCGTGTCGGGCAGCGGCAGCATTCGCGAGCACGTGCAGCGGCTCGGCCGCATCCTGCGGCCGATGGCGGGCAAGCAGGCAGAGCTCTACGAGCTGGTGAGCGAGGGCACTTCAGAATATCACATTAGCGACCGGCGGCGGCAGCATCGTGCTTACCAAAGATCTTCTTAGATTTCGCATCGTCAAAGGGACGGTAAAGCCGCAGTTCGTCGACCCCGGCAACGCGACGCTGCTGCAACTTGCCGAGGAGCTGCTGACTATTTATCGGCAGCCCGGCGTCAGTCGAGCGGAGATCGCCGACGTCGTGGAGCCGGCGCTCAACTGCATCAGCGACCGCAAACTGGCCTGTGGCCTGGAAAAACTGCTGCAGGATCGAGCCGGGTTCGGGCACGCCGAGGATGTCGATTTCGCCGAACACCGCGGCCGGCTGTTCGCGGATTCGGCAAATCTGCTGCGGCGGGCGGCTGGGATGAGCTTTGAAGCGTATCGCGAGCAGGCGTTGGCCGATGCCGGTGACCTCGACATCTACCAGGACCTCCCGGAGAACGAGCGTCTCGTGCGCTTCCGCGACCTGTCCCCGCAGCAGTTGCTCGAGCGCTACAACTGCGCCCAGGTGCAGTCGCTGCTGTTGCAGGCCCAGTCGCTGACCCTGACAATCGATGAACCGGAGGCGGCGAACCTGCGGCGGTTGATGAAGTACCTCAAGTTTTTTCGCCTGCTGGCGACGATTCATCGCGCCGACACGAAGCGCCACAAAAAGGCAGATGATGAATCGCGACTGCGCATCGTCATCGACGGGCCGGCGAGCGTGTTGGGCAATACCGGCAAGTACGGGCTGCAGTTGGCCTCTTTTTTCCCGGCGGTCTGCAGCCTGTCCAAGTGGCGGTTGGAGACGACGGTCAGCGTCCGCAACGGCCAGGAAGTTCGCCTGGTGGCCGATCAGAAACTCGGGCTGGTCAGTGCGTATCGCAACTTCAGTGCGTATGTGCCTGAGGAGATCGGCATGTTCCACCGCCACTTCCGGGAAACGGTGGGGGAGTGGACGATTGTCGGCGAAACCCCGTTCATCGACAGCGGCGACCAGCAACTGGTGTTTCCCGATTTCAGTTTCGAGAACTCCGACGGGGGCCGTGTGCACCTGGAGCTGTTCCACCGGTGGCACGGCACGCAGTTGCTGCAGCGCCTGGTCTTCGGGGCGGCGAATCCGGACCTGCCGTTGATTATCGGTGTCGACCGCTCACTGCTGTCGAAGCCTGAAATCGATGGGGCGCTGGAGGGCAGTGGCTGGTTTGCCGCGAACGGCTTTCTGTTCCGTGACTATCCGACGGTGAATAAGGTGCGGAAGTGCCTCGAAAACCGCCTGGCATGCGCTACTCTATGACAGTATGAAAATCACCTTCATCGGAGCGGGAAAAATGGCCACGGCGCTGGCTGGCGGCCTGGTCGAGGGCGGCATCTGTCGCCTTGGCGACGTCGTTGCCGCGGACATCCTGGTGGCGGCGCGCGACGCCTTCACGGCAGCGACCGGGATCGCGACAGAGGCGGACAACGAGACGGCGCTGGCGACGGCCGATGTCGTTGTGCTGGCGGTCAAGCCGCAGGTCGCGGCGGAAGTGCTGCTGCCGCTGCACGGGATGTTCGGTGACAAGCTGTTCGTCTCTATTGCCGCCGGCCTGTCGCTGGCGAACCTGCAGAAGTGGGTGGGCAGCGACCGGCTGGTGCGGGTGATGCCGAATACGCCGGCGCTGGTCGGCAAGGGGGCCGCGGTCTACGCCTGCAGCGGCGGCGTGACGGCTGACGACCGGGCGCTGGTGGAGCGGATTTTCGGGGCGGTCGGCATTGTCATGGAGATGGACGAGTCGAAGCTGGACGCCGTAACCGGACTGAGCGGCAGCGGCCCGGCATATGTCTTTGAAATGGTTCAGGCAATGGTCGACGGCGCCGAGCTCGTCGGCCTGGCGCCGGAGGCGGCGCTGGCGTTGACCGTGCAGACGGTTGCCGGAGCTGCCGAGATGGCAGCCCGAAAGATGGGGACACCCGACGAGCTGCGCACGGCAGTGACGTCGCCCGGCGGGACGACCGCTGCCGGCCTGGCGGTACTCGAAGACGCGGAGTTCCGCGAGATCATGGCCCGAGTGATCCGGGCAGCTGCCGAGCGTTCGGCGGAATTGGGACAGGGCTGAAGAATTTTTCAGCCACCGTCCTGGCCGGGCGTGTCTTGTTCGCCTGGGAAGGAAACAGGTGGCTTGGAGGGTGACACCGCGATCCACCTAACGGCTTGTTTCGGTGATGATGAGGTGTATCGCCGAGGCAATGTAAGCCAATAGCATGGGTCAATAGTGCCAAGCCATTGCCGGCCCTCACGGCCCCCATGGCAATGATCCGGCGTTTTGAGCCCCAGGCAGGGTGGGAATCCCCCGAAAAAATATTTGTAGAATCAGTTAGCACAACTGCTACAATGGTGTAGATTCATCGTCACCAGCCAGTGACGGCGTCACGATTTGCTTCTTTTCGGCAACAGTCGAATTGTATCTCACATTGGCAAATCGTACCGCTCGTTCCATTCTTTTCCATAAACACGGTTCAGTGCAAACCTACTGGAGGGATGGCTATGGAATAATTTGTTTTTTCCCTCAATTCAGATAGTCGTGATTCACAAAAAAGGCGGTTCAAGCCACTGGACTGCTGATTACTGCGGTCGATCATCGACCAATGGCAACCAAATCACTGCTCCGAGACAACTTTGGAGCAACATTGAGTGGGGAATCACCAATGAAAGAGAAAGAGCAAGTTACGAAGCAAGCCGGTTGGAAGTGCAAAGGACTTATCGAAATGATGGTGTTCTTCCTGTTCGCCAGTGTCCCAATGACAATGGCACAGGAGGAAACCTCCGCTGACGCGGGAGAGGTAGTTCCTGCAGCGGAAAATGCATTTAATATTGTATATGCGAATGTAATTGAATTCCTGCCAGGCATCGGCGGGGCCTTGGTATTGCTGTTGGTTGGCTTTATCATCGCCAAGGTCGTTGCACTCGGTATTACCAAGCTCCTTGATGGCAACAAGGTCGGACGCTCAGTCTCCGACTGGCTGGGCAGCACCGGGCTGGGCGGCGGTTCGCCCGCGAAGTCTGTGTCCTCGACGATCTTCTACCTGATTATGCTGGTGGTTGCGCTCGGGGTGGTTGGCCAGTTGCAAGGGGATGACTTTGAGCCGCAGGGCTCCCTCAATAAATTATGGGGGGTGGTAGTTGAGTGGTGGCAGCCGGTTATTTGTGCCGCCATTCTGGTGTTGGTGGCGTGGGTGCTGGCGACATTGGCACGTTTGATTGTCTCAAAGGTGCTGGGGGCGGCGAACACGGCGATTGACAACGCCGGAGGAGCTGCAGACCAGTCTGGAACGGTTTCCGAATCGGCGCCGCAGTCGTCCACGGCCGGTGATGCCCTGTACTATGCGGTTTTCCTGCTGTTCCTGCCGGTTATCCTCACAACATTGAGGGTAGGCACATCAATAGAGTGGGTGAATACGCTGCTGGATGCGTGTTCGGAGCATGGGCCTAACATACTGGCTGCCGCGGTGATTCTGTGGATTGGTTGCCTGATCGCACAGGTGGTGCGCCGACTCGTCACGGAGGTGGGTAGTGCGTCCGGCCTTGACACGCTTGCAGGAAAGCTCGGCATCGCCAAGGTGCTCAATGACCAAAAGCTCTCGGGCCTGCTGGGCTTGCTGGTGTACATCGGTATCCTGATTCCCGTGCTGACCAGTGCACTGGGTGCTCTCGATCTGTCGGAAACTGCCGCAGCGGCGACCGGTCTGGCGGCGCTGGAGGACAAGATTCCGGCGATCATTAGCGCCTTGATCATCCTGGTGGTGACGCTGGCGATCGCCAAGGTCGTGAGTGGGTTGACCACGGATGTGCTGGCGGCCGTCGGCTTCGACACAGTCGTCACCAAGCTCGGTCTGCAGTCGGAAGGGGCTGCTGGCGGCGGCAAACTGTCGGCTGTCGCCGGCACGGTGACCTTCGGTGCGGTTGTGTTGTACGGCAGTGTCGTGGCGTTGACCACGTTGGGCGTCACGGCCACGGCAAATCTGTTCAGCGACTTCCTCGGCCTTGGCGGCCAGGTGCTGGTCGCGGGTATCATCATCGCCATCGGCCTCTACCTGGCCAATATCGCGACAACGGTGATCAGGGGCAGTGGAGCATCCAATGCCGGAGGGCTGGCATCCCTGACCAAGATTGTGATCGTCCTTTGTGCGGTGATCATGGGCTTGAATGAGATTGATGCTGTCGGCGGCCTCCTCCAAAATAAACACGCGTCCACCCTGGCGCTCGGCGCTCTCGCTGTTGCGGCGGCAATTGCCTTTGGCATCGGCGGCCGGGACTTTGCGTCACGCAAGCTCGCGTCGTGGACTGGCAGCTAGGCAGCAGACCGCTTTTAACCAACCTACATCCATGCAGCGACCGTCGAATTTCGGCGGTCGCTGCTTTTTTTTAGACGCGACGCCTCTGGCAATGGCGGTGGGCCCGGCGTAGGTGAAATTAATCACCCTGTTGCAGCAGTAATATTCTCGCCGGGGATTGGTAGTGCCAGGAACGGCGGTCCGATGCGATCTCCGGGCACCCGGCACATTTCATGCCGGTCAATACGGGACACGCCGCAGGTGCCAAAGATCGTTCGCTGGTATTGCATTAGTGTGCCATTATTCTATATTTAAACAGCATCGGGAGGGCCATTGCAAGACCTCTTTAATCACTTCCCTTGCAGACGACTGCCGAGTGCCGGCTGGGCCGCGGCAGCGAGTGGCGGGCGGCACAAAGTTTACAGACCAAAGCAGGACTCGAAACTCTGCGTATGAGTGAAGATGCTGTATTGAAGGCGACGCACCGCGTCGTTTCTGAACGGCGCTCCCGCTGCCGGTGTTTTTCCTTGCCGGAGCTGCTGGTGGTGGCGACGATCATCATGATCATGTTCGCTATGTTGCTTCCGGCACTGAAGGAAGCGCGCAATGTGGCACTTGTCGCTGTCTGCATGCACAACATGCGGCAGTGCTACATCGGCTTGTCGAATCACGATGCGAACAATCAGCATTTGCCGACAGCCAAGGGATTGACGGGGTACGCCTCGCCGACAAACTACGACGAGCCGTCGTCGTATATTCGTTTACAAAATGAATCGCGGGGGTTGGGGCTTGTGGTCGAGGTACCAAACGCTTGGTTGGTTGATTCGTTGTTCTGGGTGCTCTCCGACTTCAAGTCCGGTGGTGCGGGGGGGGTGGAAACGTGGGACAACGCGAGTCTCTACACTATTTCGTGGGTCTATCGCGGTGTGCGAGATGAGTACAAGGATCCGGACACGGGTGACAGCGTGTACAAACATAACATCGCGCAGTTCGAGGATTACAGCGAGCCGGACAAGAAGGCGGTGCTGATAGATTGGAACCAGACGAGATCATGGACCGTTATTTCCTTTCCCCCTTATGACGGCAGGCCGTTTAGTCCTGTGGGTGAGAGCCACAATCTGCGCAACTCGAACGTCACTTACGGCGATGGCCATGTCAATCTCAAGAACAATGTCGACGACGGCGGATATCCGCTGCCGTTCCAGTACAACATTACCGGAACTCCGTACGACGTTGACTCGATCCTTGATTGCTTCGGGGATGAAGATAATGAGGACAATTTCGACCTGGGGGACTGCCCGTAGACCGGGTTGCAGAGTATGGGCACTACGAACGCCAGCACATTCGATCCGGCCGCTTACAAGCCGCAGCAGGCCAAGGGGGCTGAGGTCTTTGACCGCGGTGCCGCGGAAGCAGCCGCGCGCTATGCGATCACGACGGCAGGCAGCCGGACCGTCGCCATCCTGTCGGAAGAGGAAAAGAAGCTCTGGGACTGGTTTGACGGGCAGGCATCGGTAAACGACATCTGCGTCCGGTTTCTCGAGGTCGAACAGTCGCTGGTGCTCTCGCGGGTGTACGCCCTGATCGGACGGCTGTGGGAGCACGGTCTGCTCACCGAGGATCCGCATCTGCGTGAGAGCGGGAGCGGTGGTGCGACCGCGACCGACGAAGCGACCTTCGGCCTGCGCCTGCCGTTGCCGGGTACCGGCGTGTTGTCGTCGATCCTGGGCGGGCTGCTGAAGATCGCCATGCTCAGTGCCCGGCCGGTGATCGTCCTGGCAGTGGCGGCGATCGCGGTCGGTCTCGGTGCCATTTCCGGCCTGCAGCTGCAGCCGCTGTTCCGTTTCAAGCAGGCCTTCGAAGGCACTTTCATCGGTGACGTCACGACGACGTACGGCTACGGCCTGCTGCTGATGATCGTGATCGGCGTGATCGCTTCGTTCATCCGCGAACTGGTCGTCTCCGCGGTCGAAGGATCCTTCACCGGCCGCCACCCGGCCATGACCCTCGGGCTGTATGGCGTGCCGTCGTTCCATCACCCGCGGAAATGGCGCAACATCCTGCCGATGCGGCAGCGGATGGTGGCGAGCTTCGCGGGGATCGGCTTCGAACTGTTACTTGTTGCGGCCTGTGTCCTGCTGCTGGTTCTCAACAGCAACCGCACGCTGCCGTTGAGCACTTTCGGAGTGGCCCTGACCTACAAGGTCATGTATGTCCTGCTGATCCGTTCCTTCCTGCACCTGTCGCCGTTTGCCGGCAGCGATCTGCATGGGATCATGAGCGAGTGTATTCGTCTCCAGGATTTCCGGCAAAAGGCTTTCAGCTTTGTGCAGCACAAGTTGATCGAGAACCTGACGATGAGGAACCAGATGTGCAGGGAGCACCGCTTTTTCCTCGGCTACATCGGCTCCATTGTGTTGTGGGTGCTCCTGGTCACCAGGCTGGGGCAGGTCGTGATGACGCACGACGACGATTTGAAGATCGACATGCTCAACATGTTCTCCGGCTGGCTCAGCCAGGGCCCGGCACACGGGCAGACGGACAACGTGCTGGTGGTCGTGCTGCTGCTGCTGCTGGTGCCCGTCATGCTGTCGTTTATTCTGTCAATTTTCTGCATGTTCTACTTCATCTGGAGTTTCCTGTCGCAGCAACCGTTGTTCCGCCGGCCGAATGCGGCCCTGGCAGTCACCGCCGGTGGCCTGATCGGGTTCATCCTGGCAATCACGCAGGTACCGAAAGAGTTGCATGATTTGTACACCCTGGCGGCGGGGCTGGCCGGCGTCGTGCTGCTGCTCGCCGGCTTGTTCATGGCCTACTGTACTTTCCGTGGCGGCGCTTCGTCGGCAACTCTCCAAATTGCTGCCGTCGGACTCGCCACGGCGGTTGGCGGTGCCTGCGTCTTCAATCACGCCGTCATCGGCTCGCCGGTCCCGCTCGAGATACTCGCTGCGGTTCTCCTGGTTCCGCCGGTGCTGGCGGTATTGGGCAAACAGCAATTCTCGTTCCTTTGGCGCGGCACCGTATTTGCCTTGCCGACCTGGCTGTTTTTCATCGGCCTGGCGCTGTTCGTCGTCAGTCTTGTCGGCGCCGTGGGCGGCGGGGCGGCGAATGCGACGACGATGGGGCTGGCGGCGGAGCAGGTCGATTTCATCGCCTCCGTCCTGATGGCGCTGTCCGTCCTGGCGTACCACGCGCACCTGAACGACGCGGCGCTCGATGCGGACCTGCTGATTCTCGACGACCCGGCGGCCGGCGACGAGGCGGGAGCCCTGGCAACGACGTTCAACGAGCTGCAGCAGAATATCGGCCAAATCCTGCGGGCCAAGTGCGGCAGTTTCGCACCGGTCATTGAACGGCGCGTCGGCAAATCCGGATTCGCCTTCAGCAAGCACATGGACCTTGACGGCGACGATCTCGATGGGCTCAGGCGCGACATCCAGGGCATCATCTCGGGCATTGACGCGGCCATCGCCCGGTACTTTGGTGCGGAGTTCAGCAACAAAGTCTTCCGCCAGGCCTTCAACAAGCTCAACTACGAGTGCTACCTGGCGCTGTATCACAACGTGCTGAAAAACACGCGGTTCAGCTTTCCCGATTCGGCGGTCAACAGCGCGGATTGCCTGGAGTTGTATAACGGCATCAACTTCTTCCAGGGCCTGGGGGAAGAGGACAAGCTGTTTCTGTCACAGCGCATGGTCCTGCAGCATTTCCCGACCGACACGTTGCTGGTGCAATCGGGCGATGCGGCCGATTGCTGCTACATCATCGTCGACGGCCGGGCGCAGGTCGAAGAGGTCGACCTCGTCGGAGACAGCTACATTCTGGCGTTCTTGAATCGTGGTGACTTCTTCGGTGAGGCGGCGTTGCTCGAGGATTCCAAGCGCATGGCCAACGTCCGCACAGTCTCGCCGACAACCGTATTGACGCTGTACCGCGAGGATGTGGAAGTGCTCGGAGAGAAGCGGCCGGAGATCGTTGAAACGGTCAAGCGGCAGCTCGAGATCATGCACTTCCTGTTCTCTATCCGCCTGTTCGCCGACTTGCCGTCGGTGGTCGTGCGGTCGGTGCTGCCGAAGATTGCCATGGGCACGTACAAGAATGGGGACACGCTGTTCCGCAAAGGTGACGCGGGTGACCTCTTCTATCTCATACAGTCCGGCAGCGTCTCGATTATTGACGAGTCGACCGAGGGCGAGAAAGAGGTCGCCGAACTCGGCGCCCATGATTACTTCGGTGAGATCGCCCTGATCAAGGATGTGCCCCGGACGATGACCGCCCGCTGCCTTGCCGACACCGAGGCACTGCTGCTGGAGAAGGAAGCGACGCTGCAGCTGGTCGAGGGCAGCAAGATGTTCGCCGCGAACCTCAGTCGAGCCGGCAGCACCCGCCTGGAAACGGCCAGCCTCTGAGCCTGCCTGCCGGCGAAGGCGAACCCCGGGCGTTGCGAAACGCCGCCCCGGCCATCCTCTGCCCGCCTGTCTGCACAGCATCCCTGCAAATCGATTGCCGGCGCTGCGCAAAGGCGCCGCGGCCAGCCCGGATCAGGGCCTCATTTGTTGCAAGGCCTTCAGTCGAGTCTATCCGCTTCCGGGGGCGCGGGTTACTACCCGCGCCCCCGGGTAGAGGGATTTACCACTCCAGGGCACCCGCGGTCTGATACTCGGTGACCCGGGTTTCGAAGAAGTTCTTCTCCTTGCCCAGGTCGATAGTCTCGCTCATCCACGGGAATGGGGTGGATGAGAAATACTGCGCCGGCAACCCGATACGTTCGAGACGGCGGTCGGCGATGTATTGAGCGTATTCGCGGAACATGCCGGCGTTGAGTCCGAGGATGCCGTTGGCGAGGCAGTCTTCGGCGTAGCGGATTTCCAGTTCGACGGAGTCACGGATGAGGTCGATCACGTGTTCCTGGAAATCCTCCGTCCACAGGTCCGGGTTCTCGAGTTTGATCGTGTTGATCAGGTCGATCCCGAAATTAAGGTGGATGGTCTCAT
>JASLZG010000117.1 GCA_030754995.1 Lentisphaeria bacterium
CGCAGGTCTGTCACACCATCGACGAGCTGCTCGAGGATATCGATGCGGTGTTCATTGCCGATTCGAGCAGTCCCAAGGACGGCTCCGACCACCTCGAGCTGGTTCGGCCGTTCCTCGAGCGCGGCATTCCCAGCTTCGTCGACAAGCCGTTTGCCTCGACCTTCGCCGACGCACAGGAAATGGTCAACTTGGCGAAGGCCAACAACACGCCGCTGATGAACGCCTCGTTGCTGGAACACACCGACACGGGCAAAGGGTTCCGGCGGCGCTTCGACGAAATCGGCGAGCCGGGATTACTCGTGGTTAAAGGGGTCGGCTTCGGCAACGCCGCCGTCGGTCACGGCATTGCCGCGGCGCACGGCCTGTTCGGTCACGGCGTCGAATCCGTCGAGTGCATGGGGGCGTGCCCGGAACCGGGGAAAACGCATTGGAATCGCGCCGACACGGCGTATTACATCGAGCACCTTCTTCTGCATTACGCCGACGGCCGCCAGGCGATGGTCATGAACACCTGCAACGATTGGTTCCCGCGCACATCCGAGTTCTTCTGCTCGGCCTACAGCAAGCTCGGCGCGGTTCATTCACCCGGCATCGGTGATCGGGAGTTTCTCTCCGGCGGCACGGCGATTGCCACGCTGTTTCGCCAGATGATCGAAACCGGCGAGCCGTCGATCCCGTACGAGCACATGCTCGAGTTGATGGCGATCATCGAGACGGCACGAATCGCCCAGAAAGAAAAACGCCGCACCCAGCTCAGTGAGGTCTATGATCGCCGTTGAGGAGGATTGTCATGAAAGTCAATAACCTGGTATTCCTGATCCATCCCACCTGTTACCAGAATGTGTATTCAGAGGCGGTCCGCCGCAACAACTATGCGCTGTTTCTGGACCGAGAGCTGGAAGTCACGCAGCGCTGGCTGGAGGCAGTGCGCGGGCAAAACGCGGGCACGCTGCTGCTGCAGCTCTACGGCTCGACCGAGCTGTTCGCAACTATACAGGAGTCGCTGGGTGAGCCGAACGCCTGTTTTGTCAAGGCCGAGTATTCGGAGGGCCTAGACCAGGCCGAATACCACCGGCGCCTGGTGGCGTGCATCTACGGGCACGTGGAGAAGTACGACCTGATAATTGATCCGGCGACTGTGAGCAGCGAGATTTGGGGCGCATCGTTTGAAGGCTGTGCGCCCGGTTACGCCGGGGCGTTCGCCCAGGCGTTGGGGCTCAAGCGGCCGCCGCAGATGAAGTTTGAAATGACAGTCTATGATTCGCGTTTCCTGTACGGGGCGCGGCGCTGGGAGTCGGTTCCACTACCCGGCAGTGACATCGAGGCCTGGCTGTTTGAGTGTCACGACGGCAGCGGCGCGGCGATCTACCAGGCGCGACTGTCGGCTCAGTGGCTGGATCAGCGCCCCATCCGTGTGCAACTGGACCCGAGTCGAATCCTGGTTTGCAACAAGCGTGGTCACACTGCCTGGCCGCCGCAGCCGTGGGGGAAGGGCGACTCGCAGGAGCTGCAGCCGTATACCATAACCACCGCGGACAGTCACTGGCTGCGGACGGTTGGCATGAACCTTGATGAGTTCCGTGAGGTAATCTCGGCCGCAACAGTGGAAGAAACCCAGGAGTGATGCGGTCAACTTCGAAGTGGTTGTGAAGCGATCGAGGCGCTATGAGCAGGTGCCTGACTGCTCACTTACTCCCCGTCGATCTGTGGGATAGCCGGCGACCCGTCCACCTGCAGCGAGGTAGGCGGATCGGTGGCGGCAATCCTGACGTATCGCCAACAGCCGTCGGCGGCGGCGCCGGTCATCAGTTGCCAGGTGCTTCCCAGTGGATCCTCGCTGCGCAGATGGGTGTGTCCGGTGAAAGTCCCCAGCACGTTGGGACAGGTCTCGACGGCCTGGCGCAGGCGCTGCCCGTTTTCGTCGGCCGCGATGCAGCCACCGCCGCCGCCGCCGCCGATGAGGCGCAATCGGTAGTCGATAGAAGGACAATGGAATGGCACGTGGTGACAGACTATGATTGGTCCGTCATGCCGCAGTTGATCCTCGCACCATGCCACCTGCACGTCATCGAAATGCCCGGCATACATACCATCCTTTTTGAAGTACACGGAGTCGAGCAGGACAAACCGGACATTACCGCGTTCGAAGGCGTAGTAGCGCCCCGGCATGTCCCAGTGTTCGCAGAGCTTGGCGACGGTGTCGTCACGAACTTCTCCAGTGAGTGGGGTGGGCATATAACGGACGTGTGGCGGTTCGCAGTCGTGGTTGCCGAACTGATAGACGCCCGTCAGACCGCGTTCCCGGCATAGCCTGGGCACACGCGCGGCCGACTCGGGATGGTACGTGTCGAGAACATCGCCGCCGAAGAGGATGAAATCGACGTTTCGATTGCCGATATCATCGAGCAGTCCCGGGAGCCTGCGGCTGGGATGTTTGAACTCCGCATCCCACCAGGCAATGCCATGGCGGCATTCGGCAGGCCAGAGATCGGGTGGGTCGGGCGGCAGATGAAGATCTGTCACCTGCGCGAAGGCGACCGTCTCGGTAACCCGCGGGTCCGTGAAGTACAGACTGCCGTCCGTGTAGAGTTTGAATTTCATGGTTCCGCGTTTGAACAGGACGTGGTGGTTAGGGCGCCGGCCGCCCCTGGTCCTTGACGTCGCCGGCAATTGGCTTCGAGAAGGGGAGGCGTTCACGATTCATGAATGACCCGGATCGGTGAGAAACCATAATAATCCGAGTGCCGCCAAATTCAAGACAGCAACGGCGGCTGCCTCTTCGGAGCTGTGCCGGCGACGTTTTTTGTGGGCGGCAGGGCGTGTCGAAAGTCCGCCTTCATCAGGTTGTCTCTCTTGTGCCGGCCTGACTATCAATTCACGAAAGTCAGGTTAGTATGGCGACTGCACCGCCCAATGGGACGGTAGACCTGATTCTGTATATCCTCGATGAATTGCTGCTGGCCGTCGCGAACGAGCGATAGCCTAAGGCGGCACGGCCTCAAATATTGTCCGTGCACGAAATAGGGAAACTTCGGACCGGACAATCGACAAACAAGGAATCGTCTCATGACAGGCAACGGGAACAACTGGAAAATCGGCGACGGCGAGCAGTGGTCATTTCTGAACGGTAACTGGGAGGATGCCGCGGATAGTGAACTGGTGCCTCCGGACGGGTTCGACCTCGAATACATAGCCGTCAGGAATGATGCCGTGTATGCGGATTTCTCTGCCAGCTTCCGCTTCAAATTTCGCGCGGCCGGTGGCTGTGCGCGCCTGTTGTTTCGCATGCAGGACACCCGCCGCTTTTATGCCCTGGACATTCCCATCAACGGCCAGCAAGCGCGCTCCCGTCATTTCTGGGCCGGACTGGTGGTGGTCGACGGCGGTCCGCTTCAGCGCTACTTGAACTTCGCCCTGGTACCCGGCCTCTGTCCGCGCATTGACCATTGGTACGACGCCCGAGTGGAGGCGACCGGCTCACGTCTGCGCGCCTGGATCAACGACATCCCGGTGGCGGACGTGGAAGACAGTACGTTCGCATCGGGACGTCTCGGCCTGACTGCACTTGTCAATCCGTATGAGGAAAACTGCCACTTCTCGTCGCTGCAAGTCGAGGGCACAGAGGAGGAGGCGACGCCGTGGCCTGGTTTGCAGAAGCCGGAACCGCATTGGATTACGCCCTGCCCGGAGCCGGAACCCGAAACTTATCAGAGCTATGCCAGCCTGATCAAGAGCAACTCGGGTGACGTCACGCTTTACCTGTCGTTCGGCAATCCCAACTCGTGCGAAACCAGACGCGGCGCCTATATCCGTTCGACCGACGCGGGGCGAACCTGGGGCAAGCAGGAACCGGCGACGTTGCAGCAGGGGTTGGGGGCGCCGTTCGTACGGCTCGACGGCACCTGGGTCTGCGTCTTTCCGAATCACCCGATCCACAAAGAGTCTCTGCTGTACTGTTACGAATCGGCCGATGAAGGCCGGAGCTGGACCGGACCGGCTCCACTGAAGATCGAAGGCGGTTGGCCGGCGGAATGGAGACCGGTCGGCGGCTGGCGGCCCGTACGCATGCACGATGGCGCGATCGTGATGCCGATCCTCTCAGGCCTGGTGGACGAGCCGAAGTCGCCGTCGCTGGTGCCTTTCCATGCTGCGATTACGCTGCGTAGCGAAGACGACGGTCACACCTGGTCGGCGCCTGTACTCTGTGACCGCCAGCACCTCAAGCCCGGTGAACCGGTGACGACTGAGATGGGTGGCGGGCTTGTGCACGCGGCCCGTTATTTCGAGGTGGCTATAGCTGAAGCAGATGACGATGTCCTGATCGGTATCGGGCGGCCGGAACGCGATCCCTATATGTGGAATATCCGCAGCAACGACGGCGGCCGTACCTGGGAGCCGGGTGCCCTTGGCCACTTTCCCGGGTATTGCCCGGCGCTCACGCGAACGGCAAGTGGCGCAATCGTGGCGACCACTCGGTTCCCACACTTTGCAGCACGCCTGAGCAGGGACGGCGGACGAACGTGGGAACCACCGGTCATCGTGGATTATTGCGGTTGGGCCAACCAGCAGGCGGTGGAGATTGAGCCGGACGTGGTGCTGGTGACCTACATGGGCGAGATCACCCATCCGGGGAAGGCGGACAGCCGAATCGCCCGGATCCGGGTGACTGACGACGGGCTGGTGCTGGACCACGGGGCGGGTTGAGCCCGATGTTCGCAGGCGGGCAGGACGAGTCTCACGGGTCGTAGTAGAGAATGTATTCCGAATTGGCCAAATGATTCGGCGCGGGCTGCAACTGGAGATACTCCAGGTGGCCGTCGATGAATACGACGTTCAAATCCGGGATCGGCGGGTTGTGGTACAGGAAAAACACGGCGTCCCACCAGCCCGACCATTCCTGGGCGGACGTCCATTGGTAGCCGAACTCCGTGGCCAGCACGGTTCGCGATGAATCGGGGAGTGATTCGGCCTTGCGGCCCCAACAACTGCGCATCGAGTTTGCCAGTTCGTAATCGGTCCCCAGCATGACTGTTCTGCCGATCCGCCAGGCGTTCGCCATGTAGGAGTACGACGTGCCATGGGCCTCGAACCTCGATAATGTCGTGGTGCCGGGATACCCCACGTTCGGGCCGCTGTCGCTTGGGCAGCGGAATACGTCATAGCCGCCCTGGACGCCCATCATCGGATTGACGATCTTGTCTCCGAGCTGCCACGATGTCGCGGCCGGATTGCCCATCACCTGCCAGTTGGCGTTGCCGGAACGGCTGCTGGAATTGGTCGTTTCCAGTTTATGCATGGGGAAGCTCGAGTCATAGGTGCCGGCATAAAGATGAAGACCGATTGCGACCTGTTTCAGGTTGCCGCCGCACAGTATGCGCTGGGCGTTCTCCTTGGCCTTGTTCAGCGCCGGCAGCAGCATGGACGCAAGGATGGCGATGATCGCAATGACGACCAACAGCTCGATCAGAGTAAACCTGCTCGAGCTTGCCTTCGCCTTTGGCTTCGGCTGGCAAGCCAACAGCTCGATCAGAGTAAAACAGCGCCGACGTTGCCTGAGACTGGCTTTCCGGATGGACATTGAGTGCGCCGTGGGGTATGACATTGGCTGGAACAGATACGTGGTTCCATGAAGTTATGGGCAGTTTCAGGCAGTATCAAGACCGGGGCCGGGGCGGCCGGCGCCGAATGTCGAGTGCCGCGTCGAAGGATCAGCGTGTGCCGCCGCCGTCTGGTCGCTTTTCGGCGGCTTTGTACTTCGCTGCCCGAGGCTCGATCCTGGGTTTGCTTATCCCGGCACCCCGCCGACGCGAATCGATTTTGGCGATGGTTCGGCAACGATCCGGACATAGCGCCAGTTGCCGTGACATCCCGTCCCGGTCATGAACTGCCAGGTGTTGCCGAGCGGGTCTTCACTGCGTATGTGGCTGTGTCCGACGAATGTTCCGAGGACGTTTTTCGACTCTGCCAGAAGCTGACGTGCCCGCTTGGCGTTCTCATCTTCAACGATCCAGCCCCGGCCACCGTTCCAAAGCAGCCCCAGCCGGTCGCGGTTCGTTGGCACGTCGAACGGGACGTGATGGAAAACGATTGTCGGCACATCACGCTGCAGTTCGTCGGCCAGCCAGTCCAGCTGCTGGTCATCGAAATAACCGCCCCAGCCGCCTTCGACCGGTTTGTATGGCGTGTCGAGCATAATAAACGAGACGTTGCCGTGTTCGAAGCTGTAGTAACGGCCCGGCATATTCCAGTGATCACAAAGATGCGCAATGTTTTTGTCGCGCACGTCGGCATCGAACTCGTGGGTTACATACCGGATATGCAGGTTTTCGAAATCATGGTTGCCGAAGCCGAAGATGCTGCGCAGTTCCCGTTCGCGGCACAGCGTTGCAAGCCGGTTCGCCGCCGCCGCATCGTAGCAGTCCAGCTGGTCGCCGCCGAACACGACGAAGTCGACATTCGCCGCCTGTATCTCGTCAAGCAGTTGCGGCAGCCGCTCCCACGGATACTCAAAATCCTGCTCCCACCAGTCGATGGCGTGTTGGTGTGGATCGCGGTCTTGCGGCGGCAGGTGCAGGTCTGTCACGTGGGCGAACGTGACGGAGTGGTCGACGCGTTCGTCAATGATGTGCAGCTCGCCTTTTGTGTATAGTCGCATCATGGTAATCAGTTGCTCCTTGTGTTTTTTCGGTCCTTCACGATCTCCCGGAATCAATCGAGATCAAGGCCGGTGCGCCCATCGGGCGGACGTGAGATCGCGGCGCCCACCCGGTCGATGTTCATCGACGAAATTAACGGTTCCTCACAGCTCGAACAGTCGCGCGGCGTTGTTCCAGAATATGTCTTCGACCGCATTGTCGTCAAGGTGTTCGGACCAGCAGGCCCATTTGATCGAGCGCAGGTGTTCGAGGCCGGTGAGGACCGGCTCGATCGTGCGGTGGATTTCCTCCCACACCGGCGTTTCTGCATAAAGCCACAGGAACGTGTCTGCAGCCGCGACCGACCGGCCGCGCTGATGGCTGACCGGCAGGTCGGAGCCGTACATCAGCCGCTCGTGCCCGATGATCCGGATGATCGCCTGGTGCGCCATCGGCTCGCAGTTGGCGCTGGTGTCGAAATAGAGATTGTCGAGGCCGGTGAGCTGCGGCAGGCCTTCGAGGTTGTGCGTCGGCTGGAAGCCGCGCGCCGAGTGCGCCAGGATCAGGCGCATGTCCGGATAGGCCTCGCAGTATTTGCGAATCCAGTGGATGTTGTCGGGGTCGGCTACGGCCCGGGTCTTCACCATGTGCAGGGTGATCACCCAGCCTTCCTCGTTGGCCACGGCGACCAGCGGTTCTGGGAGATAGTTGGGAATTGACGTTTCCCATGTCGGTGTGGCATCGGCAAAGGTGTGATAGCATTTGAGGCCGTGCAGCCCCAGGCGCCGCACCTCCTGCCGCACCCATTCCGGATCGTCATTGGGCGTGACGAAGAAGAGGCCGCGGCAGTTCCGGTCGCGGGCCGTCTGCTGGCCCATCCATTCGTTGCCGGAATGCCGTCCAGCGTCGTCGTCCGGGGCTGCGTAGCTGATGAACAGTGCGCCGCCGGTGCGGTCGCCGTGGACCTCCGCCATGGTTGTCATGTACGTGTCATAGTCGACCTCGGCGGGACAATCCGGCATGGCCCACGGGACGTACTGTTTTTGCCACAGATGACAGTGTGCATCGAAGATCCGGTCGGGCAGGAAGGAGGCGAGCTCGTGTTCATAGAATTCTTGGTCTTCAGGTTTTCTCATTCGGGACTTTTTGTGTTAGTGGGTCAGAGGTTCTGTAACTGCCACAGCAGTCGGGTGGATGTGTCGATGATGCGGTCGGCGCTGCCTTTGGCCGGGGCGAGCCGGAGGCTGTCGGTGAGCAGAAGCACCTTCCAGAACGAATCCGTTTCGTAGCCGCCGCGATCGATTTCCGCATCGTCGCCGAGGTAGCCGAACAAGCCGTTGGTGTCGCCGCAGACCAGGGTATGTACGAAGGGGGAACGCAGACGCACTTTCATGCCGGTGGCGGTAAAGTTCTCGCCGTGCGAGAGCACCGCCGCGACGTCGCCGAGGCGCACGGCGCCAAGGGTGAAGGACAGATTGGGCGGCCCGGTCTCGCCGGCATCAAGGATGCGCAGGCCCTCCTGGAGATAGTTCATTTGCCCGTTGACCGAGGCGCGTTTCTGGTCGGCCGTATATTGCCTATGCTCCGGCAGGTTGATCCCGTCGAACCATACCGCTGTCGGATCATGGTCGAGGCTGTCGATAAAGGATTGGCGGATTGCCATTGCGTCCTCCAGCTCGTCACGGCTGTACATCGGCCGGCAAGCGAGCTCGATGGTCTCGAAGGCGTAGGCAAAAGGTGTCGTGCGCGCCGGCACCAGCGTCGGCAGAGCCGCTGCGGCGGCCTGTCCCAGGCGCTCGCCGCTGGCCTTCGCCTGGGCCGGTGTGCCGAAGATGTGGTGACAGTTTACGTCACCGCAGAACCCCTGTACGAACATTGCCGGGGCACCGTCGAGAGCCGTCTCGATTTCGCTGCGCGCACTGCCGACCCAGTCCGGCGAGACGTACTTGTCGTTGATCATCGTGGCCGGGTGCGAGCAGAAGTTGAACAGTGCGCCGAGCGGGTTGCCGGTGTCGTCCTCGAAAACGACAAGGCCGATGGTCGGGTCAAAAAACTTGCCGCTCTGCAGCCCCTCGCCATGGTGGCGGCTGAACTTGACGCCGCCATTGGGCATGGGGAAGCGGGTATTGTAGCTCATGGTGTCGCAGTACCCGCGGCCGGCCCGGACCCGCACTGGCCGCAGGCCAGCCATCGCCCGGCGCGCGGCATCGACGCACAGGTCGAGAAAAAGCCGCCGTTGTTCGTCGCAATAGGCCGCATCGAAGTTGCCGCGCACCGTGATGCTGGAGCCGCCCGGCATGTTTGATCCGGGCAGCGTCGGGCTTGAGTGCGTCTGGCTGGTGGACCATATCACCTGCTGGATATCGACATCGACGGCGGCGGCAATCTCGGCCCGCAGCCCGGTCGTCTCCCACACCGGGTTGCCGCAGAGATCGAGTCCGAACCAGATCAGTAACCGCTCGTCCTGGCGGATCGCGAGGCACCTTCCCAGCAGTGGCAAATCCACTTCCGTCATCCCCGGTGTCGTGCCCCATGCACCATGCTCGGGATGAATCGGCGGCGTAAAGTCGAAGCCGGCGATGTTCGCCTGCAACGTGTCAGATCTTGTCTGTTGGGTCACGCCTGCCGCTCCTTATGTTGACGTTGTCAGCCGCTGCCGGTGGTGCCGATGTCGCATGCTTCCCAGTAGGGTGTTACGTCGACGACCGTGCCGGTGTCCATCGCGTCGTCGATCGCGAAGCAAGTGACTGCCGACACCAGTCCTTCGATCAGGCCGACCGACGGCGGGACGCCATCGAGCATGCTGTCCGCGAGCTCTCGGGCCAATATTTTGTCGCCGCCGCCATGGCCTCCCGAGCCCTTCGTGGAGAAGTCCTGTGTTTCGCTCTCCCATCCGATCCGCCGCAGCTCGATGGTCCCGGGCATCACATCCGAACGAATGGCGCCCTCGGTGCCGAGGATGTACATGCGCCGTTCAGGGATCGCGGCGTTGGTGTTGGTATGAAAGGTTGCACGCACGCCGTTTTCGTACTCGACGATCGCCACTTGATTGTCGACGATATCCTTGTCGGCCCGGAAGGGGTCCAGCTCCACCAGGCCACGCCCCTGCCAGGTGCCGTAGGCTGCCTTGCCATCGTCGCGTGGCCCGACGCGCTCGACATGATGGGCGTTCTCGGGCAGGAAAAAATCAAGACCCCCGAAGGAGGCGACCCGATTGGCGCGTGAATTCAGCATCCAGTTCACCAGGTCGATGTCGTGGCAGCACTTCTCGAGGAGGTGTGTACCGGTGTTCTTTTTCAAGCGTCGCCAATCGCCCATGATGAAGGCGCCATGGTTGAAATCGATCGTCTCATTGAACTCGATGCTGATAATGCTGCCGATGCATCCGTCGTCGATGAGTTGTTTGATCTTGCGGTAGTGCGGTGAGTAGCGGAGCGTAAAGCCGACGTTGAAATGCCTTTCATCGCTGGCCTCCCAGGCGTTCTTCATGCGGACACATTCGTCGAGGCTCAAGGCGATGGGTTTCTGGCAGAACACGTGTTTGCCGGCCTCGAAAGCCGCCACTACCTGCTCGCTGTGGTAGCAATTCCAGGAGGCGATCATGACCCATTGCACGTCCGGCATGGCCATGATTTCGTGGTAGTCCGGGCAGATTTCCGGGCGCGACTCAAGTGCGCCGAGGGCCTTGTTCACGGACCTGCTGTCCGGGTCGCAGATTGCCGCCACCTGCAGCCGCGGGTCACATGCCAGCAACGCCTCGACAACCCCCAACCCCATCGCGCCGCAGCCGATCACGCCGATTTTTGTCTTGTCCATGAGAGTTTACTCCACGCGGTATCGTTCAACTGCATCCATGTCCAGCTCGACCCCGAGGCCGGGCGCCTCGGGCACGACGGCGGCGCCTTCGATCATCTCGATGGGCTGCACGATCAGGTCGTCTTCACGGAACAGGTGCCCGACAATGTCGGAGGGCAACTGGCAGCCGGCGGCGGCGGCGCAGTGGACGGAGGACATGTCGCGGACCCCCAGGTCCATGCCGGTGCCGCGCCAGGTCGGGCAGCCGGCGGCCCGGGTCAGGCGGCCCCACTCGGAAAACTCCTTGAGCGGTCCGAGCAGGTTGTAGTAGTCGGCGGCGTCGGCGCGCAGTGCGGGGATCAGGTCGGTAATCGAAGTGAGGTGCAGGGCGATCTTCTGCGGGATCCGTCGCCGCAACTCGACGTACCAGTCCAGGCGCTGTTGTGGCACCGGGCTCTCGAAGACGATATCGTCGAAGCCGTCGAGTGCCTGGGAGACTTCGATCGTCTGCTCGATCGTTTCGAAGCGTTCGTTGGGATCGAAGACGATCGAGAAATGCGGTGCCGCATCGCGTACAGCCTGCACGCGCTCGACGATTGGATCGCCGTATTTGCACTTCATCTTGACGCCCTGGAACCCTGTCTCGGCTGCCAGCGCGGCACGTCGCGCGGTCTCCTGCGGATCAGCCCGGCCCATCCAATAATCCACCGGCACCCGGTCGATCAGCTTGCCGCCGAGCAGATGATGCACCGGCACCCCGAGGTGTTTGCCAAGCAAATCCAGCCACGCCATTTCATAAGCTTCATAGATGATGTAGGATTCGTACACGTCGGTGTGCGGCAATGGCAAATTGCCGACCGGCAATTCCGGTAATGTCTTGCCGATGACCAGGTCGGCGTACTGCCGTAATGGTTCGTACAGATCGCCGCGCCGCGGTTCGCCCAAGCCGGCCAGGCCGCTGTCGGCGACCAGCTCGATGATCCACTTCGGGAACTCCCAGAAATTCAGGCTTCTGCCGGTGACCGGATCCGGGCCGCACAGTTTGTCGTTCACCCTGGGTGAGTTTACTGTGTCCGGTTTCATCGGTACGATGACTTTGTGAATTCGTACGTCGACGATTTTCATTGCGTTTCCGCAGGATCGATTGCGGGTGAGGTTGAAAGCGGAGAAGGCCGCCCGATGCGATGCCGCCTGCCGGGTAAACGTAGCCGACCGTACGGATAATTGTAGGCAGAGGCGATCGGGCGGTGTGAACCGCGCTGTCCCGGGCGCACGAGAGGGTGGGGGATGCGGCTGGGAGAACCGGCAACGGATTGATGCAAGGCCCACGGACAGGAGAAGGATGAGATGAAATCTTCCCGGACCGAAGCCAACCCATTTCACCCCTTGACCAATCAATTCAACGGGTCCGCCGCACAATCACGGCAAGGAGAAAGCTGAATGGAAACCAGGCGTATCGAGGTGAGTGAGACGGTCAACACCCTGCTGGTGATGAGCGACCTCCATTCCTTTGTCGAGCCGCTCGAGGCCCTCGATGAAATCATCGACTCATGGCCCGGCCCGGCGCAGGTAGTGGTGGCCGGCGATATCCTTTCCGGTGGCGCCAGCCCGGTCGAGACCATGGAATGGGTGCGCACGCGCGCTGGTGAATTCGCCGTGGCCGGCAACCACGACGAGATCTCGCGGCTCGGCGGCGAGGGCGAGCACCCGCCGTATTCCGAGGCGGGCGGATTCCTGAGGCTCGATCAGCGGCAGGCCGGCTACCTGCAATCCCTGCCGTTCATGCTCGACCTGGGCTGGAAAGCCAAGCGCCTGCGGGTCACCCACGGCCATCGCCGGCCGACCGGTGAGCGAGTGTCGTGGATGGCCAAGCCGTCCGAGCTGGTTTCCTGGTTTGGCGACAAGGAGGCAGCCCTCACGATCGTCGGTCACACCCATCATCCTTTCGTGGCTGAACAGGATGGTGGCCGCGTCGCGAACTGTGGTTCGACGGCCGGGCTGCTGCTGGGCCTGCAGCATCCGGATGGGTCCATCTCCTCCTGGGGCGATGAGCCACGGTTCGAGGCGCCCGCGCGGATTTACAGCACATTCCTCGCAATCACCATCGATGACGGTGAGCTGCAGGTAGCCATCGAGCGCTTCGATTACGACCGGGCAAAGGCCCTGGAACGGCTGCGCGAAGCGAATGACCCGTACCTCGAGGACCGGATACGGTGGCTGGAGACCGGCCTGGTGCTCGGTTGACGACCGCCCGGGGGGGATCCGGACCGGTCGCCGCCGGCCGGTGAACTTCAACCTTTGCTGAACGGCGGTACGCCACGGTTCGATCCTGCGCGGCAGGTCAAGGGCGAAGCCTCACAAGCTGTGCCGTTGCAGGAAATCGAGTGTGACCCGATTGAACTCCTGCGGGTTCTCCACGTTGTGCAGGTGGCCGCCGCCTTCGAACACGACCAGCTCGGCGCCGGGGATGCGCGCCGCCACTTCCCGGGCATACAGCGGCGGGCCGTCGCCGCGGCGCTCGTAATGGAGTTTGACATTGTTCGGAACTGTCTGACAAGGCATAGGTCGACAATATACATTGTGGGGAGAATATTCCCGGACAGGAGTTGGCGGATTGACCGGCCCTGACCGGTCGAGATTTCCCTGGTCGTTCAATTCCGGTGTTGACCTCGATGACAGTTGAATGTATGTGTCTCTCGACGCTTTTGGCGGCAACCTGGGAAGGGAATCGGAGATGAACGGTAAATCACTGCAGTCCAGCGTGGCCCTTCGGCTGGCATGGGCCGTCGGCGCATTGTTGGTGAGTATGCTCTTTCTGCTCGTGGCGGGCCCCGGGGACGAGAAACTGCCGGAGGCATTCACCGACACTCTCGAGGTTGAGCCGCCGGCCGTCATCGCCGCCGCCATGTACCTGACCAGCTCGGTCGCGTTCTGAACGATCTCCATTGCGCGGCCACCCAGCACGTAGCTGGGGCGGACGAGGATCGGGTAGCCTACCTCCCCCGCCACGTTGAGCGCCTGCTCCAAGTTGGC
>JASLZG010000118.1:0-8456 GCA_030754995.1 Lentisphaeria bacterium
CAGCACATCGTACAAGGCATCTTCGTTGACGATGCCGCCGCGTGCCGTGTTCAGCAGATAGGCATCCGGTTGCATCAGTGCCAGTTCACGGGCGCCGATCAGGTCACGCGTGCCATCCGTCAGCGGGCAGTGGATCGAGACAAAGTCGGCACGCTCCAACAACTCGTCGAGCTCGACCAGCTCGACACCGAGCTCGGCCGCGGCCGCCGGGTCGACCAACGGGTCGTAGGCGATCGGTTGGTTCATGCCGAAGATAGTGAGCAAGCGCACGGTCTCGGCGGCGATACCGCCGAAACCGACCGCCCCGAAGGTGCGATCGCGCAGCTCGACGCCGTTATATTTGGTACGCTCGTTCCAATTGCCCTCGCGCATCAGCCGATCTTTCTGCAGAACGTTGTGCGTGAGCGCGATCATCCAGCCGATCGTCGCCTCGGCAACCGGCCGGTCCGGGGCCCCTTTGGTAATCGTCAGGAGTACATCCGCCGCCGTACAGGCAGGGACGTCGACCGAGTCGTAGCCGACACCGACACGGGCAACACACAAGAGGTCCCCAGGCCGGGCCAGAGAATCCTTCCCGACAGACGGTGTCAGCACCACGACGCCGTTGATCCCGGCGAGCTGATCGGCACTGATCTCCGGGAGATAGTCGTCGAACGGGGCAAAGTCGATATGCGGTTGGTTCTCGAGCAGGCCCAAGCCCATGTCCTTGAACTTGAGGTTGCCGTCGGCGTCGTGCATGTCGGCGGTCAATGCCACCCGGAAATTCGCTTGCCCACTCATTTTATTGCCTCAAAGATTGTTCATGTCAGCGTGATCCAAACAGTACCATCAAACAGCGCCGGCGCAATCAGGAAAACAGCGTGGCGGAACAAGGCCGGGATGGGGATAACCAGGCGAACGAATGGCGAATCGGCTTCGGCGATGTTGCTCTTTGCCTCTTTTGCCGCAGCGGCGCCGCCGGATTGGGGAAGCGATTCCGCCTACAGCAGGTCTGGCTGGTCGGACGGTTTCCGGGGGCCCATGATGACCCCGAAGCGTTCGGCTGCCTTGCCGGTAGCGAGCCGCCCTTGCGGGGTACGCTGCACGAATCCTTCCTGGATCAGGAACGGTTCATAGACCTCTTCAATGGTCCCCACCTCTTCACCCAGGGCGATTGCCAGGTTCTTAATGCCCACCGGGCCGCCATCGAACTTGTGCAACAGCGCTTCGAGGTAGCGGTTGTCCATGTCGTCGAGACCGTCGTGATCGATCTCGAGCATCTCCAGCGCGGCGATTGCCGTGTCGGCGTTGATTTCGTTGTTTGCCTTGATCTGGGCGTAGTCCCGAACCCAGCGCAACAGGTTGTTGGCGATTCGCGGGGTGCCACGACAGCGGCGGGCAATTTCGAAGGCGCCATCGGGATCGATCGGGATGTTGAGAATTCCGGCCGAACGCTCGATGATCACCTGCAGCACCTCGGCCTGATAATAATCGAGCCGGACTTTCATGCCGAAGCGCGAGCGCAGCGGCGACGAGATCATCCCCTCGCGCGTTGTCGCACCGATCAAGGTAAACGGCTGGATATCAAGACGAATGGAACGTGAGCCGGCCCCCTGGTCGAGCACAATGTCGATATAGAAATCCTCCATGGCGCTGTACATGTACTCCTCGATATTCGTTGACAGCCGGTGGATCTCGTCGATAAACAAAACGTCGCCTTCTTCCAGGCTCATCAGCAGGCCGGCCAGGTCACCGGGCTTCTCGATCACCGGGCCGCTGGAAGTCTTCATCTCGGTGCCGCGCGCGTGGGCAATGATGTGCGCCATGGTCGTCTTGCCGAGTCCCGGCGGCCCCGCCAGCAGAACATGCCCCAGGGCATCACCGCGTTCGCGGGCAGCCTGAACGAAGATCTGCAACTTTGCCTTCTGCGACTCCTGGCCGGGGAACTCGTCAAACGACTGCGGCCGCAAACCGGTGTCGAGCTGATCCTCGCGCCGGTTCAATGTCGATGTGATGAACTGTTCTTCCATGGAATGGGTCGGCGCCTACTTATTCAATGTTACGAGTGCGGCGCGAATGAGATTGTCGGCCGTCTGCTCACCGTCCGACAGGTCAGCCGACACGGCCCCTACCGCAGTGCGCGAGGCATCGATCTTGAAGCCGAGCGTCACCAGCCCGTTGATGGCGTCCTCGGCAGCCTGCAGCACTTCCCCGTCACCGTGGTCGAGGCGGACGCCGGCCGCAATCTCGGGGGCGACTTCGCCGATTTTGTCCTTGAGCTCGACGACCAGGCGCTCGGCCGTGCGCTTGCCGACGCCGTTGATGCGAATCAACGCCTTGACGTCCTCCCGGACGATTGCTTCGCAGAGGACGGGAGCCGGCAGGGCACTGAGCATGTTCAAGCCAATCTTGGGTCCAATGCCGCTGACCGAGGATATCAGCATCACGAAGAGCGCACGCTCGACTTCCGATGCAAAACCGTAAAGCTGCATGGCATCGTCACGGATGTGCATGTACGTACGCAACATCGTCTTGTCACCTTCGCGCGGCAGGCGATCGTATGTGCTCATCGGGATAAAAACTTCGAATCCGATGCCCTGAACATCGATCACCACGCGAGTGAGATTTTTCTCGGCGAGGGCGCCCTGCAAATACGAGATCATACGGAGAGTTTGTTAAGAATCGTGGGCAACTACATTGATTTCTGCCAGTTGGGCGTTAACATATGTGCGTGCTTCTGGAGTTCAACCGGTGGCGTCTGTTTTTTCCTGGTCCAGTGGGAAGCGGTTGCCGGCTAACTGACTAAATTTTTTACAACTCCCTAAATCCCAGAAGGTTGCACCATTAGCTGCGATCCGGACCAACATCATCGGGTACACCTGTCGGAACACATCCCGAGCTGGACAGCCAGTAAAAGGAGAAGATAGCCATGGGCGAAGTTGCGACGATCACGATAGACGGACAATCCTACGAATTCCCGGTCCTTGTCGGGTCTGAAAACGAGCGGGGAATCGACATCCGTTCCCTGCGCAAAGAGACCGGATACATCACCCTCGATTCCGGTTACATGAACACCGGCGCCTGCATCAGCAATATAACCTTCATTGACGGTGAGCAGGGCATCCTGCGCTACCACGGCATTCCGATCGAGCAGATGGCCGAGCATTCATCCTTTGTCGAAACCTGTTACCTGCTGCAGCACGGCAGGCTGCCGACCGCCGATCAACTCAAGCGCTTTTCCAGCCTGCTCAATGAATTCTCGCTGGTCCACGAGGGTATGCGCCAGCTTCTCAACTTCTTCCCGCTGCATGCCCATCCGATGAACATTCTGGGCAGCCTGGTCAACGCCCTCTCCAGCTTTTACCCGCACGTCGACGCCAACTCGCTGACTGAAGCGATCGACATATGTGCGGCCCGCCTGATCTCCAAAGTGCGCACCCTCGCCGCCTACTCATACCGCAAGGCCAACGGCCTGCCCGTCGTCTATCCGCGCCAGGACCTGAGTTACTCCGCAAACTTCCTCAACATGATGTTCTCGTCTCCGGTCAATGACTACGTCGCTGACGAGGAATCGGTGCGGCTCATGGACATGTTGCTGCTCATGCACGCCGACCATGAACAGAACTGTTCCACTTCCGCTGTCCGCCTGGTCGGCAGCAGCCAGGCGAATCTCTACGCCTCCATTTCCTCCGGGATCTCGGCGTTGTGGGGACCGCTGCATGGCGGTGCCAACCAGGCAGTGATGAACATGCTCTCGCAGATCCACGAGGACGGCGGCGACACGCAGAAATACATCGACATGGCCAAGGACAAGAGCAACAAGTTCCGCCTGTCCGGCTTCGGCCACCGCGTCTACAAGAACTATGACCCGCGCGCCCGGGTCATCAAGAAATACTGCACCAACACACTCGAGAAGGGCGCTGCCAAGGACCCACTGCTGGGGATTGCCCTCAAGCTCGAAGAGCAGGTGCTGCAGGACGATTACTTCATCGAGCGCAAACTTTTCCCGAATGTCGACTTCTACAGCGGCATCATCTACAAGGCGCTCGGCTTCCCGACCAACATGTTCACCGTGCTCTTCGCCATCGGCCGCATGCCCGGCTGGATCGCCCAGTGGAAGGAAATGACCAACGCGTCGGACGCCAAGATCGGACGCCCCCGCCAAATCTACACCGGTGCCCAAACCCGTGACTACGTGCCGATCGACCAGCGCCTGTGACGATCGCGGACGCCGTCCGAGGACAGTAATGTGGCACCTCGAAAAGTAACCATCGCGGAACTGCACCGTCTCCATCGTGAGGCGCAGCCGATCGTCGCGCTGTCGCTGTACGACGCCGTGACCGCCGGTTTCGCGGACGAGTCCGGCACCCACATTATTCTCATCGGCGATTCGGTCGGCATGACGATGCTCGGCTATGCCGACACCATTGGCGTCACCCTCGAGCAGAGCCTGCATCATACCGCCGCCGTAGCCCGCGGCACGAAATACGCAATGGTCGTCGGCGACATGCCGTTTCTGACTTACAACGTCAATGTTGCCGAAGCAATGCACAACGCCGGGCGCTTTATGCAGGAAGCCGGCGCCGAGGCGGTCAAGGTCGAGGGCGGCCGCAATATCGCCCCGACCGTCGCCCGCATGGTCGAGGCCGGCATCCCCGTAATGGGACATATCGGCCTGCTGCCGCAACGTGTCAAGGTACAGGGGCGATATCGCATCCACGGCCGCGAAGCCGGGGAGGCGCAGTCACTGATGACGGATGCCACGGCGCTGGTCGAGGCCGGCGCCTTTTCCATCGTGCTCGAAGGCATGCCTGCCGAGCTGGCCAAACAGATCACCGACTCGGTGCCCGTGCCAACCATTGGCATCGGTGCCGGCGTCCATTGCAGCGGCCAGATCCAGGTCAGTCACGACCTGCTCGGCCTGCTCGAAGCCTACCTGCCGAAACACGCCCGGCGCTACGCCGAGCTCGCCTCGGAAGTACGCGACGCCTTCGCGGCCTATGCCAGGGACGTCACCAATCACGACTTCCCGGGCGCGGACGAATCGACGTAATTTCGACCATTGCCAGGCTCCGCGTGCGGCCCGGTCAGCGACATTTTGCACCTTCGTACGACGCCGTGCAGATAGTCCGCTACACCCATGAACGACGGGCCCTTGGCGATAAGAATCGGTAGCCTGCCCCAGGGACCGGGCCGCCTGCCGGGCCTGCGTTCCTTGCCTTAGCTTCCTTCTTCTTCCTGATCGCCACCAGCGTTTTCTTGTGACTCGAGCCTTGCCGGGTTCGGCTCTCTCCCCCCCCCTGCCCCGCCGCATGCTGCCTGGACGGCCCCGCGCCAGCATCGATTCTGGAACGAAATCTGCGAATTTCGGGTTTGTGAAATTTAGCCGTCAAGAAAACTAACCCTCGTGAAGAGTACAAAATGCCACAGATTCTCATAGTTGAAGATGACACACTGCTCGTGGAGAGCCTCTGCGACATGGTAAGCCGAGCCGGGTTCCAAGTCGCCGAGGCCGTCGACAGCGGCGAAGCCGCGCTCGATTTCGTCGAGCATTCCGTCCCGGATGTCGCCATCCTCGACATCGATCTGGCCGGCCAGATCGATGGTGTGGAAACCGCTGAGCGACTTGCCGAATTCAACATCCCCATCGTCTATATGATCGGCGCCACCGACGACCACACGCTCAGCCGCGTGGTCCGGACCGAGGCGAGCGGATTCGTCAGCAAGCCCTTCGAGTTTGAGCAGTTGCAAATGGCCATTGAAATCGCTTTGCAATGCCGCGTGCGGGAACAGCACGCTGCCATGCAGCAGGAGACCCTGTCCCAGATCATCAACGAGGTCAATCATGCCATTATCATGACCGACGACAGCGGCCACATCACCTACCTGAACCGCCACGCCGCAAAGCTCACCGGCTGCCCGGCGCCGACCGCACTGCACAGGCATCTCAACGACGTTTTACTGGCGGTAGACACCGAAATCCTGCCGGCATGCCCGGTGGCCGAGGTACTCGAACAACGGACGCCGCTGAACCTGCATAATCTCCGGGTGCGCAATGCAAAGACCGGGCATGTCGTCACGCTCGATGCCGGAAGCGCCGCCGTCCCCATCGGCGAGAAACACCAGCGGCACGCCGTCGCTCTCATCCTGCGCTCGGATGCCGACGACCACCTGTACATCAGCGAAACAGTGCGCCTCGGCGAATACCTGTGCAGCGTCGTCGGCGAATTGCCACGGGCGTATTGCAAGGAGGACCAGATCTCCGTCATCGTCCATGCCGGTGACCTGGAACTGGACATCGCACTGGCCTTTCCCGCCGGCATGATTGTCAATGCCCTGGTCGCCGATGCCATCGCCCATGGCAGACCGGAACGCCGCGGCGAGATAAAAGTCGACTTCAACATCCGCAACGACGGCATGGGCGACCTCTTCATCAACGACGGCGGCGTCGGCTTGCATCCGACCGAGCCACAGGCCTATTCCAAGGCATTGCCCCTGGTACAGCAGCTGGTTGAGGAGATTGGTGCCAGCCTGTCGGTCCGGCATGATGCCGCGACAATATTCGAAATTACCTTCCCGGTGATGGCACCGGTGACCGCCTAGCCAACCGGCCGGCCGGCGGAAAATTCGGGCGCCCGTCCGAAAAAATCGTGACGACAGCCCTGCATCCGTGTATTTTCCGGCATGTCAGACGATATCTCCAACGCCCTCGACGGCTTGCCGTCGCTTTTTGTCGAGATCGTGAAGAAGTACATGTACGTCATCTCGCCGGAAGGGTGCGGCGGTCTGCGCATGTTTTGCGGCACCGAGCTGGTGCCGTTCTGGGAGGATGTTCGCCAGGGCTACGGCAGTGACGAACCGCCGTACTGGGGCTGGGCATGGCCGGGCAGCATCGCCCTGAGTCGGTACCTGGTCGATCATCCGGAGGCGGTTCGCGGCCGCCAGGTGCTGGATCTCGGCGCTGGCAACGCGCTCACGACGCTGGCGGCAAAACAGGCCGGCGCCGCGCACTGCATCGCCAATGACATCGATCCGGTGGCAATGTACATGGCCGCAGCACACCAGCGGTTGAACGGCCTCGACATCGAACTTCTCGAACACAATCTGCTCGGCGAGGATCCGGCGGTCATTGAGTGCGACGTCATTTTGGTCGGCGACATGTTCTACGAGCGCCAACTGGCAGCCGCGCTGAAGCCGTGGCTGCACCGCGCCTGCGACCTTGGACGGCTCGTGCTGATCGGCGACCCCGGGCGCAACTACCCGCCGAAAGAGCGCACGCGGGAATTGGCAGCCTACACCCTCCAGGTGTCGCTGGAACTCGAAAACACGCCGACGCGCAATACGCGCGTGCTGCAGATGGATTAAAGCCGTGCGCTGCCAGCGGGATCAATAAAAGCGCCGTTCCGCGCCGTCCCTGAAATTCCGATCCTTACGGGTTCCGGATATCGACCTGTCGGCCGCTTTCGCCGGCCAACAGTTTCGGAAACAGATCGCAAAGCACACGGGCACCGGTCGGGACATCCGGCATGTGTTCAGTGCCGCGGGCGTTCCGCAACTGGTTGACGGTTGGATATTTTTCCGCGTCGACCGTCTCACACAGGTATTCCTGCATTGCGGTATCGATGATGCCCGGGGCCAGCGACGTGATATGCGTGTCGGGATGCTCGGCAGCATAGACGCGGGTCAGCATGGCGAGCGCCGCCTTGGAGATTGAGTAACCGCCCCAACCGGCCATGGCGTGCACCGCCGCGCCGGATGACATGGTCACCACCTGGGTGACCGTTGCGAGGTTGGCAAACAGCCAGTCGAGGATTGCCTTGTTCGACCAGACATTGATATCCATGATCGACTTCAGATTGTCGATCGTCTCCGCATCGAGGTGCTGCATGGTGCCGAAGACGGCGGCGTTGAGCACCACCAGGTCGAGCGCCTCGACGTCACCGAGCAGTTGGCTGAGGCAACCGGGAATTTCAGCGTGTTGCGCCAGGTCACAGGGGATGTGACAAAATTCGCCGGCCCGAAATTGATCGGGAACACGCCGACTGAGGCCGTAAACAACCCAGCCATCGGCCAGTAGGCAGTCGGTCAGGCCGGCGCCGATACCGGTACTCACTCCGGTGATGAAAGCATTTTTCATTTTCGAACACCCCCCACGCATCGAACCTGTTTGCCGGGCGCCGACACAACTCAAACAGCTTCCGCGAATCGGCTGAAATTCACCCCGCAGCACAAGTTGTCAATTGAATTATGGACGCGATTGCCTACACTTTACCCCGTTGCAACACGGCTCCAATGTATCCCGTCGGGACTTTGCTGTTTTCGACCGTTCAATTTTCCGCATATCGACCTGGCCGGCACATGACAAGGCGCACCAACATGGGAGGGACGTCGCCATGAGTACAAAAGAGTGTTCGATGATTGATGTCGCTCCAACCGTCAGTGCGACCCTGCGGTTGCCTGTTCCCATGCAAGCCAAA
>JASLZG010000118.1:8466-13429 GCA_030754995.1 Lentisphaeria bacterium
AAAGGCGCTTCCATTCAAGAGGTAGCCGCTGACCTGGAGGGCATGGATCGGGTCGCGGTTCTGGCCCTTGACGGGCTGGGAAGGTTTGCCTGGAATCTCTGGAAAGGCGAGATGCCGTACCTGGTTTCACTGCATGCTCGAAACAGCATCACGCTTCGTTCTGTCATGCCTTCCATAACGCCGGTGAACTTTGCGACCATGGTGACCGGGACAGACCTTGCCGGGCACGGGATACAGGCCAAGCAAGATGACTTTGCTTGCGAAACGCTTTTCGATGTCGTGCGGGAAGGCGGAGGGACAAGCGCCGGGGTGGGGTTGGATGGCTACACCGGGTGTGCACTGCTGGGGCGATGTGCCGACATTTTGGGTAACGCCGGCGCGGTGTCAGATGATGCCGTGGCAGATACGGTGATCGAGATTGCTGACCGTGCGCAACCGGAGTTCATGATCGCCCAGTTTGGCACGGTGGATGATGTTTTTCATCAGCATGGTCCATCAAATCCTTTGGTCGTCCCCATGTTGAAAGGGACCGATGCACGCATGTTGAGGTTGGTTGAGCATCTCAAGCCGCTGGGGTATGGCATTGTGATACTGGCAGATCACGGACAGCACGACGTGACCGAATTCGCTGATGAAGGAATCCTCGGGATCCACGGGACCGACAGTCCCGAAGATTGCCTGGTACCATGTACATGGCTGTGAGACGAATCGCCAGCCAGGTGATGCCGGGGTGCGGCAGTGGCGGGCTTATTACTTTGCGGCCCCGGGTGAGTCGGCGCGCTGGTAGAACCAGATTGCCCCGGCACGTATGGGCAGGGCGACGGTGAAGCCGGTGCGATCCAGTTCCGCACCGGTGGACTCCACGGTTTCCCCGGTTTCCGAGTTCTCGAGGACATACACCCGTGCCGCCTCAAGCGCCTGCAGGTCGCCTGTAAAAGTCTCGTTCGGCGCCTTCTGCAGTCGAATCGCCTGGAACAGCCCCCGGCCCGTATCGGGACAGTGGAATTGCCAAGCCACCCACTGCGTCACATCGCGATGGAACGGGGTGAGCGGGTAATAATCGCCGTGCAAGAGCAGGTCGGCGGCGCGGCGCCAGATTGCAATCATCGTGGCCGCCAGCTCATAGTCGAGATCGTCGCGGCGTATGTCCAGCAGGGGCAGCATCATCGGCGCCATAGCACATTGAAATGAAAAGCGGTCGACACAGTGGTCGAAGAGCGTTGGTCTCTCGATATCCCACGACACGGACAAGCCCCGGAAATAAGGGATCCATTCAAAGAGCGTGCGGTGGAAGGCAAGTTTCACCGCGGATTTGCCGTAACCGTGGTCCGTATGGTGCAGCGGCACGGCGCGGCGCATGGTCTCGAGGTCGTTGCGGCGGCCGCCGCTCGCACACGAGTCGATCCACAGCCCGGGATTGCGGGCCAGCAGCTCGTCCCAGTACTGCAGGTACCCCTGGACGTGCAGATTTTCGTTGATGCCGCTCCTCTCCGGTCCATCGTTGTCACGCCAATACTGCAGGGGCATGAAATTAAAATCCTGCCGGTAGATGCCGATACCGCTTTCCCGGATCAGCGTGCAGACATGCTCGGTAAGCCACTGGCGGCAGGCCGGATTACCGAGGTTCAGCAGGCTGTTCTCACTGTCCGGCAAGCGCAACAGCCACTCAGAATGTTCGATGTCTAGCTTAGTGCCGGGCCGCACGCGTTCCGGCTCGAACCACAACAGCAACTCAGCGCCATCGGCTGCCAGGGCATCGCCCACCGGTTTCAGGCCGTTCGGAAAGCGTTCCGGGTCCGGAACCCAGTTTCCCGTGGCCATCCAGTCGTTACCGTCCTCCGTGTTGTCCCCACACGGATACCAACCGGCGTCAATCCACCACAGGTCAAAGTCGATGCCGTGCTGCCTGGCCTTTTTCATGTCACGGAGCTGGTTGTCCTCGGTTGCGGCGGTGTATTCAACGCCGCCGTTGGGCGCGCTGAAGCCGAGGCATGTTTTCAGGGGGCCGCCATCCGGCCGCGGCAGGATGTGGGCACGATACCAGCGCCGCCAGAGGTTGACGGCGTCGGTGCGCTCACCATCCCAGGCAAGGAGCGTGATGCGCGGAGTCCGGATCCGCTCGCCCGGGGCCAGCCGCGCATTGATCTGTTCCTGGCCGGCGCGAACATGGGCAGCCTCATCCAGGCCGCTGAAATTCGCCGACCATTGCGCCGGCCACCCGATCGCCAGGGTCAAGCCATGCCCCTCGAAGGCGAGGCGGTAATACGGAAAGGCGCAATCGCACGGGCGCCCGCCGACCGGGGCAAAGGAGAGTACGTTGCCATCGAACAACCTCGTCTCGGTCGGCGTATATCCGCCCGACCTGGCATAGTCGCCGTTGTAATGATGCAACACGGGGGAGGCGCCCGCGAACGTGTGGTCCAGGGCCAGGATGTCGCTCAATGCCGGGGCGGTCGTATCCCCGGTGTTGCTGAACCAGGCGACCCACTCGACAACGGGAAAGTCGCAATACGTCATACACTCAACCCGCAGCTCCAGTCCGGTGCCGGGCCCGGCGGCTTCGTAGACTGTTTCCATTATCTCCGCACTGATCTCCCGCTTCCGGACAGTCGGCTGCCACGCTGGCGGGATGCCGTGAATTCTCTCGCCATCCAGAACGAAAGAGAAAGGGAGATCTGCGGGGTCCTGTACCAGGTCTGTGATCGTTGTCATTTTGTTGTCCTTTTAAGGTGCTTTGACACGAGGTCTGCCTCGGGCAAACGAGCGTCCTTCCCGCATGCCGCCGGGCAGGCATAATCACGGTGCGCAATCAATCACCGCGCAGATCCACTTCCACGGACTCGGTGCAGTACATCCAATAACTCACGCCCGGTTGCAGCTCGGTGGCCGACGACACCGCCGCCATGACGCCCGTCACGCGGCTCAACTCCCAGATGACCCGGACCCCTGCCGCCAGCAGGCTCTCGGCAGTCACCGCGTGCACCGGCGACAGAGCCTGCCAGCCTGCCACCGTCTGCACCACCCCGTCGGGCTCGACGCCGGACACGGAGATACTTCGCGCCGCCGCGCCACGAACGAAATAGCCGGCCTCCGGCACCGCCGGGTCATCCGCCGAGACCAGGATAAAACGGGCTTCATGGGGATCCCATCGCCAGGCCGGTTCAGCGAGCTCCCCATCCCTGCCGGCATCGAATATCTCGCCCATGGTCAGGCCACTGATCACCGGCAGGCCGAGCATCGTCCACCCCGGCGCGACCGCCACGTCCTCGCTCACCTCAGGGCCCAGGCTGATCTGGAATGTTTGCGGCGCGGCAATTGGGATCTCGGTGGTCGTCAACATGTCGATGCCGGCACCGATCGACAGCGTGTCGATCACTTCGTGTAAATAGACATCATCGACATCGTCGGGAAGCGCGATGCCGGTGAAATCCCAGGACATTGTCGTGGCGTTCGCAAGGGGCACGTCAACCACAACCAGCCAATGGCCGGAAGCCGACTGCGGATGCAGTTCCCGCTGGAAATGGGCATCGCCGGAGGCCAGGTAATTGTCAATTGCCGCGCCGCCTCCTGCATCCACAACATCGAGCCCGTCGAGGCCGGCTTCCGCAGCAACATTCTGTCCAAGGATAAGACTGCTGTTGGCAACATCCCCCGAGAAATTGAGCGTCATCATAAAATTCGGCGGGCCGTCGTCATCCTCGATGGTGACCGCTGCGGCGGCGTTCGATATCCCGGCATTGTCAGGTGCTGACAGCTGTACCTCGAATGTTTCTGAATCTTCCGGATCCGGGTCGTTGACAATGTCGATATTAACCGTCTTGTCACCAGTCTCGGTCGTCGCCCATTCGACAACCGAGCCATGCGACTCATAATCCTCGGCCGCCAGGGCCGTACCCGGGGCCGTCGACAAGTTCACCGCCACGACCGCCTCGGCACGGCCGGTCAGGGTAATCGTCACCGCAACGGAGCCGGCCGATTCCCCGGCCGTCGCCGCGGCCACCGCGAGGGTCGGGAGCGGGTCGTCGTCGGTGATGGTGGCAGTGGCGGTTGCGTCGTCAAGTTCCGCCGCCACCGGAATTGTCAACTCCAGCACGAATTGTTCATCCTGTTCATAGATGTCATCTGCAACGATCTGCACGTCGATCGTGCCGGCCAACTGGCCGGGTGGGATTTCCAAAGTCAACGGGCCGGCAGCAGCGTAGTCCGAACCGCTGCGCGCCGTGCCATCCTGCAAACTGTAAGCCACTGAAACTGTTTGCGCACTGGCGATCGAAAGAGTCACGGCGAACTGCACCTCACCGGCAGCTTCGGAGACAGCCGTGTCGGCAACAGAAAGAAAGACGATATCATCGTTCTGAATCGTCACACCAACGGCCTGGGTCGCCAGGTGGTCGAATGCGTCATTGCTGGCAACCGCATCGACCGCGACAGCGATCTCCGCCGAATCGGTATCGCGGGATAAATCATCGTCGACACCGGTGACGGTCACCGTCTGAGGCGTGTCCCAGTGGGCCGTCGTGAACGTCAGCGCTGCAACGTCGACTGTCGCTTCACCAGTATCACTGCTGGTGACCGTGAGCACCACGTCCGACTCCGGCCGCGCATCGAGCACCACGGCGAACGTGTCGGTCCCGGCGTTTTCCGCCACGACTGTGGCGCCGCCTGATTCAGCGACCGTGAAGCCGGCCGTGTCGTCGTCCGTACAGGCAACCGTAACGTTCTGATCCGCCAAGGCGTCGAAGGAATCGTCCGAGTTGCCGGCATCGACTGCGACCGTCACCGTCGTCCCATCGTCGCGGTCGAAATCGTCGTCGACACCGGTGACCGTAACCGTCTGGCCAGTGTCCCAGTTCTCGGTGGTAAAGGTCAGCGTCGCCTGGTCAACCGTCGCCTCGGCGGCAGCGTTGGTAGTGACCGTGAGCACCACGTCCGATTCCGGCCGCGCGGTTAGCTCCACGTCGAA
>JASLZG010000119.1 GCA_030754995.1 Lentisphaeria bacterium
ACGGGCTTGTCGTTCCGCTTACCGACGATCAAGGCGTCGATCTCGACTTGACCATTGCGATGCTCGAACTGATCCTCAAGCTCCCGGTGCGGCCGAAACCTAAATGAATATGTGCTCTGGCCGGTCGCCGGGGCACTGGCCAGGTTATTGGAGTCTAGGCCGAGCGCGTGACCGAACAAACCAGAAGCTACTGCCAGGTTGACCAGGGACATCTCGACGAAACTTGGCAATAGAAAGAACGGGAACAGCTCGACCACCGGGGTTTCTGGGACAAACGCCTCCGGTGTGCAGTCTGAGAAGATCTCTTTGTCCAGGAAGAAATAATCGGACCAGCCGTGGAATGTGCGGACCAACGCGAATTGTGTGTTCGTGCTCTCTGGTGCCTGGCCGAGCCGGAGTACCATCGTTTCAGCGGCTTTCAACTCGGACTTGAGATCTGCGACAGTTTGCACCGATATGGAAGCCGCGGTTTTTGCTGCCGATCCGCTGTTGTTTGCAAGGTATTCTTGAAATGGCTCTGGGCCGTAGATGTCAGAACCGGTCTCGGCCATTTTCTGTAAGGCAGGTGCGAAAATCTCAGGCATTTTGGGGCGCGTCCGGTTGTTTATTTTTGTCGTCCGCCGGGAACCGATAGAAATAGGCGTTGTCGCCATTCTCAAACACAAGTCCGTCAGCATACCACCGGCGCCGCCGGCGACCAGTCCTTCACTCCCTGGCGGAGCGCATGGTCTGGAGGTCGTAGCTGGCGACGTCGGGCCAGACGCCGGTCTTGTAGCGGTCGATGAGCTGGGTGTAGAGCTCTTCCGCCTTGTTGTGGTCGCCGAGCTCTTTGTGGCTGCTGGCCACGTAGTAGAGGGCGGCCGCGGCCAGGGGGTCGTCGGGATAGGTGTCGAGGAATGACTGAAACTGCCGGGCCGCTGCCGCGAACTTATAGCGGTCGTAGCTCTTCTTGGCAGTTTCGAAGGTGCGGACAATGACCGACGGCCGTCGCTTGCCGGTCATTGGCGATGGCAGCCGGGCGGTCGTCTGACAGCCGGCCAGGAGCAGTGCGGCAAGCGGCAGCAGCAACAGGGGGGTTGACAGGTTTTTCATCAGCGGCGCCTCAGTTCATCTGCTTTGCGGATACTCGCTTCGAGTTTGTCGGCGTGCGCCACGGCCTTTCCCTCGCGCAGCTGTCGCCATTCCTTGCTGGCCAGCTGCATGTACTTCTCCGTCTGCTTCATCGATGCCACGGCCAGGCGGATGTAGGTCTGGCCGAGGGATTCGCGCGCTTCCAGCATCTTGGGATCGATGTGCAGCGCCCGCTTGTAGTGTTTGATGGCGGCCTCGTACTCGCCGCCCTGGCGATAGCAGTACGCCATGTTGCTGTAGGCCTGGGCGAACTTGCCGTTGTACTTGACGGCCTTGTCGTACCACCTGATGGCTTCTGTCCACTCCTTCTTCTTCTGGAAGAAGGCGCCCTTGTTGTAGGCCGCGTCGGCCAGTTCATCCGGGGTCTTGGCGCCGCCGCCGGATTTCGGGGCGCGGTAGCCGCTGTTGCCGTCGTTGGACGGGGCGGCGCCGGCAAAGCAGACGGTGAAACAGAAAGCCAGGAGAATGGCGACCAGGAAAAGTGGCAGTCGCTGCAACATGGGAAAAGCCTCTTCGGGTTCGAGTTGAATGAAGGCGATCAAGGGAAGGTAATGTGAATTTGGAAAGGGTGCAAGAGGATTTGGGACGGGTTGAAGGGGAGAAAAGGATGTAGGTCAAAGGGTCAGGATGAATGTCGAACAAGCGCCCGCAAGGGACCGCTCTACTGAATCCCTTCCGTGACCAGGCCGAGGGCTTTTTCGAAGACGGGCCAGGCGGTGTTTGGGGTTTTGAGGTCGTTGGCGATCATCGCAAAGACAATCGCAGGCTGGCCGTCGATGAACAGGTAGCCGGACAGGGCCTTGACGTCGCGCAGGGTGCCGGTCTTGGCGCGGACCCGGCCTTCGAGCGACGGCAAGTGTTTCTTGAGGGTGCCGGAGCGGCTGGAAACCGCCAGGCTGCCGAGCCAGAACTCGCGGTGCGGTGAGCGCAGCATGGTGTCGAGCAGGCTCAGCATGTTGGCGGCGGACACGCGGTTGCGTCGGCTGAGTCCGGAGCCGTCGGCGGCGACGAAGCGGTGGAGATCTATGCCGAAGTCTGCGAGGTTGGCGCGCACGGCGCGGCCGCCGTTCTTGAAGCCGGCTTCGCCGTATCGCTGATGCCCGAGCACCAGGCACAGGGTCTCGGCCCGGAAATTATCGCTGTGGACGACCATGTCCGGCAAGAGCTGGCGCAGGGACAAGCCCTCGAGCGTCAACAGCGGCCTCGGCACGGCCTCCAGCCCGAGGGGTTCGCCGAGGACGGCGATCCCGGCGTCCTCGAGCATGTCCTGCAGCACGGCGCAGTACCAGGTGCCCGGCGCCATGGCCTCGAGCCGCCAGTAGTCCTGGCTGTCACGGCCCAGGTTGATTTCGATATTGTCGGTGCGGCCGGCGGCGCGCCGGCGCCGCTGGGAGCCGTCCCATTCCTTGTAGCGGAACGCGAAGCTGACGAGTTTCTCCGGCGCGTAAATGACGACGCCGTCGCGCACGTCGATGTCGACGGTGTTCTCGTTGAACGACAGCGCGCCGACACAGGGGTAGTGCTCGTTGGTGACGACTTGCTGCCAGCCGCTGTGGTCGGGGAAGAGCCCGCCGCGCACGGTGTGGATGCCGCGGGCGCGCAGGGACTCTGCGAGTTTTTCGACCCGGCCGCGGAGGATGTCGCGGCGTTCGGTGGCCGTCAGGTCGCTGGGGTAGCGGGCGGTAAAGACGATGGCGCCGTTGCCGCGCACGATGAGGTTGCCGTGGAGGGTGCCGTCCTCGATGGCGCCGGCAGTGAAAAATTCGGTGGCCGAGCGGAAGTCGGGGCCAAGCCCGTGCAGTGCCGCCGCGGCGACAAAGAGCTTCTGGTTCGATGCCGGGATCAGGGCGCGGCCGAGGTTGCGCCGATACAGCAGCTCACCAGTCTGCAGGTTGCGGATGCCGCAGGTCCAGACGGCGTCTGCGACGACCGGGGTGCGGTCGAAGAGTTCGTCGAGATCCTGCTGCAGGCCGGCTGCTGCGACAGTCGCCAGGAGGAGGAGCAAGATGAAGGCGCGGGGCATGGGAGAATATAGCGCACAGGACGCGACAACGCCGGAGGATGATCAAGAGGGAGAGAGGCGGGGAACTATGGGTCGAGGCATGGGAGAATTGAACTGAACACCATGACAGGATTTCCCCGGCCCCTTACAAGCCGGCGAGCTGTCGCGCCTTGCGGAGGAGCTCGCGGACGGCGTCCCAGTCACCGGCAGCGAGCATCTCCTCGGGCACGTACGATTGCATCGGGGCGCTGATGAAGGGGAGTTGTCGCCAAGCCGGCAACTCCTCCAGCTCGACCGTGCCGGTTGGGCCGAACATGACATCCGGATAGATCGCCGCCATGATTTTCACCAGCGGCATGCCGACGAAGTCGACCGGACACAGCTTCAGGACCTTGACCGTGCGGCCGACATCTTCGAAGGCGTCGTGGACGTTTTGAATATCCTGCAGTGTCGAGACCCCGGGCATGTACGGCACGTCCGCCTCGACCGCGACGTCCAGAATGCGGCGGCTGAACGTGGCGGATACCAGCAGGTCGACGTTCAGGGCGACGGCGCGTTCGGCGTCCGCTTTGGTTTTCAGGGTGCCGACTGCGAGGTAGAGAAGTTTGCGCTGGGGCGTTTCGTTGAACGCCCGGATCAGCGGTTCGGCGTCGTCCAGCGGGCGGCCCAGAACTTCAAACAGCGGATATCCTTCTTCATGGAGGATCTCAGCGAACCCGGCGAGTGCGGCGACGGACAATACCGGATGGACGTTGCATTGTATCGGCGCTGTTTTCAGGCTTTCCAGAACATCGTGATTCATGTGAATCATCCGGGTTGGGATTCACGGAGCATACTCGCGGCCGTTGTGAATGCCAACAACGTTGCAGACAAATGAAATGAAATGATATAGTACGTACGCGAACGCCGGACGCTGAATTTCAACCGGCCCAGCCGCCGCCGTCGACGGCCCTGAATCCTTGAACCCCGCACCCGCCTCTCCTTGATGGTCCTGGGCATCCTCACAGTCGAGCTTGACATCGAACACGCCATGTCGCTCAAGGACAAGCGTGCCGTGCTCAACAGTGTGCGCGACCGCGTCCGCAAGAAGTTCAACGTCTCGATCGCCGAGATCGGGGGGCATGACGTCTGGAACTACGCCTGCCTTGGCATTGTCATAGTCAGCAATGAACAAAAATACTGCAATCAAGTGCTGAGCAAGGTCATGGACCTGTTCAGCGAAATCCGTGACTGTGTGGTTGCGGATTTCGCAACAGATTTCATTCACGCCGGGGCTTGAGCCGCTTTTCAGTTTGTCACTGCCGTTGACGCACGGCGACTGCGACCGTATATTCACTGTTTCGAGTTCTGACCATCCATGTGTCCGTAATCCGTTTCATGACCGAGGCCAGCACCAGTGAGTAAAACGAAAGAAGAGGTTCTGGAGACGCCGCCCGATGCGGCCGAACCGGCTGCCGACAAAGACCCGAAAACCGCACCCGAGGCGGACATCGAGGCTGCCGCTGTGCCCGACACCGCCGACACCGCGGAAGAGGCCGAGGAGGAACCGCCGCCACCGCCGACGCCTGAAGAGCAGATCGCCCAGCTCACAGATGCTGTCGCCGAGGCCAAGGACAAACACTTGCGGCTGCGAGCCGAATTGGACAACTTCCGCAAGCGCAGCCAGCGCGATATCTCCAATGCCAGAACCATCGGCAAGAGCGCCGCGATCGAGTCGATCCTGCCGATCGTCGATCATTTCGGCATGGCGATGATGGCCGCCGACCAGGAAAATGCCGACATCGCGACGCTCAAACAAGGCATGCAGATGATCCACGCCGAGCTCGAGCGCTGCCTCAAGGCCCTGGGCCTCGAAAAAATACTGACCGGCGAGAAGTTCGACCCGAAACAGCACGAGGCTGTTTCCGCCGAGCCCTCCGACGACGTCCCGGCCGAGCACATCATCCGCGAGTGGAAAGCCGGCTATCGCCTTGGTGAGACGGTGCTGCGTGCCGCCATGGTCGTCGTCAGCACCGGTCCGGAAGTTGCCGCTGAGAAGGCCGACAGCGCTGAGGAGGCCGGCAGCGATGAGGAGGCCGGCAGCGATGAGGCCGCCGGCAGCGCTGAGGCGTAGGGCCGCAGCGATGAGACGGTTGGGGACAACCACCCGCAACCCCGAGAGCAGAGAAACTTGAGCACTATGGCAAAAGACTATTACGAGTTGCTGGGTGTATCCAAAAGCGCTTCCGCTGACGAGATAAAGAAGAGTTACCGCAAGGCGGCGTTGAAGTACCACCCGGACCGCAACCCGGACGACGCGGCGGCGGAATCCAACTTCAAGGAAGTCTCCCAGGCTTACGAGGTGCTGGGTGACACCGAGAAACGGCAGATGTACGACCGAGTCGGTCACGACGCCTACGTCAACCGTTCCTCTTCCGGCGGCGGCGGCGGTTACTCCGATCCCTTCGACTTGTTCAGCAGCGTTTTCGGCGGCGGCGGCGGCGGCGGCGGCGGCAGCATCTTCGAGGAGTTCTTCGGCGGCGGTGGCGGCGGGCGGCGCCAGCGACAGGGCGGCCCGCGACAGGGTGCCGACCTGCGCTACGACCTGGTGATCGCTTTCGAGGAAGCGGTTTTCGGGATCGAGAAGGAAGAGGAAATCACCAAGCCTTCGCCGTGTGGCAAGTGCACCGGCTCCGGAGTCGAACCGGGTTCGAGCAAACTGCACTGCGGCCGTTGCAACGGTTCCGGCCAGGTCACCGTGTCACAAGGGTTCTTCAGCCTGCGGCAGACCTGCCAGACCTGTGGCGGCACCGGCGAGATTGTCGAGCAGAAGTGCCGCAAATGTTCCGGCGGCGGCCAGGTCAACAAGACCAAGAAGATTCGCGTCAAGATCCCGCCGGGCGTCGATACCGGTGCCCGTCTGCGCTATTCCCGCGAAGGCGTGCCGGGGACCGGCGGCGGGCCGCCCGGTGATCTTTATATTGTCCTGCATGTCGAGGAGCACGAGATCTTCAAGCGCGACGGCGACGACGTCGTCCTCGAGATGCCGATCGACTATGCGACCCTGGCGCTCGGCGGCAAGGTCGAGGTGCCGACCATCTCCGGAACCGAGGAGCTCAACATTCCTGCCGGTACGGCGAACGGCAAAGTCATCACCATGTCCGGCAAGGGAATTCCGTCGCGCCGTCGCAAAGGCAGGGGCGACCAGCACGTGGTGTTGTCAATCGAGATCCCGCGCAAGCTCAATCGCGCCCAGCGTGAAGCGCTGGAAACTTTCCATGACAGCTGCGAGTCCAAGACCCATCCGGTCCATGAGAAGTTCATGAAACGGCTCAAGGACCTCTTCCCCTGAGCGTCCGAACGCGTCGTTGCCAGCCTTACCCACCGTTGCATTCCGGACAGGTCCCGATCAGCGTCACTTCGTGCGCCTCGACCTTGTAGCCGCCGGGCAGTGAGGTGCCGTCGGGGATGGGCAGGATGCAGCCGGGCAGGTCAAAGACCAGTCTGCAGTTGCGGCAGCGGAAGTGGTGGTGGTGCGCCAGGTCCGAGGCCTCGTAGCGATCGTGGCTGTGCGGGATCGAGACGATACTGATCTCGTTCGACTCCAGCAGCAGCTTGACGGTGCGATACACCGTCGCCAACCCCAGGGACGCCACCAGCTTCGAGGCACGTTCGGAAATCTCCTCCACCGTGAGCGGGCCTTCCGCCTGGCGGATCACCGCGGAGATCGCCTCGCGCTGGGTCGTCTTACGCTGTCCGATTTTCGACTGCTTCATGGGGAAATATCGGCCTGTATGCCGCCGGGGTCAAAGTCTTCCGCCTCTCCAGGGAACGGCATCGGGCAACATTCACATGAACTGTCATTGATGTCAACGAAGTCGAACGAGTCCCAATAGCCGTTCACGGCAGAACCCCTGCATGGGCACCGGCAGACCCGCTGACGCGCGCCTAAATCGAAGGCACCCGCGGCTGAGGATTGACCGCCGCCCCGGAATGTGGGAGGCGGCCGCCGGGCGGCGACCGGCGCCGAGCCCGCGAGCCATCAGGCCCCGGAGACATCTCGATAGACCTCGAGGTGGCGGTCGACGACCGTTGCCCAGGCGCGATCGCTTGTGAACGCAACGCCCGCCTCGACCTGCGCGGCCCGGCGATCAGGCGCTCGCCAAAGGTCGTTGAGCGCGGCGGTCCAGGCCGCGGCAACATTGTCGGCGACAACCGTCAATGCCGCCGGCGCTGCTGCCGTGAGATCCCGGATGCCGTCGGTTTCCGACGCCAGCACCGGGACGCCGGCGGCGAGCGCCTCGAGTACAACGTTCGCCTGCCCTTCCCAACGCGACGGCAACGCCAGGAGATTGGCGGCGGCGTAGTAGTCGACCAGCTGCTCACGCGGCACCGGGCCGCACCAGTCGAGGCGCGCGGCAATGCCCAGGTGAGCGGCGGCCTGCCGCAGCTGCGCGGCGCACACCGGCTCCGGCTCGGCGCCGACAAAGCGCCAGTGCCAGTCGATGTCCGCCGGCAACCCGGCGAGGGCTTCAAGCAGGATGTCGAGACCTTTCTGGTGTGTAAGGCGCGCGACACACAGGCCCTGCATCGTGGCGCTGCCGCGATTTGCCGCCCGGGCGGCGGCGAAGGCTTCGAAGTCGACGCCGTTCCCGATCGTCGTGCAGCGGGCCGCGTCCATGCCGACCTGCTCGACGGCGAACTCTTGGACGGCGTTCGAGACGCAGATGCAGTGGCTGACGCGGCCGTGGGTCAGCGCCTCGAGCCAGACGTGCGACTTGCGCGGTTCGACGACGCGCAGCGAGGCGATCAGCGGCAGGCCGCGCGGCAGTGCCAGGCGTGCCAGAAAATTGGCGTGGAAGAGCCAGGAGTGGACGATGTCCGGCACAAAGTCGCGGATCACGGCGCGCAGGCGCTTCAAGCCGGCCGGCAGCTTTGCCGTGCCGGTGACGCCGAGGCTGTCCACTTCGATACCGGCGGCGTTCAGGCGCCGGGCGACGGCGCCGTCACTGTTGAAGAGACAGGCAACGCGCACCTGATGGCCACGACGAGAAAGGCCTGAAGCGACTTGCCCCAGGGCGTTCTCGGCACCGCCTTCGCCGAGCTCAGTGATGATCAGCAGTATTTTCACGGCAGATTCTCATGGACCCAGCCGAGGATCTGGTCGCCGCGCTTGTCCCAGGTGAACCGTTCGCACAGAATATCCCGGGCGCGTTGCCCCATGGCATCCAGCTGTTCGGCGGACATCGAAAGAAACCGGCGGATAGTTTCCTTCAAGGCCTCACGTTCGAGCGGCATCGGCACCGTGGCGCCGATGCCCAGGTCGCCGACGATGTTGATGTCGTCGATATCCGAGGCAATGATCGGGCGCCCGGCGGCCATGTACTCGTAGAGCTTGATGGGCGACAGTCCGTACTCGTCGATCGTCTTCAACAGCAGCCCGACATCGGCGGCGCCCAGGTAGGTGAGTGCCTGCGAGCGTGTCAGTTCGCCAACGAACGTGACGCTGGTGATGCGCAGGTCAGCCGCCAGACGCTGCAGATGTTCCTCGTCATGGCCTTTGCCGACGATGAGCAGATGGCGGGCTGGTGACTGATGGTCGTCGAGCTCGGCCCACGCCTCGAGCACACGATCGAGACCGTCCCAACAGGTGAGCGTACCGACGTGCACGAAGTAGCGTCCTTCCGGGTCGAGGCCCAGTTGCCGGCGGCTCTCGGTCTTGTCCAGCGGCCGGACACTCATTGGATCGCTGCCGTTGCCAATGGCAACCACGGGCACCTCCGGTGCCAGGGACCGGACATAGTCGCGCAGCGGCGCGGTGATGGCGATGACGCCGGCAGCCCGGCGAAACAGCACCGCCTCGGTCCAGCGAATCAGCGCGATCGTCAATGGATTTGAGCGCAGCCATTTGCCCGGCCCCCGCCACAGCCCGCTGCGGGCGCCCCACTGCAGCTGCACGGTCGCGCTGTCGTTGTACTCGATGAATTGCGGCATTCCGCGCCTGGCCAGGCGGACTCCGGAGAGCATGGCCAGCAGCCGGTAGCGGCAATAGATGAAGTCGACACGGCAGCCGGTCTCTCTGATAATGCGCTCGACCAGCGCGACGACGTTCAACTCGTGACGGATCTTGCCGATCAGGCCGCGGGAGACCGGCAGGAACCACTCGCGGCTCGGCAGCAGACCGACGGCAACCGGCTGCGAACCGGCGTCGTAGCCGCCGATGAAATACAGGTCTGCATGCTTGCGCAGGTAATTGACGATGCCTTGCGTATGGGTACGTTCGGCACCACCCTGGGTGACGTTGCAGCCACCGATGTAAACGATGACCGGCTTCTTTGATTGGGTTGGCGGGTCAGGGGAGATTGACACCGTAGCGCTCCATCCAGCGGCTGAAACAAATAATGCGCCACAACTGGAAACTGAAGGTGTGACGACCGTCGATCATCTCGCTGGCGACATTGACAAATTTCTGGTTGACCAGCCCGTGCGTCTGCTCGATTGCTTCGCCGGCGGCTTTGCGGAACCAGTCCGGGGCCTGCTCGCGTACCCAGGCTTCCTCCGGGGTGACGAACCCCATTTTATCCTGGCGTCGGCTGATTTTCGCCGGCAGCACCTCGGCCATAGCCTCTCGCAGGATGCGTTTGCGGCCACTGCGATGCATTTTCATCTCAGTCGGCAGTCCCATGGCGAATTCGACGATGCGATGGTCGAGAAAAGGCACCCGGCATTCGACAGAATGCGCCATGGAATTGCGATCGGCCCATTTCAGCTGCATCGGCATCATGGTCCTGAGCAACTGCGCCTTGGAGAAGGTGTTTGTGGATGTCGTTTTCAATCCGTGCTGAACGCCGGGGTCGCGGTCTGTCGCGTGCAGCAGATCAACATTCAGCCAGGCGGGGGCGGTGGAGACCTTGCCGACGTGGCGTTTCAGAAACTGCCGGAACGCTTCCGGCAACAGCATGTTCGCCATGCCTTTGGCAGCGAACATGTAGCCCAATCCATGCACATGCCGCACAGTGTGCAGTTCCCGTAACAGCTGCAACCAGCGTAACCTGGCGAAGAGTCCGGCGAAGTAGGGTGCGAGACAGGCGTCGTAACCCAACAAAAGCTCATCGGCGCCGTGCCCGTCCAGTGCTACTTTCACGTTGTTCTCCGCCGCGAGCCGAAACACTTCCCATTGTGCATAGATCGAAGTGCTCTCGAACGGTTCGTCGTGGTGCCAGATCACGGTGTCGAGGGCGTCGAGAAGTTCATTCAGGTCCGGGTAGGTGTAATGTGCCTCCACCCGACAGTGCCCGACTACTGCATCGACATACTGCCGCTCGTCGAAGCGTTGGTCGTGGGCACAGGCGGAGAATGTTTTTTGTACGAACGACTCGCCGGATGCCCGCAGCAACCGGTTCGCCAGGCAAACGATGGACGATGAGTCGAGGCCGCCGGACAGGCTTGTACCGACCGGCACGTCGGCGCGCAGTCGCAAGGCCACGGCATCGTTCAACAGCTCGGCGAACTGTTCGGCGGCGGCCGGCAGATCTCCGTGGAAGGATGCCGGTGCGAGATTATACCATTGCCTGACCGGCAATCGCGGGCCGAGCTGGTCAAGGGAACAATTGCAGTACTCCCCGCCGTACAGTTGCCGAACGCCGGAGAAAAGTGTTGCGCCGGTGTGATTCACCATGCCCCAGTTCAACTGGTCGTAGGCCGCCTGCCCATCCAGCGTCGCCCGCCAACCCGGCAGTACGGTGAACTGCTTGATCTCTGATGCGAACGCCAGGACCCCCTCGGGCGAGTGCCAGTAATACAACGGCTTGATCCCGAACCGGTCGCGTGCCGCGAACAGTTCGCCCCGTACGCGGTCGACGATGACGAAGGCAAACATGCCGTTGAACCGCTGCAGGCAGTCGACGCCCCAGGTGCGGTAAGCAGCAAGCAGCACCTCGGTGTCGCTGGCGGAGACGAATTCCGCCCCGGCCTCCCCAAGCTCCTGCCGCAATTCCCGGAAGTTGTAGATCTCACCGTTATAAACGCAGATATACCGCTGGTCTTCGGAGCTCATCGGCTGGTGCCCGGTCGGCGACAGGTCAATGATCGACAGGCGCCGGTGTCCGAGGACGGCGAGCGCATCGGCAAACCGGGCGTCCCGATACTCGGGCCTTGGCCGATAGACGGTGTCCGCGGCAGCGATTTCTTCCGGGGTGTCGGGGCCGCCGGCGAAGCAGACGGTGTCATCGTAGACAGCAGCGTACCCTTCGTCGTCCGGGCCCCGATGACGGACGATGTCGAGCATCGGCCGAATATCCGGCAGTTCACCTGTTGTTGATGTCTTGAAAATGGCGCCGATGCCGCACATGACGATTCAGCCGTTCAGGTTGCGATGGATTTTGGCGACACGCCTGGACGTCGCATCGCGGGTGTCGCACTGGTTGTGATCGGTCATCTTATCCCGGTCCCAATGTTTTTTGTCAGGGCCTGCAGGGGCCCCGGACTCGAGGCAGCAGTTAATGAACAGTGCCTGCACAATATCACCCGATGACCGCTTCGATAGCCTCGATCGTCCGGTTGGCCACGGAACGCCAGGAGCGTTGTTCGACGACCAGCTCGCGGCCGCGCTCACCCATGTTGCCCCAGGCGGCTTCTCCCTGCCCGATCAATGTCTTGATCGCCTCGACCAGCATGTCCTCGTCTTCCGGCGGGCACAGGATGCCGCAATTAGATGCCTCGATATAGGCGGACTGCGGCAGATATGTACTGACGACCGGCAACCCCATGGCAGAGTATTCCAGGCATTTGAGCGAGGAATTGCCGATATATGTCGCATTGCCCATGTCGTCGTGTTGGCGGAGCCGGTACGGTGCGATGCCGATGTCGAATACCGACAGGTGCTCCTGCAGCTCGGCGTACTCGATGCGCCCGGTCAGGGTGAAATATTCAGATACCCCCTCCAGGTCGATGAGCCGCTCGACCTCACCTTTCTTTTTCTCTTCGCCGATCAGCACGAACCGGAAATTCTCGACCCCGTCGTCGGCCAGCCGGCGGGCCACCGACGGCAACTGCTCGACCCCGTCGAATGGCGTGAAACAGCCGACATAGCCGATACACACATGTTCCGGCGCCAGTCCGAGCCTGCCCCGCAGGTCGGTGCGAACGGCCTCCGGCTGCGGTTGAAATTTTTCAGTATTGACACCGTTCTCGAGCGCCAGCAGTTTCTCCTCCGGGACGCCATATAACTCGGCTGCCACATCACATACCCGCTGGCTGACACCGATGATCAGCTGGCTGCGGGCATAGGCGTAACCCTCTGATACACGGTTGATCCAGCGCCGCAACACGCCGGCGTTGCGCCCGGCGAGGTCGTCGGTAAAGACCCCATTGACCTCGGTAACCAGTGGAATGCCGAGGCGCGCGGCAACAAAGGGGGCGGCCAGCGAGATATAACTCTGGCGGCTGTAAATCAAGTCCGGAGGACGACGGCGACAGGCTTTCCACAACGCCACCAGCAGTGACAGTTCATAGAACAATTGCGAAATACCGCGACGCCGGACCAGGGAAGGCAGGTAATGAACCTCCAGTGGCCACGGCCGCCGGCCGACACTCAGGTCTGGTGCGAAAGCGGTCGCCTTATGTCCCAGGGCATTGAAGTTCTGGGCGATCTCGGTGAAGTGGGTGACCGGTCCTTCGCTGACGGACAGGTCGTTGTGGGTGATCATGTAGATCAGCATGATGGGGAGGTTTTAGTGGAGCTGCTGAGGTTGGTTTCGGGCGGCCGGCAAGAGATCTTGACGGCGCCCCTTAATCCACGCCTTTTTATCCCGGTACGCGGGAGTAAGCGTGGTTTCGGGCAAGACGGTCTCAGAAGAACACATTGTGCCAGGTTTCAGTTGCGACCATGGCCCACAGCGTGAGCCCGGCCATGTCGGAGTATCCGGGCGCCGCCAACTGGTGCTCGAGGAATTTTCGATCGATGATCCCGTCGCGAACCAGGAATGAATCGCCCAGCAATTCGCGGATCGGCTGGCGTAGATCCTGCTCCGCCCACAGCCGGAACGGGGTCGGGAAGCCGAGCTTGTCGCGACGATTGACAACGCTTCCCGGCAGGTACGGCGCCGCGGCGGCACGCAGCAGCCCCTTGAGTTCATAACCGGCGGTGCGCGCCCTTGGGGTCATGGCAAAAAGTCCTTCCGCCAGGCGCCAGTCGAGCAACGGCAGGCGGCTTTCCAGGCCCCAGGCCATGCTGACACGGTCTTCGCAGTGCAGCAGCCCCTGCAGAAAGGTGCCGAGTTCGTAGGCCTGCAGTGCCGCCAG